>JBBRMZ010000031.1:0-28261 GCA_038230555.1 Chitinophagales bacterium
AGGCCGGTTTTTAATACAATATAATCTCGTATAGTCGAACCGTCCTGCGAGAAATAGGTTGCCGCCGGGTTTTTTGCGGATAAAAACACTTTTTTATTGAGACAGGTATCTACCAGAAAAGGTAAATCGACCACCGGGCTGGTCAAGTATTTTATTTGGATAGTATCGCGCGCAATGCAGCCAGCTTTTTGGACGGTCACAGCATACGTTCCGGCTTTGGAAACTACCAGAACGGAGTCCGTCGAATTATCCGACCATTTGTAGGTAGCGTTTTTAACTACATTAGCGTTCAGCCGGAGCGTGTTTTGATCGCAAATAAGGGTATCGGGTCCTAAGTTCAAGCTTTCGATGGGCGTTCCGCCTATCTTGACAACGAGCGTATCTTTAAACGCCCGCAGGCAGGCGTCCTTAATGGCGACCACGTATTGAGTGGTTGAATCGGGTTTAGCAATAGGGTTGGCGATCAGCGGATTGCTCAATCCTGCGGCGGGAGTCCAAACATAAGAAATCCCGCCTTTGGCGTTCAATTGCAGCGATCCGCCTTTGCATAGCACGGTATCCGGTAATTTATCCAAAAAAGTGGTGTATTTCAAACAAACGTCGTGTTCGTTGTTCTGGCCGCCGGTCGCGGAAGTGAATCCCCAATAGACCCAAGGATCGCCTTTAAAAATATCATTAACGATATCGCCCTGATAGCGGGCGACCGAAAAACAATCAAAATAAACTTCAAGTACCATCGAATCCGCGTTCCAATTTACCTTTAGGTCGTGCTTTTTGCAGTCTTTAATATTGTTGGCGGTGACGCCGCCATGATCGAAGGGGCGGGGGCCAAATAAAGTGTTAGCGTGGTGATGGTCTGGATCCCCGTTTTTAATGATGGCGATGTGATCGTAGGGCGGGTCGGCGAGGTTCAGGTTCTGATAGGTATCCATTTCGATGCCCAGCGACGGAGCGACTCCTTTAAATCCAATGCCTTCTCCGGCGGCGCCCACGGAGGTAGAGACCGGCTGGAAGCCAAATACGATCCCGTCCGCTCCGAAGGACTGGCAACCGAAAAAGACGTCGAGGATAGCCTGAAACGAGTAGTTGAGGTTGATCTTAGACGTGTCCCATATAGAGCCGACCTGCCAGTTTTGGGCCGTGGTGAGTTGGTAACAAATAGAATCAGTTTTAATGGCAGAGCCGTTAATGTGGAATTGCGCGGAGACGGGCGGAGCGTCTAATGCGACCATAAAGAGAAAAATGAGGAGTGATTTGGTCATGTAGACGATCCCTTTTTTAACTCCCGAAGGTACGTAATTTTATGAACAACGGATTGTTAAACTTTAATAGAAACAAGGCGCGCTTTTGAGGCTTTAATATTTAGCCTTCAGTTAATCAGACAACATTTTCTTAGGTTTTGTGAGATGGGTTATCTGAATCAGGATTTTCCAGATTTTAGGATGAGCAGGATGCGTAGGTCGTAGCATTCCGGTCGCTTAGATTTTTCTCTTTTTCAAAACGTCCATGGCTGCGGAACGGTAAGCAACGGAGGAGTGCGGAAGACCGTCTTCCAAAACCAATTGAAGTTCATCCCATAAGCCGGGCTCCTGTTCGCAGACGCGGGCTAAAATTCTAATACAGAATACTTTAACGGCAATGGGTTCTTTCGGATCGGTTAACAAATTGAAGCAGGAGGTCGTCAGTTTTCCGAGGAGGGATTCAGGCAGGACTGGCAGATCCCGGAAGATCCTGACCGTATTTCGTTTGACAGCGTCGTGAACGGGGGTATTTAAATGGTCTATCATGGTTTCGAGGTAGGGCGCGATCAGCGCCGGGGATTGGGCGCCGATTTCGCCGACGGCCCAAGCGGCGCGCTGGGTTACGCGGTATTCGCCGGCAAAAAATAACGCCATGAGCCCGGCCATTTTATCCGGGTCGGCGCCGACATATTGAACGACGCGATGCGTAACGGCTTTTGAATGTTCCGATAAAAGCGTCTGCCTTATATCCAATGGAAAAGGATCATGATGTTTAGCGGCGATTATCTTC
This sequence comes from Chitinophagales bacterium, assembly GCA_038230555.1. GTDB lineage: Bacteria > Bacteroidota > Bacteroidia > Chitinophagales > Saprospiraceae > JAAFJT01. The sequence continues at coordinate 2,032 of JBBRMZ010000031.1, forward strand.
TTTAATTAAGTCGGCGCCTTTTTCGGCGATGGCGATGGCCGGCGCGTTGGTGTTGCCTGAAGTTATTTCCGGCATAATCGAAGCGTCGATCACCCGCAGGTTTTCGATTCCGGTCACACGGAGGCGCGGATCGACCACGGCCATTTCGTCGACGCCCATTTTGCAGGAGCCGACCGGGTGATAAAGGGTTTCCGTTTGTTTTTTGATGTGATCGGCAATACTTTCGTCGCTCATGCCGTTGGGCGGGCTTAAAAAATTAACGCGGTATGGGTCGAAGGCTTTGGCTTCCATGATCCTGCGGGCTACTTTTACGCCTTCGACCAATTGCAATAAATCATTTTCTTCGCTAAAAAAATTGGGCTGTATCAATGGCGCGTCCAAGGGGTTTGCCGAGCGCAGGCCTATAAATCCCCGGCTTTTAGGGTGGAGCAGAATAGGTAAAACGCTGTAGCCGTCGGTTAGGGGGTACGTTTTTAGGTCATGGACGTCGAAATCGTAATTGTCGCCCAAATGTAAAGGGACGAAATGTAGCTGGAGGTCCGGGCGGTCCAAACCGGGCAGGGTTTTAACGAAGGCGTTGCCTTCGAGAGGGCTTGCGGCCAGCACGCCTTTGCCCGTCAGGAAATACCGCGCCACGTCCTTTAGTTGCTGGAGGGAAGCAACGTGCGGATTGAGACCTAATTTTTGATTACAAAGGCTGCTGACGTTGCTGAATAAATGATCCTGGTAATTTTTGCCGACGCCGGATAAGTCCTTTTTTAGTTCTATCCCGTGCCTTTTGAGTTCTTCGGCATCGCCGACACCGGACAACATGAGCAAATGCGGAGATTGTATGGCCCCGGCAGAAAGGATGACTTCCCGCGTAGCTTTGAACGAGACCGCTTTCTTCTGATGAAGGGCGTCGACGCCTGTCGCGCGGTCTTTAAGGATATTAACTTTTAATACCTGAATGCGGGTTAAAACCGTCAAGTTGGGCCTGTTCATCACGGGCTTCAAAAAGGCTACGGCGGCGCTTTGCCGTTTGCCGTTTTTAATGGTGAATTGGGCTTCGCCTACGCCATCCTGATCGGCGCCGTTATAATCGAAATTCTTTAGAATATGATTTTGTACGCAGGCTTCGCGGAAGGCGACGCATAGGGGCGAATGATGCAGTTTTTGTGTGGCGACGTGCAACAGACCCTGCCGACCATGGTAGGCGTTGATCAAATCCTCGTTATATTCAGATTTTAAAAAATAGGGTAACAAATCCTGATATGACCAGCCCGTAGCGCCTCCTTTTTCCCAACCGTTGTAATCTTCCTTATTGCCGCGCACGTAGATCATGGCGTTGGTTGAACTGCTGCCGCCCAGCGTTTTTCCGCGCGGAACGTAGATTTTCCGGTTGTTGACGTATTTCTGGGGCTCTGTCCAAAACCCCCAATCCACTTCCGTCCGGTGGAGTTTTCCATAGCCGCCGGGGATACCGATCTCCAGTTTTTTGTCTGGTCCGCCGGCTTCAAGTAGCAGCACTTTGACGGAAGGGTCTTCTGATAAACGGTTAGCTAAAACGCAGCCTGCCGAACCGGCTCCCACGATTATATAATCAAAGACAGTAATAATAAATGATGAATTAGGAATGATGAAAAAAAATCCTGAACGTTATTACTGATAGCTGATTACGAAACCTGCGCGGTTGTTTTATCCCATTTGGTTTCTTTCAGCGCCTGGTCTTCTTCCTTTTTCAGGAAATCGAAATGTGCGGCCTCTGTTATTTCACGGTTTAACACTGCTTCGTCGGGCACGACGTTAACGGGAATTTTCCACGAAGAAGACGGCTCGTTGTAAGCCAGGTTCGATTGCGAGCAAAAACAGGAAATTAAAGACCAACGGGCGTTGTCCGAAAGATTGGCTTCCGACCGATGCAGGGTGTTAGGGTGGAAAAACATGACGTCGCCGGGTTCGAGTTCGCAATAGACCAGGCCCATAGTTTTCAGCGCATTGTTGACCATCGCCATATCCGCGCCGACCTGTTCGCCTGTAAAAGCGTGGTTTACTCTGCCGAGTTTGTGCGAGCCTTTGATAACCTGGATACAGCCGTTTTCTTTATTGGCGCGAGTGATGGCGACCAAAACGCTGAGTAACTGATCCGGGAACAGAAACTGATTTTTATACCAGTATCCGTAATCCTGGTGCCACTCCCAGGCGCCGCCGACGCGCGGTTCTTTTTGGAGCAATTTGGAATGATAATGGCAGACGGGCGCGTCGGAATCAAGCAATTGGGCGGAGGATTCGATCATTCTTTTGCACCTCGTCACGAGTCCGTACATATCGTCACCGGGAGTGTACCAAAGGGAGAGGCGTGTTTTTTTGCCTTCCTTATCAACCGTTCCAAAAGCGTTTTTGGTCATGTTCTCGTCGCCAATGGCAATTTGATATAGCCGGTCGGTTTCTTCTTTAGAGAATAACCGGGGAACAATCACGAAACCGTTTTCGTGGTATTCTTTAATTTGTTGCGGATTGAGCATAGCGGCTTTGATTTAGAGCATATTAAAATATGTGCCGGAAAAAGACGACTGCCCGACATTTGACTCCGCTGGAGTCGGGGCGTTGATTGAGCGATTAATTGTTACAAACATTTGACCTTTACAAGGTCGGCGTCGAAGCGGCTTTCTCGTATGCAGCCGCAAAACTTTGCGTCTCTACGCGGGCTTTGAAGCTTCCGAAATTTTGCCCGTCGTTTTATGCTTGACGATATGCCGGACTTCACCGGTGGGCAGGGTTTCTGCTTTGATCAGGTAGTGATCGTCGTCGAAATCGACCAGGCCGGAGCGTTTTTGAACGCCGGTCTTTCCGCGCCAGACGTCCAGTTTTACAGGTTCCCACTTTTTAGTCTGCGCGGATTTATAACAGGCGTCAATGACGGCGTTCACCACATAACCGTCGTAAAATGTTTCTTTTGGGCTTTCTCCTTTTTCCAGGCTGTTGAACATATCGGAGAACATATTGGTATAACCCAGTTCATGCACTTCGTCGCCGACCGGAAACAGCCAGCCGCTACTGGATTCGGCTTTCTCCGCTACGTAGGCGCCGCTTTTGCCGGTGGTGAACATTTCAAAGCCGGTACGCAAAAATCCATTCAGCCAGATAGTGCCTTCGCTGCCCATCACTTCGTCGCGGAGATCCATACCGCCCCGGAAAGTCCAGCTTACTTCAAATTGTCCGATGGCGCCGTTCTCATATTTGACCAAACCGATGGCGTGATCCTCGGCGTCTATGGGTTTTACCTGCGTATCGGCCCAGCACATGACTTCGACCGGGCGAATATCTTTGCCTATGAAATTGCGGGAAATTTCTATGCAATGACAGCCCAGGTCGACAATGGCGCCGCCGCCCGCTTTTTCCTTATCCCAAAACCATTCGCTGTGCGGCCCCGGATGCGTTTCCCTGGATTTTGCCCAGAGGACGTCGCCGATGGCACCGGCCTGAACAGAGGCCAGCGATTTCTGAAATTTGGGCGTATAACACAGGTCTTCTAAATATCCGGCAAAAATACCCGCCTTCTCTACCGCCTGCAACATTTTCTTTGCCTCCGACGCCGTTCTGCCCAGCGGTTTGGTGCAAAGGACTGGTTTTTTGTATTTGGCGCACAAAAGGACGGCTTCGAGGTGCAGGTCGTTGGGCAGGGCGATGATGACGGCTTCAGTTTCCGGCCTTTTGACGGCCTCCTCCATATCGGTCGTCCAGAACGGAACCTTGTAATCGTCGGAGAATTTCTTTGCCGTTTCATCCCTTCGCGCATATACGACGTGGACGCGGTCGGGGTTGCGCTGGCCGTGGAGGGATTCGGCGTAAAATCTCCCGATGAAGCCGCCGCCAAGAATAGCAATTTTTACCGCCATATAAATCAGATAAATTGGTTAAATTTTTAGATAAAGATTTAAGTTCAACCCATTCAGGGTTGAGCGCGGTCGTTACAAAAAGCGCCGCGATTTAGGCTGCTTCAACCATATTTATAAAATAACTCATCATTCATCATTTTTTACGACGCTTTCATATTAATCGGATCCCATTTGATCGGCGCGCCTTTATCGGCGCTGAGGTTAGCGGCAATGGAAGGGCCCGCCGCGCGGAGACCAAAAGTGGAATCCTCTAATACTGGTTTACCGGATCGGATAGATTCAAAGAAATTAATCATGTGGGAATAGCGATCGTCGTAGCCGGGTTCGGTTTTGAAAGTAATTTCAGGCGCGTAAACATCTTTAGTCGTTGCTCCGGCGTATTTGGCTTCGTACCATTTTTTGAATTCTTCTTTTTGTTTAGCAGAAAAGCTTTCATAGGAATCGTAACCGCCAAAACCGGGCGCTTCCGGGCGCTTAAAATGTTTGATTTTTAGGTCGCTCCACCCTATTTCCATGACTCCTTCCGTGCCGACAAGGCGCCAGTAAAGGCCGCCGCCGGATCCGTCCGCGAGGTTAACGCGGGTCATAAAAGTAAAGGAAGGGTGCGTGGCCGCTTTTGGATAATCCATCAGCGCGGTGACGAGATCATTTGCGTCGCGTCCGTCTTTCCAGTAGTTCAGATCGCCGATCCCGAAAATTTTAGTAGGACCGTCCGAGCTGGTAATGGTGTGGAGGCCGGTGAGGAGGTGTACAAAAAGATCGCCGGCTACGCCGGTACCGTAGGCTTTATAATTGCGCCAGCGGAAAAAACGGACGGCGTCGAACGGTACTTTAGGCGCGGAACCCAGGAAACGGTCGAAGTCGATGGTTTGAGGCGAGGCATCCAGCGGCATGGAATACTGCCAGGCGCCGCGCGCGTCCGAGCGGTCGCAAATAGCCTCTACGTAGGCGAGGTCTCCGATGATTCCCTGGTCGTAATATTTTTTTGCTTCAAGCGTGACGACGCTGCTGGCGCGTTGGCTTCCTACCTGGAAAACCTTGCCGCTTTTTTTATGCGCGTTGATGACGCCATGGCCGTCTTCGATCACTTTGACCATTGGTTTTTCGCAATAGACATGTTTGCCGGCATTGAGGGCGTCGATGGAAATGCGGGAATGCCAGTGGTCGGGGACGCAGATCAGCACGGCGTCAATATCTTTACGGTTAAGGATCTCGCGGTAATCGCGGGTGGTGAACAGGTCGGTTCCCCATTTTTCTTTGGCCCGCTCGAGTCTGCCGTCGTAAAGATCGCAAACGGCCGCCACTTCCACGCCCGGAACTTTAAGCGCCGTATCCAGGTCGTAATGACCGATGATGCCTGAGCCGATCAGGCCAATTCGGACTTTATCGTTAGCAGAAATACGGTAATTATTGGGTATAATACGGGTTTCGCGGGAAAATACGTCGGTTCCGACGGTCATTAACGCCGCGCCGGCGCTCAGTTTTTTAATAAACTTTCTTCTTCCGTTATGATCCATGTTTGAAATTTTTTATGGTAAATAAAGTAAGCGGTTAGCCTTCAGCTATCCGCTTTTAAGTATTAGCAATAAATTGTATTTTACTTTGCCGAGTCAACCAGCCACTTCCAATGAATTTGGTATTTCGACCGTTTTACGGTCGTTGAAAAAAAGTAAAAAGATAACCAGAACAGCTACGGTAAATCCCGCAGGGAAAAGCCAGAAGCCCCTCCAGTTCACGAGGTCGCCCGAACGGTAATAGTCAGCCGCCCAGCCGGACAAATTAGTGCCAATGAACATGCCGACGCCGTAAGTAGCAAAAGTGATCAATCCCTGGGCCGCGTTTTTTATCCTCGGACCTGCTTTGGATTCCGTATAGATCATGCCGGCGACAAAGAAAAAATCAAAGCACAAGCCATGTAAAATAATCCCCAGGAAGAATAAACCGATATAGGCCTCGGCATTTCCGTAAGCGAAAGCGGCAAACCGCGCTATCCATGCCAGCATAGCCATGAGCAGGATATTTTTTATACCAAGTCGCTTAAAAAACAACGGCAACAACAGCATGAACAAAACTTCAGAAACCTGGCCTAAGGTCATTTTGCCGGTCACGTTCGTCATGCCTGCCTGCGTGAGAAAAGTGTTCGTAAAACTGTAATAAAATGATAGCGGAATACAAATCAGGATGGACGCCAGGAAAAAAACCAGGTAAGAACGGTCCTTTAGCAGCGACAGCGCGTCCAGACCCAGAGTTTGCGCGACAGAAGTAGACACGGTCGCTTTTGGCGGCGTATCGGGTAAAAAAAATGAGTAGACGCCTAATAATAACGAGGCTCCGGCGGCAATCAAGAACGGAAGAGCGGTCAGGGCGACGTTCGAAACGCCCTTATAAGAAAGGACGCCCAGCAAAAGACCCGCCGCGATCCAGCCCAAGGTTCCCCAGACGCGAATATTCGGAAATTCCTTATCCGGTTCGCTCATTTGATTGAAAGCGACCGAGTTAGCCAAAGCGATGGTTGGCATATACACGGCAGAATATGCTAAAATGATCCAAAAAAAATTTCCCGAATCTTGTATTTGCGTACACAGATACAACAAAATAGCGCCGAAAAGATGGAGCAAACCCATGAAGCGTTGTGCCGGAAAATATCGGTCGGCGATCATGCCAACGATGAAAGGCGAAATAATAGTCCCAAGAGCGTTAGCGCCGTAAGCGGCGCCGTTTTGAGTACCCGTGGCATGAAGCGCGGCGACGAGGTAGGTTCCCATCGTTACATACCAGGCGCCCCAGATAAAAAACTCCAGAAACATCATGAAAGAAAGCTGGATGCGAATGATTTTACTCATGAGTAACCCCAGTTTTTCATGACGACCAGATCTTCTTTCATGCTGTCCAGCGGTTGTTTGCCCTGGTAGGATTCCTGCTCGATGATGAATTGCGTCGTATTGCCTATTTTGCGGCCCAGATCCACCACTTCTTTGGTGTTGATGATACCGGTTCCCAGGACGGCGCTTTCGTATTTTTCATTGTTTTTGATTTCTGCCGACGCTATTTCATCTTTGACGTGCATAAGTTCAAACCGGCCGGGATATTTTTTCAGGACGTCCTGCGCGACGCCGCCGCCGTTGTACATATTGCCGACGTCAAGTTGTTGCGCGACCAGGTGCGGATCAGTATTTTGTAAAATTATATCATAGACGAGCACGTCGTTGAGTTTTTCGGCAAACTCAAAATGGTGGTTGTGATAACCGAACTTCATACCTGATTTTTTACATAACTCGCCGCTTTTATTAAAGACCTCCATGTATTTTTTCAGATCGTCGTAGTTTTTGCGGTAGCTTTCATCCAGCCAGGGACTGATCACCCATTTTTGGCCGACCGTAGCAGCGTCTTCGACCGTCCATTTCCATTGGTCGGTGAAATCATTTTTGGAAGCGTCCCAATGTTGTTTTCCCATAACGGTATGTCCGCTGGGCATTTTCAGGTTCAGATCGTCGAGGATTTTCTTGAATTCGGTTGCTGAGTAACCGTAGAATTTCCTGTCCACATAATTAGCGTGTTCCACGCTCCGGTAGCCCATGTCGGACAATTTTTTCAAGGTATCCATAGGATTCGCTTTCATATCGTCGCGCACCGAATACAACTGAACGCCGACCGCTTCTTTCTTTTTCTTTGCTTCATCTAAAACGTTGTTCAAAGATATGGGCAGGAACGCCGCTCCGGCGAGCGCGCCGCCGGCGAGCTGTAAAAAATTTCGTCTGTTGTGTAGGAGCATTGCTTATATTTTGATTATTGAAGAAAATGAGTATTTGCGCTAAGATAAAGCAATATCCTGCATAATTTAATTTTTTTTAGAAAAAACATACCTTAAAAAGAATGGATGGGTAACCTTGCGTTAAAAGAGCGTAATTTTTATAGAAGACCGCGCGCGAGCATTTTGAAAATCGCCGTCTAATTTCAGAGCCCCAGCGTTAACTCTCGCGGTTCATTGGTTAATTGTTTGGTGGCGTTAGCGCCCAGCGTTCTGATCTTTTCGGCTTTACCGATCAGCGTGTCGCCTGGTCTGCGGGCATCGGTTAATTTATTCATGGCGTCGTCGTGGGCCTCTTGGGCGGATTTTAGTCGATCGCCGACCTTTCGGAGATCTTCCACGAATCCGACAAATTTATCGTAGAGTTTGCCACTTTCATTGGCGATCTCTAATACGTTCAAGTGTTGTTTTTCCTGTTTCCAGATATATGCCACGGTGCGCATGGTGGCCATTAGCGTCGAGGCGGTCACCAAAACAATGTTTCGTTCCAGGGCTTCCATAAAAAGCTGGGCGTCTTCCATCAGGGCGACGTTTAAAGCGGGTTCTATGGGCACAAATAATAAAATATAATCAGGAGAATTCAACTGGCTGAGCGACTGATAATTTTTAGAACTCAGGTCTCTAATATGGCTGCGGACGCTGGCGACATGGGATTTCAAAGATTCCCGTTTACGGATTTCTTCCGAGCAGTTATAAAAAATCTCGTAAGCGACCAAAGAAACCTTGCTATCGATGATTAAATGTTTGCCTTCCGGTAACTGAATGACAAAATCAGGTCGTTTTTGCTTGCCGTTTTCGTCCCGGTAGCTTTGTTGCGTAAAAAAATGAACGTCTTTTTGAAGGCCGCATTTTTCCAATAACATCTCTAATTGGAATTCGCCCCAGTCGCCCTGGGTTTTGGAGTCTCCTTTTAGAGCGCCTGCTAAATTAGCGGCGTCTTTGCTCAACTGACTATTGAGTTTATGGAGATTTTCAATTTCTGTTTTAAGCGAGGCCCTCTCTTTAGTTTCATCCAGATACTGACGCTCAATCCCTAACTGAAATTCTGTAATTTTTTCTTTTAACGGATATAACAGCCGACTGATCTGGGCTTGGTTTTGGTCGCTGAATTTTTGGCTTTTTTCTTCCAGTAAGCGTCCGGCAATATTTTCAAATTCGGCAGTTAAACGCCGTTGGGTATCTTCTATTTCAGATTGTTTTAATTTTACTTTTTCTTCGAGCTGAACGTTAATCTGTTCCAGGGAAGCCAACTCCTTACTAAGCGACAAGACGGTAGCCTGGGCGATATCGCGCTCCTGCGTTAATTTCCCGCACTGATTTTGAACCTCTGACAACAATTCTTTTGGAGCATATTTTATTTCGATCTCTTTGGCAATCCCGGTTGAACGGGACGAAGAAAACCGGTAAAAAGATAAAACCCAACCAAGTAATCCCCCGATGAATAAGCCCAAAAAAAGATAGGTTTGCTCGTTCATGCTTTTTCTATTTTTTAAATGAGTAAATGGAAACGCTTAAATGGTTTAATACAATCTTTATTAAGTACCACTTTATAAAGGAACATAGGCTAAAAATAGACAATACCGTTTTTGTACAACAATTATTTGCTTTATGGTGTAAAAATAACTTAGAGCCAAATAAAAATTGACGTTTTGCCCAACTTATAGTTTGTTGTGAACATTTATCACGATTTGAGTTAAAATAAGGGGGGTAAAAATTATTTTATTCCGCTTTTGTTTCTTTCCTTTGTAAATAGTTAAAAACGGAACATCTTTCTTTTCAAATAAACGAAAATATCTAATTTGGCGATATATTAGATTGATTATTAAATTTTATTTAGATATATTTTATTTAACAACCTATTAACAATTGGCGTTACGCTAAGATACGCGTTTTTTCGTTTGTATAATAAGAAACGATAGCCCCCTGTAATTCCATCTACATATAAAGGACAACGATAAATAATTAATATTAATATGAAAAACACGTGTTTAACGCTACTCGTTTTCTTTATGTGCGTTAAAATTAGTTTTGCTCCTCCTGTTGGATGGGCTTCAAAACTTTTTTTTGGAACTGAGCAGCCGGCTGCCGAGCAGGCGAAAAAACTATTACGGAAGATTAACCCGGTAGGCTCAGTTTCATTCGACGAAGTAAATCTGGATGCCGACGTCGCTCAACTTTTCGGGACTCCGACTGCTATTACACGCGATCAGTTAAAATCTTACCTGGTTCAAAATAACATCCCCGAATCTGAGGTAGGCGGAAATATAGAGGCGAATATTTCTTATTTAGTCGATACCTCCGCTTCGATCCGGTACGCCAAGTATTTTGTGATCCACGACACTAGTTTCCCCAGATATGGGACGAAACCTTTTCCCGCCGATATCAATGAAGAATCCTGGTCGTTTAACAACCTGGACCGGTGCTGGTCGACGCCGGTGACGCACATATATGTGAATCGCGTCGGACGCTCCAAAACGGTCAATAATTTTGACGTTCCCGTGACGGCTACAAAGCTGGAAAGATATGTTTTGGGCGAGCCTGCAAGTAAAGGTTTATATTTGCATATAGAGATGATCCAACCCCGGAGACAAAATTCTCATTACTGGAGACATAATGATATTGAATGCCCGACCCCGGGTTTTAGCGATCCGCAATATAAACGACTTGCCTTACTATATGTGACGGCCAGCGTTCGTAAAGGCGAATGGATGATTCCGGGTTTTCACGCAAACGTAGACAGCGGGATACGCAATTCTCACGACGACCCACAGGGTTTTGAACTGGAAAAGTGGCAGGCGGCGATCAAAGAAGTGGTTGCGGAGATTTCCAGTATGAAAAAAGCGTAAATGAATGATTATAAACGGGTCATTCACAATAATTTACTTTCGATTCTATAGATAAGTTCAAATATAAAAAGGCTTTCATGCGGTAGCATGAAAGCCTTTGTTCTAGTAGAAGGGTGAAAGATGGGGCTCGAACCCACGGCCTCCTGAACCACAATCAGGCGCTCTAACCGGCTGAGCTACAATCACCATAAAACGCTTTTAGTGGCTTGCAAAAAAAGCGTTGCAAAGATAAGGGAAATTTAATAAAAGTAAAGCGGATTTGAAAATTTACCGCTTCTTTCTTATTTCATCCCCATCGCTAATCGCTGATTTACTTTATCCCAATCCACGACGTTATAGAACGCAGTAATATAATCCGCTCTTTTATTCTGGTATTTTAAGTAATAGGCATGCTCCCAAACGTCCAACCCCATGATGGGCGTTCCGAGTAATTTTACTAAATTTGCCATAAGCGGGTTATCCTGGTTAGGCGTGGAGCTAATGAACAATTTTTTGTCCTTACCGACGCTCAGCCATGCCCAGCCTGAACCAAAAACCCCTTTCGCTGCCGTCGAAAACTGCGTTTTAAATGTATCGTACGATCCGAAAGCGGCGTTGATAGCGGACGCCAGATCGCCCGTCGGCGTGCCGCCGCCTTTTGGTGAAAGCGTTTCCCAGAACATGGTATGATTAAAATGGCCTCCGCCGTTGTTGCGGATGGACGCCGGGTCGGTAGCGTTGAGGCCGGCCATAATATCGCGAACGTCCATATCCATAAAGCGGGTCCCTTTGACCGCTTCGTTCAGGTTTTTGACATACGCTCCATGGTGTTTATCATGGTGGATCTCCATGGTCATTTTGTCGATATTCGGTTCGAGCGCGTCCGTCGAATAGGGCAGGGGAGGCAATTCAAATGGCGCCAGGCGTTTTGAATAAAGCGTGGGCAGGGCCGTAGAAGTCTTTGCGGCAGAGCAGGCTGTTGTGGGGCCCACAAAAGCGCCCGCAGCAAGAATGCCGCCAAACTTTAGAAAAGTTCTTTTTTGCATAGTTAATTATTTTTCTTCCAAAGATAGGGACAAGGAGTTATGAGTGATGAGTTATGAGTTTTTATTTTTACAAATAACCGCAAAACTTGAGATTTAAGTTAAAAAACGAATAATTGAATTTCACTAAAATTGTAATACAACCAAATTCATTTAAAGATTCTTGTCGCTTTGACGGCTTTTTTCCAGCCGGCGTATAGGTTTTTTTGTTCGGTTTTGTTCATGGAAGGCGTAAAAGTCTGATCTATGCGCCAGTTTTGCGCAATATCTTTCGCGTCGGACCAAAATCCAGTCGCTAGTCCTGCCAGATAAGCGGCGCCCAAAGCGGTCGTTTCCTGGACTACGGGCCTTTGCACTTTGACGCCCAGTATGTCGCTTTGGAACTGCATGAGAAAATTGTTTTTTACCGCGCCGCCGTCCACCCGCAACGCTTTTAAGGAAACGCCCGACTCGCGTTCCATGACGGTCAGGACGTCTTTAGTCTGGTAGGCAATGGATTCTAAGGCCGCCCGGACGATCTGCGCTTTGCCGCTTCCGCGCGTCAGACCGAAAATGGCTCCCCGCGCTTCAGAATCCCAATATGGCGTACCCAGCCCGACAAAAGCAGGCACCATGTAAACGCCCTCGGAGGACGTCAGCCCGGAAGCGTAGGACTCGCTTTCCGCCGCATCGCCCAACATATTGACTTGGTCGCGCAGCCATTTAATGGCGGAACCCGCCACAAAAATACTGCCTTCCAGCGCGTAGTCTATTTTCCCGTCGACCCCCCAGGCGATGGTGGTCAGAAGCCCGTTTTTGGAGCGAATTGCTTTGGGGCCGGTGTTCATTAACATAAAGCATCCGGTTCCGTAGGTGTTTTTTGCCATGCCCTCTTCAAAACAAGCCTGGCCAAAAAGCGCCGCCTGTTGATCTCCTGCAATTCCGGCAATGGGGACGCCTGCTAAGCCGACGAATTCGCCCGACAGTCTCCCAAAATGGGAAGAACTGGGCTGGACTGTCGGGAGCATATTTTCAGGTATTGTCAGCGCGCGCATCAATGTTTCGTCCCATTCCAGGCGGTGAATATCATAAAGCATCGTGCGGGAGGCGTTGGTATAATCGGTTGCGTGGACTTTTTCAGCGCTCAGGTTCCATAACAGCCAGGTATCGATGGTTCCAAACAGCAGGTTTCCTTTTTCAGCTTCCGACCGCGCGTCCAAGACGTTATCGAGTATCCATTTTATTTTTGATCCTGAAAAATAGGCGTCAATCACCAGGCCGGTTTTATCGCGCACTGTTTCTTCGAGACCGTCCGCTTTCAGGCGGTCGCAAATATCCATGGTTTGGCGGGATTGCCAGACGATGGCGTGATAAATTGGTTTGCCGGTGTATTTATTCCAGACGACGGTGGTTTCCCGTTGATTTGTGATTCCGATGGCGGCAATTTCTTTGGCGTCTATTCCGCTGGTCGCTTCGGCGAGGACGTTTTTCACCGAAGCTAAAATTTCCATTGCGTCGTGTTCCACCCAGCCGGGCTTCGGGAAGATCTGGGGGAATTCCTGTTGCGCGATCTGAACGATATTCCCTGAACGGTCGAATACCAGCGCTCTTGAACTGGTCGTTCCCTGGTCGATAGCGACGACGTATTTTTTGTCTTTCATGTTGAAAAGCCGTTAGCTTTTAGTTTGTAATTTGTTGCTTATTAAAAACTATTTATACGAATAATGGGTTAAAACTAACAAAAGCGGGTAAGCACCGGTCTGCCTTTTTAGGTAGCCAATTATAAACCATTTTGAACAAGGCGTTTTTGAGGAACCTTTTAGTTTGACCTTTCTTTAGATTGACTACTGTCCGAGACCCGGGTCAGATCCGACTCGTGTATGCAGCATATACGGCTTATGTACGGGTTATGTACGGCTTATATGCGACTCGAGGGGTTGACGGACAACAAACGGCCGACAAGGATAAAAGGACGCCGGGGCCGGTAATTTCGGGACAAAAGGAACTAAGGGCCTGTTATATTCTCTTCCGGTTTTCGGGTCTATCGTCCCGGAGCCCTTTTTGGGCTTTTTCAACACATTATTCTCATTATATACTATTTACGTTTTTATTGCCGGACAATTACGTTGAATAAACATAGTTTTTCGCCTTAGAATAAAGGTATTTTAAGGGCTAGCCCGCAACGAGGCGATAGAACAAGGCTCCGCAGACGCCGCCCGCAATGGGGCCTGCGACGGGTATCCAGGCATAGCCCCAATCGGAACCGCCTTTGCCAGGTATGGGTAGAAAATAATGGGCGAGCCGCGGACCGAAATCCCGCGCCGGATTGATGGCGTAGCCCGTCGCGCCGCCCAAAGACAGGCCGATGGCAGAAACGAGCAGACCGATGACGAGCGGGTTCAAACCCTCCGCAAAATGAGCGGCGCCCAAAGAAGACAAACCCAGCATCAACACAAAACTACCGATAAATTCGCTGGTAAAATTGGCCGCCGTATGCCCGATCGCGGGGGAGGTGCTAAAGACCGCGAGTTTGGTCGCGGCGTCTTCCGTATGGCTCCAATGAGGAAGATATTGAAAATACACCAGCAGGGCGCCGATGAAAGCGCCGATCACCTGCGCCAAAATATATCCGGGAACCAGGGACCAGCTAAAACTGCCTGCCGACGCCAGGGCAATCGTAACCGCAGGATTCAGGTGGGCGCCGCTGGATTTTCCGGCAAAATATACGCCAAACGTCACCGCCAAAGCCCATCCGGTCGTAATAACGATCCAGCCGGCATTTTCGGATTTGGATTTTTTTAGAAGAACGCCCGCCACAACGCCGTCGCCCAAAAGTACTAAAAGCGCGGTTCCCACGCATTCTGCCACATAAGGATTCATAATCCAAAAAATTTGAAATGGTTGAGCGCGGGTTGGTTTGGCCGTGCTGTAATTTTATGAAAAAACGCTAAGGTCGGGAATTAAAGGCGGGTTAAAGATAGAATAGATATTTGGAAATTAACCGCTGCGGCTAAATAAAATTATTCAACTATAGCGCTTAGACGGATTTTATTTTAATTTTGGCGGCATGGCACTTTTAGCGAAACTTTTCTTCACATCCTGCGCTATGCGCTGGGGAAAGGGTAGGCGGCAACTATTTTTATCTTTTGTAAAAAAATAAAAATAGTTGCCTTTCCCGAACTTTCTGTCGGAGAAGGTACTCGCTAAAGGAGGTATTTGACTATTAGATTTTTGACATTACAAAAATTGTCATAAAACCAGGATTGTTTAATGCGTTGGAGTTAACGTTTTATAATGTGTCAGCGACAATCGTTTTAAGGTTTCGGCCGCTTTCTCCGGCGTAATATCCCTTTGCGGGTTAGCCAGCATTTCGTAGCCGACCATAAATTTTTTGACGGTCGCAGAACGCAGGAGCGGGGGCAAAAAACTCATGTGCCAATGCCATTCGGGATGCGGAAATCCGTCGCAGGGCGCCTGATGGATTCCGGCAGAATAAGGAAAAGAGGTTTCAAACAAATTATCGTAAATAATGGTCAGTTGACGATAGGCGGCGGCAAAATCGTCTTTTTCTTTTTCCGTCATGTCTGTAATCCGGGATGCAGGACGTTTGGGAATAATCATGGCTTCAAACGGCCAGATCGCCCAAAAAGGGACTAAAGCGACAAATCTGTCGTTCTCGAATAATATCCTTTCCCCTTTTATTATTTCCGATTGATAATAGTCCGCTAATAGCGTCCGCCCGTTTTTTTTGTAATACTTTTCCTGCGCGATTTGCTTTTTCAATGGTTCGTCTGGAATAGACCGTTGCGCCCAGATTTGCCCGTGCGGATGCGGGTTGGAGCAGCCCATTATAAAACCTTTATTTTCAAAGATCTGCACGTGATTAATATCTTCATGAGCGCTCAAAGAATTATATTCGTTTATCCAGAGATCGACCACTTTCCGGACGCCTTCCGCGCTCATTTCCGGTATCGTGAGATCATGGCGCGGGGAAAAACAAACTACGCGGCAAACGCCGCTTTCGCTTTTAACTTTATACAATTCTCCGTCGCTGAAATCCTGTCCGGGCGTGTATTCTAATAATGCGGAAAAATCATTCGTAAACGCGTAAACATCGGTATAATCGGGGTTAATTTCTCCGTTAGAGCGCTTATTTCCGGCACATAAATAACATGCGGGATCATGGGCGGGTCGTTCGTCCTCAATTGTTTTTTCAACCTGACCCTGCCAGGGTCTTTTAGAACGATGCGGCGAGACCAATACCCAGCTTTCCGTCAACGGGTTGTATCTTCGGTGCGGAAATTCATTATAAGCTAGCTCATCCATAATTATAAGTAATTGAATGTTAATTCATTGTACAAAAATTATTCATCATTCATCACTTATAACATGGGTTCCGGCGGTTAACTTTATCAAATAGGTTTTTAAATCACGACCAAAAGCCTGATAATAAGCCGCCGCCTGGGCGAATGCAAAATCAACGGCCGCATCCGCTTTGACGAGATTGATGGAGCAACCGCCAAAACCGCCGCCCATCATCCGGGCGCCGATCACATTAGGGTTGCCTTCGGCGTCCGCGACGAGGAAATCCAGTTCCGGGCAGCTTACTTCAAACAGTTTGGATAGTCCCTGATGGGTAGCGTACATTTTTTTACCGAAAGCCGGCAAATTTCCAGACTTCAGATCCAGCACGCCTTGTTTGACGCGGTCCATTTCTTCGACCACATACCGGACGCGGCGATTGAACGGAGCGGATAGTTGTTTTTCTTCCGCCTCAAACATTTCAAGCGATACGTCCTTCAAAGATTGAACGCCCGGATATTTTTGCTTAAAAAAATGAAGACCCGCTTCGCATTCCTGGCGACGCGTATTATAAGCAGAATCTGCTAAAGCATGTTTTACGCCCGAATCGCAAAGAACAATCTTGTACTCGCCGGTCGCAAACGGGTAATATTCATATTCTAATGAATCACAGTCCAGCCGGATAACCTGGCCCTGTTTGCCGAACATGGAAGCGAACTGGTCCATGATCCCGCATTTCATCCCAACGTAGCAGTTTTCAGCGCGCTGGGCTATTTGAACCATTTCCAGGGTTTCCATTTCCAAATTAAATATCCGGTTGAGACAAAAAAGAAAGCCGCACTCTAAAGCGGCGGACGATGAAAGACCCGCTCCGGCAGGTATATTACCGCCAAAAGCCAAATCGAAACCGCCGACCGAACGCCCGCTTTTTTTTAATTCGTCCAGAACGCCCAAAAGATAATGCGTCCAGGCTTTTTCCGGTTTAATCATCGTTGAGAGCGAGCCGGTATGTATTTCCCTCAAATCGGCGGCGTAAAAACGGAAGGCGTCGTCTGTTCTTTTGGCAATCGCAAAATCAATATAGCGGTCGATAGCGGCGGGGAGGACCACGCCGCCGTTATAATCGACATGCTCGCCGATCAGGTTGATCCGTCCGGGCGAGCGGACCATAAAACTGGCCTCTGAACCGTAATAAACTTTAAAATCGTCTTTGATCAAAATAGGGGAATGTTTTTGCAATTTGCGCATTAAAGGCAGGCAAATATATAAAAAATGGTAGGAACGGGCTTACTAATTTGGTCTTATAAAAATCTGCACGCGCAGCGTAGGGGTTGAAAATCTGTAGAAGGGTGTGATATATCTTTATTTTTTGCAAAAAAATAAAGATATATCCCTTTTCCGGGTTTTCTACAGATAACAGCCACTTATACAAACATCCTTATTCTCGCTGTAACTGCCCGGATAAAGTTTGGGCATCGTCGAAGTAGGAGGATTTTTGAGGTTGGGAGAGGATATTGCGCAGCGACGTCCGAACTGCGGGAATATCGTTTTCCTGCAAAAACACCAGGGTTTGATACCAGGCGGCGCTGGAACGGACTAATTCGCTCTGGGAGGATTGCAAGGGTAATAAAAGAGCGGCAGCCAATTTTGGCTGATCCAGTTTTAAATACGCGCTAGCCTGATAAAGCGCGAGCGTATCGTCCTTTTCGGATATTTGGGAGAGTAATGCGACGCTTTGAGCGTAATTTTCACCGATATAAGCATTTACCGCCTGTATAGCGGTTTTTACGGCTGCACGGGTATGACGATTTTGAAAAGCCCGGTCTATAGTGACGGTATCGTCAGGGCTTCTGGACGCTTCGGCCAAATAATTTTTCATAGGTTTAAAACTTTGAGCAAACAGCGCTTTAGAATCGACGGAACGCATAGATTGGTACGCGAAAAAGGAAAGCCCGATTAAAACTGCGGCGGCTGCGGCCCGCCCGACCCATACCGGCAAAAAATAGACCTTCTTGATCGCTTCTGCGGGCGGCGCTATATATTTTGTCGCCTCCTGTTGCAGTAGATTTTTTACGCGCGCCTTGCCGGCCAGCCGGATGGCGTCAAAAGCGTTCCGGTACTCGTCGGCTTCTTTTTTGAATTCCGGGTCGGATTCATATTTTTGCTGAAAATAGGATTCCTGTTCATGTGGGAGGTTCTGTTCCATGTGTTGAAGGATGAGTTGCAGGTCTTGTTCGTTCAATTCTTTCATCGGATTATAAAATATTAGTTCGCTAAATTTTTTAAATTTTTAAGGCACCTTGAAATAGCGGCGCTTGCGGTATTCGTATTATCATATTTCATGGCCAAAGCGATTTCATCAACGCTCCTTGATTCGTAATAGCGCTGGATCAATAATTTCTGGCATATTTCGCTTAGTTTGCCGAACGCGTTTCTTAACTTTAGTTTTTTATCGTCGTCGATCTCCCGGTCGACGATCGCGTCTAGAAAGTTCTGAACGCCCTGGTCAGGGGCGTCGATAAAAGTGTCCGTCGTTTGAACCCGTTTATTTTTCTCCACGAATTGCAATAGTTTATTTTTTCCAATCCCTATCAGGTAATTTTGAACCGGGGCAGCCAGCGCTGTTAATTTCCCGGACAATACGTTCCTGTAAAATATTTCCAACGCGTCGTGATAGACGTCTTCCACAACATGGGCGTCGACGGCCGGAAAGTGTTTTTTTGCCCAGGCTGTAAAATTATGACGGTACTGGTGGTACGCTTTCTTCAACGCATCGTCGCCTCCGTTTAAAAATTCCTGCATAATCTGATCCTCGTTTGTTTTCAAGACTTTTACGTTGTTTTAAAAGGCAAGATATAAATTTTCGCCCTTACAACGCTATTCCCTGAAATAAACAATTCAGACTGCTCCTATTAATCGGGAAAACCTAAAAACATTAACAAAAAAATAACAATAAATTATATTTTATTCTTATTCAAAAATAAATGCCGGAAGCTGTTAAGATTTGAAAGTTAACGGAATTATCTTACTAATAAAGAGCGCTGCATAAAGTTGAATATAGTCATGTTTTATCATTTGAAAATACGGGCTTATTATGGTCAATCCAAAACTCTAATGCTTTAATATATTATTATCGCATATTATAACAATAATTATTAAACTGAAAACTGTTTTTCTAAAAATAACAGGCTATATTTGTCAGCCGTCGCTTTGAAAATATTCTTAAATAAATCAAACCATTATGAAAAAAAAGACTGAGAAAAACGAGCCTTCACAACAGGAACCAAAACATCATTTAAAACGCGAACATCAGGACGAGGACGCCGATAAAAGGGAAGGCGAGCACTATGAAAAAGACCGCGACGGACGTCATGAAAAAGAAGACCACGATAAAGATGATGAAAGGAGAACGCGTAAGCCGCCTAAAGAAACCAGGCCGCATCAGTACGGATATTTTATTGTCAGTATTGACCGAATCAATGGGGATCAGGAAAGAATCGACGCGTTTCTTCGTTATTTGAGCGCAAAGGGGTTCAAAAATACTTCCCACTGTCCCTGCTCAAAAGATCTTCAGCTATGGAGCGGAACGACGGATTTATCGCCAAAAGATCCAAATAATCCTGAGAATGGCCATCCGCCGTCTATCCAGCCAACGGGTATTTATACTACTTTTAATTTCAGCGTGACAGACCCTTGTTTAGAATCGCTTAAAAAGGCAGATATAGAAATCGAATGGATTTCTCAACCGGAAAATTCGTTAAATAAAATTACAATAGCGGTCGTGGATTCAGGCGTTGAAGTACATGATCATCGACTCAACGCCCCGGCCGTCCACGATAGTTATTTAACACACAATCTTAAGGGCGAAACGGTTTGCGGAACTATTGTCAAAGAAGGAGAATTTGGCTTAAACGAGCTCAATCTTCCGCCATACACCATCGATCCTGAACCGGAAGACGTAGACGGGCATGGAACTTTTATTTGCGGAGCAATAGCTGGAATGTCTTTGCCGGCAGGTAAACATATAGGGCCTAACGAAAATATCAGATTAGAACTATTGAATGTTAAATTTGTGAACCACCGGTCGACGGGCGGATATCTATTCGACGCTTTCTGCGGAATCTTTTACGCTTTAAAAAAAGGCGCCAAAGTAATTAACGCTAGTTGGAGAACTTTAGCGAATATGAATAACCCGGAAGAAACGATGGTTTTTAATATACTAATGGAGGAAATTTTAAAATACGACGCCTTGCTAATTGCTGCGGCAGGTAACGATTCTTTAGATATGGATCCGCCTTTCGCATCGAAAGCCTTGCCTGCCGCTTTCAATAACCATTCAAAATACGGTTCCAATGTTATCTCGGTAGGAGCCTGGGATTTGAAAAAAAATACGATAGCGGATTTCTCCAACCGGGGACACCTTCATGTAGATCTTTACGCTCCGGGAGCCAGTCTAACCAGCTTAGGTTTAGAAAATACCATTGCCCAGGGCCAGGGAACATCTTACGCGGCGCCTTACGTGGCAAGAGTTGCAGCAATTTTATGGGGATTATATCCTAAGGCGTCGGCTGCTGAAATTAAAACGCATATATTGAAACATTGCGACCATAAAAAAGCAAAGCTGCATATAGCCGGCGAAAAACCGCTATTGTTATTGAACCACCGTCAAATTATTCATTCTCCTTTGTAACTTTTTATCCCACAGTTAAAGATGAAAGATTTTATCTAATGGATTTTACGGACGGAGCCTCTTAGCAGCATTAACGTATCATGAGACTACTTTTTTTAATGTCCTTTGGGATTGTTTTTAATTTCTGCGGATTACAGCGTTCTCCGCAGAAAAACCCCCTTTTAGAACAGTCTATGGAGCAGCTCGAGATCGTTTTAAAAGATAACTCTTTTGATACGGCCAGGGTAGCCGGACAGTTAAAAGGCGCTTTTGAATTGGCAGATAAAAATTTTGATAAGCGCCATGATTCTCTTGTTGCATGGGTTTGTAGGTTAGAAGGAAACGCCTTTTTTCAAATTAATAATAACCTGGCAGCGCGTTATTACTATATGAAAGGATTGCAATATGGCGCCCGCAGTTTACCAAAAACGGACGATATTATTTGCCGTTTATTCAGGAATACGGCCCTTACTTTTAGAGAAACCTATGATTTTAAAAGCGCGCTTACTTATTATGATTCCATAAATATAATCTCGACGGACTCTTTTTCCATGAAATGGAAAATGCAGGATTTATTGGGAATGGCAAAATGTTACAAGGATATTAACGAACCTGCCTCTGCTGAAGGGCTTTATAATCAAGCGCTTCAACTGGCGTCGCATTATTTAACCAAAGCAGGCCTTGCCGACGCTTATTTTCAATTAAGCGCATGTTTGAAAACAGAAAAAAAATACGTTCAATCCATTCAGCGCGCTCGAAAAGGAATCGAAATTTTAGAACCAGAAAGAACCGTCAATAAACATGATTCTGTAATCCTGGAAACGGGTTATTTATTTTTAGCTAATACGCTAAAAGCCCAGGGTCAATATAATGGCGCTGAAAAAAGTTATCTCCATGCGGTTCGCCTTTCTGAATCTTTAAAGGATACCAATCGAATTTCAGCCGCTATGATGGGTTTAGGAATAAATGATCGCTTTCAGAACAAGTTTGCGGCTTCGGAACAAACGCTTACTAAAGGCCTAAAGTTAATTGCATATAAGGGGGAACTTTCGCCGTTTTTAGCGGCCTTAAAAGAAAAATATTTCACTAATCGGAGTGAAACGCGATTAGCGGCAAAAAATTTTACGGCGGCTATTGCAGATCAGGATTCGGCAATAGCAATGCTGACTAAATATGGCGATGATCCGACTTTGAATTCAGACCTAAAAAACGACCGCGATAACCTGCCTTCTATCATGACCGATCAGGCCTCTGCTTATATGGCGCTTTATGATCAGAAAGTCGATATGAACGGATATATAAAAGCGAAGATCATTTTTGACTCTCTTCCTGCCGTCTTAACGGACGCCCGCGCAAATTACATCGGCGAACCGGCGAAACTGGACTTAGCCGAAAATGCAAAACCTTCTTTTGAAAAAGCGATTAGTTTGTGTTTAATCCTGTATCAAAGAGAAAAAGACAAGAAATACCTGAACGCCGCTTTTGACTTCGCCGAGCAAAGCAAAAGCATGATCCTGTTCGACAATGTCCGGCTAAACAGCAGGCTGCCAGATTCGCTGCAAAAAGAGCGCAAAGCGGTCAGCCAACTGGAGGCCGACCTAAGCTCGTCTAAAGACGCCGAGGCGCTACAACATTTACTAAGCCGTAAAAGAAATGTCGTTGAAAAAATAAAAGCGTTTACCGTCGTTCAAAAAACATCCGTACCGGATATACAACGAAATTTATTAAAAGACGGACGCTCGGCGCTGATCGAATATTTCGTCGGCGATAGCGCCGTTTATGCCTTCGGGATCACCGCGAATGATATATCAGTTCATAAAATTCCTAAATCCCCGGATTTTGAGCAAATGTTAACGATAATGCGGGAATCGGCCATTCAGCAAAACAATGAAGCGTTCGCGTCTTTGTCTTATTCCTTTTATAAGTTATTGTTGGATAGTTTATTATCTCCGCTTGCCGTAAACGTTCATCGATTAATTATAATACCTGACGGTTCGCTTAATTACGTCGCTTTTGAATCGCTCCTTCAACGTCCTCCCGCTTTCGCGCCTTCGATCGGTTTTTCGCTGAAAGGCGCCGATTTCTTAATCAGGAAATACGCCGTCAGTTACGCGCCTTCGGCCAATTTGTTATTGGAGCAGACAACGCGGCGCCCGACGTCGGCGAGTAGCGACTTCGCCGCTTTCGCCCCAGCCTACAGGCCGCGCGATACCGTCGGAGGGAAATACGTCCTGCGGGAAGCTTTGTCGCGCGACGGCGCTTACGATCTGCCGAACGCTAAAAAGGAAGCGCAAGAAGTAGGCGCACTTTTACATGGAAAAATTTATTCAGACGAAAACGCGACGGAAACCACTTTCAAACAACAGGCGGAACATTATAAAATATTGCACCTGGCGATGCACGCGGTGGCTAACGAGCGCGATCCCGCCGATTCGCGGCTGCTCTTTACACTGCCCGACAATGACAAAAAAAAAGGCGCGGGCGACCTAACCATGGCGGAACTCAGCGCTTTATCCCTAAACGCGGATATGGCGGTATTGAGCGCCTGCAACACCGGTTTTGGAAAATGGAGTAAAGGAGAAGGGGTCATGAGCCTGGCGCGGGCCTTCCAGCAGGCGGGCGTCCGGTCTACCGTCATGAGTTTATGGAAAGCGCCGGACGAACAAACGAAAGAAATTATGATCGACTTTTATAAAAACTTAAAATCCGGCATGGCGAAAGATGAAGCGCTTCAAAAAGCTAAGGTAGATTTTATGTATAACGCTAAAATGGATAAAGAATCTTCTCCTTTTTACTGGGCGACCTTTGTTTTGTCGGGCGACGCCGATCCTTTAATTTTTGAAAACGCGGGCAGGAAAAAAATGATCTGGGCGTCTGCGATTCTCGGGCTTTTATTAAGCGGTTTATTTTTTCTTCGGAATTTTTTAAATAATAACAAAATCCCTGTTAAGATTTCAGTGACTGCGTGATTAATTGGAGCAGGGTGAAAAACCGCCTGTTTCATCCTTCGGGCTAATACGCTGTATAATCCTGAAATAACCGAATGAACCTTTTTTTCTTTGCGTTTATGGCGTAAGGTATTTAAACCAAATATCTTACGTCGTTATTCGCTTTCTTCCCGCCGCTTATTAAAAATTATCCTATTTGTAGTTCTTCTATTTTATCTATTAACTTTGTTGGCCGGTTATCATAAAATCCTTTCGGCGCGGCCAATGCGCAAGATCATTCATATAGACATGGACGCTTTCTATGCGTCCGTGGAACAAAGAGACCATCCCGAACTTCGCGGCAAGCCTGTCGCCGTGGGCGGGTCGGGCAGAAGGGGCGTAGTGGCGGCAGCCAGCTATGAGGCGCGCAAATATGGCGTGCGTTCTGCAATGCCCGGCTCGGTAGCGGCGCGCTTATGTCCACAGCTGATTTTCGTGCGCGGCAATTTTGATACCTACCGCGAGGTCTCCCGGCAAATCCGGGAAATTTTTTCTGAATACACCGACCTCGTAGAGCCGCTTTCATTGGACGAGGCCTATCTCGACGTTACGGAAAATAAACCCGGGATAGCGTCCGCGACCAAAATTGCGGAGGAAATCAGGGTCAAAATCTTCCAAACCACTCAACTGACGGCTTCGGCAGGCGTGTCTTTTACCAAATTTTTGGCTAAGGTTGCTTCAGACGTTAATAAACCCAACGGGATTAAAGTGATTACCCCAAAAGAAGCGCCTGTTTTCTTAGACGCGCTCCCTATAGAAAAATTTCACAGCATCGGAAAAGTAACCGCCGAAAAAATGCGGCGGTCGGGGATTACCAGCGGCGCGGATTTAAAACTGTTGGAAGAAAACGAGCTTATGCTGCGTTTTGGGAAAGCCGGGCGGCATTATTATCAGATCGTCCGCGCTGAGGATAATAGACCGGTGAACCCGTCGCGCATCCGCAAATCCATCGGGGCTGAAGAAACTTTTTCGGAGGATATTGACGATCCGGATGAAATGAAAAAGCGGCTGACTCCTATTACGGAAAAGGTATATGAATATATGCGTCAGAAAGATAATTTTGGGAGAACGGTTACGCTGAAAATTCGCCTGGATACGTTCCAGATTTTAACGCGCTCTAAAACATTTTTGCACGAAATCAATACGCCAGAGGCCTTGAAAACCGCCATTTTTGACCTGCTGGATCAGAATATATCGATGATGGGCAAAGTCCGTTTATTGGGAGCCACTGTTTCCAACTTGACAAAAGAACAACCCTTGGAAGGCGTCCAGTTGAGATTATTCCCGATCGAAGGTTAAAAGGACGAATTCTATGTATTTATCGGCTGCTTCAAAAAGGAACGCGCATAAAAACGCTTAAAAAAGCGTAATTTTGCAGTTTTAACTGAAAGATAATGACCGAAGATATTGAAGTCGTCCTGGCTGAAAGCTTATATGAAAATTCAGGCGAAAACACGGACGAAAAACAGGGCCAGGACGACCTGTTTGAGCATAGAATCATCACCACCGATAAGAAACAAAGCCAGATACGGATCGATAAATTCCTGATGGACCGCATCGAGCACGTTTCGCGCAATAAAGTACAGAACGCGATCCGCGCCGGCTCTATTTTGGTCGACAACCAAGAGATCAAACCCAATTACCGCGTCCGTCCCAACCAGAGTATTTCCATCACGTTCCCTTACGCGCCTTACGAAGAAAAAGTAGACCCGCAAGATATTCCGCTGAATGTGGTCTATGAAGACGATGATGTAATGATCATTAATAAAAGTCCCGGTATTGTAGTTCATCCCGGCATAGGCAACCACAGCGGGACGCTCGTGAATGCCCTGGCCTGGTATTTTAAAGAGAAGGAATTACCGGTCAAAGAAGGGAATCATCCCAACCGTCCTGGACTGGTGCACCGGATCGATAAAGACACAAGCGGGTTGATGGTGGTCGCTAAAAACGAATACGCCATGACTTACCTGGCAAAACAGTTTTTCGATCATACCATTCAACGGACGTATTGGGCGCTGGTCTGGAGTCAGCCGGATCCGTTGGAGGGAACCATCACCGGCCATATTGCCCGTCACCTGAACGACCGGATGAAGTTCGACGTTTTCCCGGAAGGCGATATGGGCAAACTCGCCATTACGCATTATAAAACGTTGGAAGCCTTATATTACGTGAGCCTGGTAGAATGCAACCTGGAAACCGGACGCACCCACCAGATCCGCGTACACATGGAGCATATCGGATGCCCGCTTTTTCAGGACGACCGGTACGGCGGCACGGATATTGTCAAAGGCACGGTTTTTACCAAATATAAACAGTTCGTGATGAACTGTTTCAAGATCATGCCGCGCCAGGCGCTACACGCTAAAACTCTGGGTTTTGTCCACCCGACCACCAAAGAATGGATGCAGTTCGATTCCGAACTTCCGGCTGATTTTTCAGAAGTATTGGAGAAATGGCGCGGATACGTTCAATCCCGGAAAGAGTTGATCTAATAAAAAGCTATGAATCTATCCGAAAGAATCGACGCGCTCGTTTATCTGGGCGACTATTTACGCCGTCCGTTTGATGAAAATTTCCAACAGGCGGTTCGGCAAAGTGAATTAGCAAATCCCTGGTTTACGCCGGAAAATATAGAAAAAGCGGTTGATGCAATTGCCGCTTTTTATTTAGAACGCGATCAACTGGAGGCATGGATCAGTCTTTATCCAAATCTTACCGTAAACCGCCCGCGCAAAAAAG
>JBBRMZ010000032.1:0-28000 GCA_038230555.1 Chitinophagales bacterium
AACCTTTTATGCCCATTTGAGCAAATTTACTCATCAGCGCGTCCGTGTTTGCATGTATGGCGTTCCAAGTCGACCACAATATAACGCCTACATTGTGTTGTTTGCCATAGTCGGCGATCTGCTGTACGTCCAGTTTGACGCGGCTCAGATCGTTATCGTCCTCCGACCATCCTTCGTCGATAATGATGTATTCCAGCTTGTTATTAGCGGCAAAATCAATATAATATTTATAGGTCGGCACATTGATCCCCGCCTTAAAATCCACATGCGATATGTTCCAGCCGTTCCACCAGTCCCACGCCACTTTGCCGGGTTTTATCCAGGAATAATCCGTTACGCGCGACGGCGCGCCCAGTTTTTGCATCATATCGTTATCGGCCAACTCTTTATCGGCGGCGCTGACCACCACCACGCGCCAGGGGAAACTGCGCGTTCCGGCCGTTTTTGCGATGTAATCCGCCCGCCCGTTGACCACGTAATTAATGTTATGAAAACCGCCAATCGCTTCGTTGGTCGGATATTTTGCAAATACGCCATGAAGCCTCTGCTTGTTTTGCCCGTCGGAGGTCAGGTACATGCCGGGGTAATCTTCCAGGTCAGCTTCCAGGATCACCGCTTTTTTCTGATCGCCGACGTCGGCCAATACCGGCAAAAATGCCAGGGAATCCTTCACTACTGCGGAAAGCCGGACGTTCGCGTAATGTGCTTCGTAGGAAGTGGTGTATTTATCCTTATTGCGGTAATCGTTGACAAAGGGCAAAAAAGCCGGAGCGTCGCTCGCAAAATTAAAATTGGCCTCCTCGTCCATGATCGTGAGTTCGCCCTTCCGTTGCGTAAAAAATCGGTAAGCGACGCCGTCGTTATAAGCCCGCGCAATGACGCCGTAAGCGCCTTTAAAGGTTAGCATCAACTGGTTATAATGATCGCGTACCTGCGATTTTTTATAAATGGGCGTCATAATAATTTCGTCGGCGCCGGCGGTCTTAGCGCTTACTACTTGCGGATCCTTACCCAAAACTTCGCCGCCCGCTAAACTGATCGATATTTCTGACGGAGCGATCGCTTCCGTATTTTCATGTTTGACCGACCAACTGATAGTGGCGCCAATGGTCATGTTCATACGGATCTTTCCGTCGGGAGATTTGACCTCGTAGGTTTTGGCCGATTGAGCGAAAGAAAGGGACAAGGAAAACGACAAACAGATCGCGGTTAAAATATTACACTTCATAAGAATATTATTACAGAGAGATTAACTGGTTATTCATAACCTCAAAGCTAAACAATATCAATGAACTCTCTTTATTTCACCCGGATATACTTTTCAATAATAATCCGGTCAATTCCTTCGCTTTCCACTTTTTCCAGCCCCTGCTGAATTAAAGTATCGCCGCTCATGCTCAAGGTAAAATTAAACGCTTTGCCCTCCCAGTTTTTGTCGTTGTAATAATCCAAATGTTCGGTATATTGATTACCTTTTAGAGTATAACTTCCGCCGCCTGCGTCAAAATGATTGGTCGAATCCTTCGGACTATTCAGGTCGTGTTTCAGAAAAGCAAAATGACTGTCGTTGATGATCTTAATCATTCGCGTGTTTTTACTATAATCCGTCGTTTCCGTGACGCCCTTCGTGATGGTAGCGCCGGAAGCCAACCGCCAGGAACCGTTCAAATGGACGGGGGCGTCTTCGGGCTTAAAGAAAGTAAAGCAGAAGGCTAGGACAAAGGTAAATCCAGTAGAAATAATCTTAATATTCATATTTAAATTTTGCACAGTAATAAAAAATTCCTGGAACGCTTTTACGGCTTTTCATAAGCGCGTATAATTAAATAGGTATCCTACAAATATACATAGTATTTCATTTTCGCTTAAAAATATGCTCTTTTTTGATAAATTAATATGCTAAGGTTTGAAAGGACTCATATTATGTTTGTAGGACTTCGATCTATGACCACAAATACCTAATTACTATAATTTTATATTTACCTTTGCTTTTAGCAAAAATCGGAAGAAAGTATATACGCTCCGAATAACTTTTATTCTATAAAATTTCTACATTGAAACTTTACATAAACCAACTTTTATACAATTTATTTAGCCAGGCTATTTGATGAAACCGCACTATCCCATCCTCGACGGGCTGCGCGGAACCGCCGCGCTTTTAGTGGTTATATTCCACTTGTTGGAAGGCTATTTTCCGGTGATGGGTAACCACCCGATGCACCACGGCTATCTTGCCGTGGATTTCTTTTTTATGTTGTCCGGCTTTGTAGTCGGCTATGCTTACGACGACCGCTGGGGCCGTATGAGCATGACGGATTTTTTTAAAATCCGGGTGGTGCGATTGCATCCGCTGGTCGTATTATCGATCATAGTCGGCGCCATTGCTTTTTGGTTTGACCCTTTTTCAAGTACAAATCAGCAGGCTAGCCTGTTGAAATTGATCGGCGTCATGTTGATCGGGTTTACGCTGTTTCCTCATCCGGATATTCGGGGATGGGGCGAAACGCACTCGCTAAACGGCCCGTTGTGGTCGCTGCTCCAGGAATATATCGCCAACCTGATCTACGCCGTTTTTGGACAGAAAATGAGCAAGATCGTCCTATGGGCGCTCGTCATTGTGAGCGGAGCGGTACTGACCGGCGTATCTGTCTGGCATAAAGACCTGGCCACCGGCTGGGGCTATGATACTTTCTGGATTGCCGTCGTCCGTATGATGTTCCCGTTCTTCGGCGGTTTGCTATTGTTTCGTACCGGCCAACTCATCCGGATACCCATGGCTTATGTAGTTTGCTCGCTGGCGCTGATTGGCTTGTTTTGTTTCCCCACCTATTCGTTTAACGGATTCTACGAAGCTGCGGTAATTATCGTCGCCTTCCCAATCATTATCGCGATGGGCGCCGGCGGACAAATTAGCGGACGCTGGGCCAAAATATGCAACTTTTCCGGCGCAATCTCCTACCCTATTTATATCCTGCATTATCCATTTATTTATATTTATACAGAATGGATCGCCATACAGAAACCCGCGCCGACGCAAATATTTCCTATTGCAGCCGGACTGCTCCTCTTTTTTATATTGCTGGCATATTTTGCGCTCAAACTATACGACGAACCGACAAGAGCGTGGTTAAAGAACAGGTTTTTAACAAAGAAACCGGTTGGAAACTTAATGCAAGAGACGCGGTGAAGGGTGTAAAAGACGAAGAACAATACTGTATTTTTTATTCCTTGTTGCCTGGATATTTTGAGCCGGCTCCAAAAAACACTTCAATGGATTTGATCTTCCCCGCACTATTAAAGCTAAAGACGTCAACGTTACGGACGATTGTGCCGTCTACAGTAATTATCTGAACCAGCAGCATCAGGTCGTCGCCGTTTTCCGCCATTTTGATATAGTTAACCTTTTTAATAAATTTGGCTGTTCCCCAACATTTATCTTTGAATTGGTCTATGGAAAGATGGTCGTCGTTGTTGGGACTAGTGAAAGTGAAGCCGTCGGCAAACTGGGCTGCTACTGAGTTCCAGTCCTTGCTTTCAAAACCCGAATAGTAGGCCTTGACTACTTTTTCTTTCTCAGCGCTTTGTGCGTCGCTACTGGCAGCCATGCCAATTAAGAGGAAGCATATCATAATCCGTATCATAGTAATAATTTAATTGGTGAGTTAATTTATAATCTCATTAAAAGGTAAGCCGAATATAGACATATTTTTTTCGTAACTTATTGATTTTTAGTTTTCCATCAAATTTACCGGTCATTTAATCCCTCTCCATTGAGAATTTGCTCTATACATTTTTCGACCCTCGACTCCCGGGTTTTGGATTGTTTGGGCGCTGAAAAATATAGAAGGTACCCTTTTTGCCGCCCGGGCGTCAATGCTTCAAAAGCGGCTTTCAGGCCGGGGTTTTCATCCAGTTTCTTTTGAAATTCTCCGGGAACGACAAAGTCTGTAGTTTCTTTAAAATCAACTTTCAAACCGGCTTTTTCTACTTCAACGGCTTCATAAATATAGGCTCTAACGATGGGTTCCATCTTGACTATTTCCTGAATACTAAGGAACCGAATCTGGCGCGCCGACTGTACATGCTCCGTTTGTTGGATCAGTATGCCGCGCGCGTCATTTAACAAAGCGCCTTTGAAAAACAAAATCGCGCAATATTCTTTAAACACATGTATTAAAACGATGTTGCTTCCCTGAAACGTATAACAAGGAACGCCCCATTTCAATTCTTCCGTCAGCCCGCAGTCGAGAACAATCATTCTTAGTTTCTCCAGTTCTTCCTGCCAGTTTTTGGCTTTACTAAAATAAAAATCAACTTTAGGATTCATTATGTAGCTATTTGACTACAAATAAATGTGTAGTTATTGGGCTACGCAAATTTTTTTACATTTTTTCAAAGTACATGACACAAAAGGCGCTGTATCGTACTATTTTTGTCAGGCATTTTGTTAAATTTTATAAAATCATGGTTATCAAGTATAGCGGCGTCATTATTATTATAGCCTTTAGCGCTTTCATTTGTCCGGCTCAACAAAAATACGGCGCTACTATTCCCTGGACGACGTTGGAGGCGGAAAATATGAAAACGACCGGAACCGTCATGGGTCCAAAATACGATCCATACCAGGTGGAAACCGAATCGTCAGGCCAAAAATGCGTAAAACTCGGCCACGGACAATTTGTTGAATTTAATGCTCCGATAAGCGCCAATGTTATGGTTATCAGGTTTAGCCTCCCCGACAAAAAGGAGGGCGGCGGCCTGAGCGCGACGCTTGGAATATATAAGAACGGAAGCCTTCTACAACGCCAAAAAGTTTCGTCCCGCTTCTGCTATTTGTATGGAAAATATCCTTTCACGAACGACCCCGCCGCTGGAGAAACCCGGAATTTTTACGACGAAATCAGGATCGCCGATCTGCAAATAGGCAAAGGCGACGTCGTTCGGATAAAACGCGACGATAGCGAAGGACACGACGCCGAATATTGTATCATTGATTTGGTCGATTTGGAGAATATAGCGCCTTCATTGAAAGCGCCGGCTAATTCTCTGCCGGTTACCGACAAAAGTTTCCTGGGGAATAACTTTTCCGGCGATTATACAGACGCATTCAGAAAATGCATAGCCCAAGCGTCGGAAACGGGAAAAAGCGTCTGGATTCCAGCCGGGACTTTTAAAATTACCGGCGATCTTCTTCTGCCGGAAAATACGACCATTCAAGGCGCCGGAATGTGGTATTCGACCCTCGTCGGCGATGCAACGCTTTATACCGACGCCAATCGACGGGTTAGGCTAAAAGGGAACGGAAGCGCTATCCATCTTTCAGATTTCTCCATTGTCGGAAAACTGGATTACAGGAACGACAACGAACCCAACGACGGGATTGTCGGTTCTTTTGGGACGAATTCTACGATTTCACGTATATGGATAGAACACACGAAAGTGGGTATGTGGATCGAAAACTCGAAGAATTTAAAGATTGCCGGTTGTCGCATGCGGAATACCATTGCAGACGGTATTAATTTTTGCGTCGGCATGACCCGGTCAACCATCGAAAATTGTACCGCGCGAGGTACCGGGGACGATTGCTTTGCCATCTGGCCGGCCGTATTTATGAAACAACTTTATGCGCCGGGTCAAAACGTCGTCAGTCATTGTACGGCTCAACTTCCATTCTTAGCGAACGGCGCCGCTATTTATGGAGGCGAAAGCAACGAGATCAAAAACTGCTCTTTTTCCGATATTTCCCAGGGTTCCGCAGTTCTAATCAGTACTACCTTCCCCACAGTCAGCGACGACAAGACTGTCAATAATAATTTCAGCGGTACGACGGTCGTGAAAGACTGTCTTATCAAAACAAGCGGCGGTTTCGACCATGAGTGGGACTGGCGCGCCGCCGTGGAGATCGCCGTCGATAAAAGAAGCATTTCAGGAATCGAAATGAGCGGATTACGCATCGAAAACAGTTTATCCAATGCCGTTAGCATTATCACTAAAAAGGAGCAGGCGGGGGTGCTTCTATCGAATGCCGTTCTGGAAAATATACATATTGGCGCTTATGGAATTGGCGTCAAAGACAAATCCGCGATATATATTTCTAAGGACGCGCTGGGTAGTTTAGGGATTAAAAAATCCGGTATTCCTAAAGTGAAGAATGAATCTAAGAATTTTAGCGTATTAAATCAATAAGATTGATAAAGGGGAAAGCTTCATGGGAAAAATGCCGGCCGCTCATATTAAATAGGAGAGATCAAAACTCAGCCTCTTTCCTGAACGAGTATTTTCAGCGTTCGGCAAGCGCCCAGCCTTTAAAACGCTAAACCGTTAGTTTTTTCCAAAACACCACTTTATCTTCCCCTTCCTGATAAAATTCCCGGATTACCGCCGCCCGTTGATAATTACATTTATCATAAAAATGTCTGGTCAGTTCAAATTCCGCCAAACCTGAAGTTTCTACAATTAAAATTCTACCCGCATTTTCCCTTAACAGATCCTCAAGGAAGATCATTATTTCCGAACCGGTTCCTTTGCCTTGCCAGTTTTTATGGACGGCAATTAAATATGAAAGGAAAAAGTTTTCTTTGTACATTAGCCGTTCTTAATTTATTGCGTTCGCCAAATTTATAAATCGTTTCTTATGAGATTAAATAAATCGTTTTTTTACGCGTCTGGCGCCGGAGCGCTACTGGCCGTCGCCGCTTTCAATATGGGCGGGGTCGAAAGCAAACCGCTACCGCTGGTAATTTTAAAATCTGGCTTTCTACGTTCGGCGGGAAACGCGACCTACCGCGACCTAAATAAAAATGGAAAACTGGATATATACGAAGATGCTAAGCAACCCGTAGAAAAGCGGGTGAAGGATCTTTTAAGCCAAATGACGCTGGAAGAAAAGGCCGGGATGATGTTTTATTCGCCGGTCAGGGTGAATAAAGACGGTTCCATTGAGGAACATCCGGCTACCGATATGCTGTCCAGTATTTCACCGGTCGGGATGACCGAAATGGATAAACATCATATTACCCATTTCAATCTTTTTAGCGCGCCCGCGCCCGATACTTTGGCGATCTGGTATAACCGGATGCAACAATACGCCGAAAAAACGCGGCTGGGTATTCCGCTGACCATCGCCTCTGATCCGCGGAATCAGGCCGGGGCCGGTATTTTTGCCATGTCGGCCAAAACTTTTTCCATGTGGCCCGATCCCTTAGGATTGGCCGCCATTGGCGACGATCAGCTAACGGAGAAATTTGCGAACGTCTCTCGACAAGAATACCTGGCGGTGGGTATCCGGCAAGGTTTGCACCCGCAGGTTGATTTAGCCACCGAACCGCGCTGGCCGCGCATTTCCGGTACATTTGGCGAGGACGCAACCTTGTCGGCCCGTATGGCGGCGTCTTATATTAAAGGCTATCAGGGCGAAAAGCTAGGGACTAACAGCGTGGCCATGATGACCAAGCATTTTCCCGGTGGAGGCCCTCAAAAAGAAGGCCTCGATCCCCATTTTGACTTTCAAAAAGGACAGGTTTATCCCGGGAATAATTTTAACTATCACCTTATCCCGTTCGAAGCCGCTTTCAAAGCCGGGACGGCGGCCATCATGCCTTATTATGGCGTTCCAATGGGGCAAAAAGACGTCCAGGAAGTGGGCTTTTCTTACAATAAATCGATTATTACCGATCTTTTGCGTAAAAAATACCATTATAACGGCGTGGTCTGTACCGACTGGGGCCTGGTCACCGATACCAAAATGGGGCCAATCAATTTTGTCGCAAGAGCCTGGGGGGTCGAAAACCTGAGCGCAGAAGACCGCGTAAAAAAAATCATCGACGCAGGCGTCGACCAGTTTGGCGGCGAAATGATTCAGGAATTGGTCGTAAAACTGGTGAAAGAAGGAAAAATAAGCGAGCGCCGGGTCGATACTTCGGTAGTAAGGCTGCTACGATTAAAGTTTCAGTTGGGCCTCTTTGACAATCCATTTGTAGATGAAAAAAAAGCGGCGAACATAGTGGGAAACCCCGAATTTATGGAAGCGGGGAAAGACGCTATGCGCAGGTCGCTCACCCTGTTAAAAAACGAAAACCATATCCTGCCATTGGCCCCCAACAAGCTGAAAATTTATGTTAAAAATATTGATCCAAAAGTCGCGGCGGCTTACGGCGAAATCGTAAAAGATCCGAAACAGGCCGATATAGCGATCATCAGACTGCAAACTCCAAACTATCCTATCCCGGAAACGAAAGGCAATTTTATAGCCTCTTTATTTCACTTTGGCGACCTTGATTTTAAAAGTAAACAACTGGAGGATATTCTTACTTTAGAAAAAACCGTCCCTACCGTAGTCGATATTTATGTAGACCGTCCGGCGGTGATCCCGGAGATCAGCCAAAACGCTAAGGCGCTCATAGCTAACTTCGGGGCAAGCGACGCCGCGCTGCTGGAAGTGATCTTTGGAAAATATAAACCGCAGGGACGCCTGCCGATCGAACTGCCATCATCGATGGACGCCGTCCGTAACCAAAAGGAGGATCTGCCTTATGATTCCAAAGACCCGCTGTACAAATTCGGATTTGGATTGAGCTATTAAGTCGAGCGCATACGACGTGGGCGTCAATTTTACCGGCGAGTTTCATGCCCGCCAAATCAATGATGGCAATGGTTCCGTCGTCTGAGGCGGCTGGCTGTCCATAATTCTTTGCCGTCGGGCGATACGTCGAATCCTTCGGAACCTTTGGAAACTGGAATAAGAGTCTGTACCCAATCCATGTGCGGCGGCGGCGCAAAGCCGTTTGGACCAGGTTGGGGTTTGAGTAGGCTATCCGTCAAAATGCTGACCGTTCCTGACGACACATTGGTGGCATACCCCTTTTTCCCATCGGCGCTTACATAAATCATATGCGTTCGGTCCTGGCCGGTTCCCATCACCCAATCGAATTTGCCGGTTGCCGGATCATACCTGCCAACGGTTTTTGTACCCTCTGCGGAGAACCACACCTTATCGTTGACAAATGCGATACCATGCGGCCCCATCAAAGGCCGGGTATCTAAAGTAGGTAAAGGTTTTTGTCCAACGAGGTCAATCACATTCAGCTCGTGCAAACTGCCGCCGCCGTAGATCGTGACGTAGGCCGTCTTTCCGTCGGACGACGCAACAACTTCATGCGGATCAGAACCGACCGGTACCCGCGCGATAACCTTTAGCGTAACCGGATCTATGATCGCCAAAACATGGTCGCCTTTCGAAAGTGCAAGCAACGTACGCGGAGGAGTAGACTGGGCGGCGCACCCGGGCGCCGTGAATAACCATGCTAACCATACTATCTGTACCGCAATTAATTTGCTTAGACTATATTTAACAGCTTTCATTTTTGATAATTTCTGTTATACTAATTATAAAATATACGTTTAAACCTTCCTAACCAAATGTAGGGTGGTTGCGTTCAAATGTTTAGATACAGTCTTTTTACGAATGTATTAAAAATAAAACTTTTAGATTGCCCGTTAACAATTTGCCTATTCTCTCTATTAACCTATTCGTCTGATCAAAGGTTTTCAAGACGTAAGACCTCTTCTATCATACGTTATACGCTCGTCCAATTTGCCGAAAAAATTTTGAGGAAAAGGCAAGAAAATAAAAAGAATGGCTTCTAAATAATCAGTATCACTTGTCGAATTGTAAAAAAGCTTATTTACTGAATTGTAAAACCTGTAAAGCAATAATATGCAAACATTTAAAAAGTGGCCGGTCGCTTTAGCGATCACAATCGCCTTATCCGCCGCCGCATTACCCAAAAGCGGCGACCCAAAACCCTATATATCCAACTACGAGAATGTGTTGGGCACTTCGTTTGAAATAAAGACCGACGCGATTTCGGAAGAGCAGGCTGCAAAAGCGGAAGAGGCTGCCTTTAAAGAAATAGACCGGCTGAATAAAATACTAAGCGGTTACGACCCGAACAGCGAATTTAGCCGGTGGATGAGGTCGGACAAAAAACCGGTTGCGGTCTCGCCGGAATTGTACGAAACGCTCTCGCTTTTCGAACAGTGGCGCGTTAAAAGCGGCGGAGCGCTGGACGCCGCCGCTGAAACGATCAGCAAGGTATGGCGCGAAGCCGCCAAACAGAAGCGGACGCCGTCGGCGGAAGAAATCAGTCGCGCGGTAAATTTGGTGAAGGAGCGGCATTATATACTAAACGAGGAAAACCACACCGCCCAACGAGTCAGCGATGCCGCTTTGATCCTGAACACGTTTGCAAAAAGCTATATCATGAACAAGGCGGCAAACGCGGCCCTGCCGATTCAGGGCGTGAAAGGCCTGGTTATTAATATCGGCGGCGATATACTGGTTCGCGGCGACCATACCGAGCAAATCCAGGTGAGCAACCCAAGGGCAGACGCCGAAAATGATCCGCCGGTTGCGCAGGTTCAGATCAGCGATAAAACAATAGCTACCAGCGGTAATTACCGACGCGGCGAACAGATCGGCGGCAAATGGTACTCCCATATTGTCGACCCTCGAACGGGTATACCGGCATGCGGCGTGATCAGTTCCACGGTCATTGCCGACGTCTCCACCGACGCCGGCGCGCTGGCTACCGCCCTGAGCGTCGTAAGTCCCGAAGAAGGCAAACGCCTGGTAGCAACCGTCCCGGACGCCGAATACATGCTGATCACCGCCGACGGTAAACAAATTGAAAGCAGCGGCTGGAAAAAAGCCGTACGCCCGATAGAAAAGATCGCCGTCAAAAGTGCGCAGTTGGCTCCAAAAGAAAAACTTTGGGATCCAAATTATGAAGTGGCCGTTAACCTCGAATTGGCGTCCATCGAAGGCATGCGGGTACATCGCCCTTTCGTAGCGGTCTGGGTCGTCGACGCCAATAAAAAACCGGTCAGGCAAATCGCTTTGTGGTATAATAAACCCCGATGGCTTGATGAAATACCCGCATGGTACAACGCTTATTACGATCAATTCTCAGCCGCCAACCCCAACGTCAGCTCAACGACCAGCGCTACGAGGCGTTCCGGAAAATACCTGTTGAAATGGGACGGTAAAGACGATAAAGGAAACCTGGTCGAACAGGGCGCCTACACCATCTATATTGAAGCGGCGCGCGAGCATGGAACCCATCAACTCATGAGCCAGGAAATCTCGTCAAAAAAGTTGCAGCATTTTGATTTGCCGGGTAATACGGAAATTAGTTCGGCTTCGCTGGACTACCGCAAGAAAACAGATGGCAATTAATCCCGCATCGCAAAATCCCGCTTTGGAAGCGGCTAAAAGACCGAAAGCCGCCTGGAAAAAGAGCGTTGCCGTATTATCGCGATGGCTGCACGTTTACCTATCCATGTTCAGTTTTCTGGTCGTATTGTTTTTCGCCGTCACGGGAATCACATTAAATCATGCCGATTGGTTCGACGGGAAGCAGGTAGAGAAAAAGTTTAAAGGTTCCGTGCCTGCGGAATGGGTATCCGCCGCCGATACTGCTCAAATCAGAAAGCTGGAGATTGTGGAGGCGCTCCGTAAAAATTATGGAATCAAGGGTTATATGAGCGACTTTCTGATCGAGGGCGACCAATGCACGGTCTCTTTCAAAGGGCCCGGGTATAGCGCGGACGCATTCATCAGCCGGAAAGACGGATCATTTAAGCTGACCGAACTACGGCTTGGGTTAATTGCGGTGTTGAACGATTTACATAAAGGCCGCGACAGCGGTAAAGCCTGGAGTTGGGTGATCGACGTAGCGGCCGGATTTCTAACCCTGCTATCTTTAAGCGGTCTGGTCATGCTATTCTTTCTGAAGAAAAAGCGGCTGAACGGGCTTGCGCTGGCGCTCATTGGCGGCGCGGTTTGTTATGCGATTTATAAGGTTTGGGTGCAATAAATATTTAAACAGCTTTTAGCTCATTAATTAAATAACTGCCTGAACTCCAAAGGAGAAAGGCTGGTTTTGGTCTCAAATAATTTGCTAAAGGATTGCGGATAC
Organism: Chitinophagales bacterium; assembly: GCA_038230555.1. Classification (GTDB taxonomy): domain Bacteria; phylum Bacteroidota; class Bacteroidia; order Chitinophagales; family Saprospiraceae; genus JAAFJT01. Next base: position 11,979 of record JBBRMZ010000032.1, read on the forward strand.
TCGAAACCCAGTTCGTATGCAATTTCACTAACATACAAATCCGTGGTCGATAATTTTTCCTTCGCCAGTTCGATCGCTTTGTCCTGAATAATTAAAATCCAAAAAGAATTTTAGCGCCGGCTTTCAGTGAGACGGGTTTACGCCCAAGCGCCATTTCCAGGTCCTTGGTTACTTCGCTTTCTTGGTCATTTTTTATATCTGTATTGAAATTGGCGATTATTCCAGCCACAAAATCAGGCGTTCCCGCTTCCTTCATGTTGGTCTCGAATGTTTGCATATCCACAGGCGTATATTTCACTTCTTTGCCGGAGAGTTCGGTTAAAACTGCGGCGACGTCATAGAATGAATATGCCTCGGCGCCTGTAAACTTGTAAATCTTATTGGCGCTTTCGTTCTCCAAAAGATTATTTGCAATGGCTTCGCCCATGTCTTTACTTAATGCAAAAGCCGCTTTGCCGTCGCCGGCCGGCAGAGAAAAGCCGGATTCAAATACCTTTTTTCCTACATAAAAGGGAAGAACCTCCATATAAAGCGCATTCCGGTAAATCGTGTATGGAAGCCCGCTTTCCCGGATATAGTCTTCCGTTAAAAAATGTTCAGCCATTAATTTATTCGCAAGGGTGTTCCTGTTTCTTAAAGAACGGCTGGTATAGGCAATATGTTGAACGCCCGATTTTTTTGCCGCGTCTATTACGTTTTTATGCTGCTGCATACGATCGCCCTGGTCGTTGCCTGAAATAAGCAATACCTTGTCAATCCCCTGCATCGCTTTTTCGAGCGATTCTTTATCATCGTAAGCGCCCTGATATGCTTTTAGGCCCTTTGACTGCATTTCCGCTACTTTTTCGGCTTTTCGGGAAAGCGTCGCGATTTGACCGGCAGGCGTCTTTTTCATTAACTGTTCAACGACTGCGCCGCCCAGCTTTCCGGTAGCGCCCGTCACTAATATTTTCATGCTTTTACTTTTTTGAATAATTATTTTGATGGTAATTGTTCTTTCAACTCTGCTACCGACAACCGTTGCCGCACGACCTTTTTTTACTAACTCCTGCTCGGGCGGTTTGCCGATGTTCCCTAAAGAACCGGTTACTACAATTTTCATAATTTTATTATTTTATGATGCAAAGCTATGCAGTACCCGATTGACAGACCTAACCAAATCTATGGATGTTGTGTTCAAATATATATTTTCGACAAAAACAATCAATAAAAATTTGCTTTATAGAAATGACCGTTACAGAATATGCTAATTTTGCCTCGATTAGCGCCTTTGCGAAAACCGGCTTAGAACAAAGCCTGGAAAAAATGGCCGCTATTTTTAGTTAAACCTAAAGCGTTCAGCCGTCAGCTTTAAGGCGCAAATAGTTGATTATGAAATAAATAAATAAAGGAGCTAAATAAAACGTTCATATGTTCAACTTGTCAACGCTTGGGCGCCTCGCAGTGGAAAACCCGGAATAGATATTTTTTGCTTTTGGGGCGGCTCCGCCGCCCCAAAAGCAAAAAATATCCTCCCCTACTTGCGCGAGCGAAGCGAGCGCAACAGGTTAGAGCGGCGCCCTCCCTGGCCTTAAATCAAAAAATTATATCAATTAAATAGGTAAATTTACAGTAGCGTTTTTTTATCCATTTATTTAATCATAAAATATGAAATCAGTACTTGATCAAACAACCCGGGAGGAATTAATCAACAGAATTAATTCGCTGGATGAAAATAGCGTCGCTCAATGGGGCAAAATGAATGTTTCGCAAATGGTAAAGCATTGCAGCCAATGGGATGAAATGGCGCAGGGCAAAAAGAAATATAAACAATCCCTGATTGGCAGGCTGTTTGGCAAAATGGCGTTAAAAGACATAATGCGCGACGGGCCATTGAAAAAAAACCTGCCTACGGTTCCTTCTTTTATCATAAAGGACCACCCTGACGTTACCGAAGAAAAAAAGAAATGGATCAGTCTGATTGCCGGGTACGAGCATTTTTCAAGCGACGGCTTTACGCATCCTTTTTTTGGAGCCATGACGAAAGAACAGACGGGCAATATGGCGTATAAACACGCCGATCATCATCTGCGGCAATTTAATAGTTAGCCAATACCGCTTAATATTACTTTTGAAAGAATGCTAATAAAGAAAAATCATGAAAAAAGAAAATCAACACGACAAACGCATCGCTCTTGTAACAGGCGCTAATCAGGGAGTTGGCCTTCAGGTCGCAAAGGAACTCGTGGCAAACGGCCTCGCCGTGCTGATTGGCTCGCGCCACTTTGCGCGCGGCGAGGCTGCGGCTAAGGAGATTGGCCCGGGCGCCGTCGCGCTCCAACTCGACGTGACGGATCGGGCTTCTATCGCCGCCGCAACAGAGCGCATCCACAAAGAGTTTGGCCGCCTTGACCTGCTTGTCAACAATGCCGCTATCTCGAATACGAGAAAAGACGCTTTGTCGCTCCAGGAATATGCTAAGATAACCCTTGCGAGCAACGCGTCCCTCGACGAGATACGCGCGGTATGGGAGACAAACGTATTTGGCGTCCTCGCCGTTTACCAGGCGATGCTGCCGCTCCTCCGCGAGTCGTCGAATGCACGCATCGTCAACGTGTCGAGCGGCGTCGGATCGCTGGCGGTGAACGCGGATCCTGCCTACCCGTACCACGCATTTTTCGGCCCGGTTTACCCAGCGTCCAAAACGGCGCTCAACGCAATGACGTTGGCCATGATGGTGGAACTGGAATCGACCGGAATTAAAGTCAATTTAGTCTCTCCTGGCTTCACCAAAACGAACCTCAATGGATATGCGGGTACGGAGTCTGTCGAAGATGGCTCCCGCGAGGTGGTGCGCGTTGCGCTGCTCGGCCCGGACGGCCCGACAGGCACGTTCACGCGCTGGGAAAACACAACTATCCCCTGGTGATCAAAACCGTAAGAGCGTTATAAAAGTCGGATGTGAATAGAGCGTTTGAGAAGCGGGATTAAATAATACAAAAATAATTTGGAACAATAATTTTTGTTCATTATTTTGAGTGTTCATTGTCACTGAACAGTCAATTTTAATGAACGTAATCAGCAATTATAAAAATAAAGCATGGTACCCTTACAGACTTATTTTGACAATATCCAAAAAAAGACGGGCAAAACGCCCGCCGATTTCAAAGAGTTGGCCGTTGCCAAAGGTTATTTTGAGGATGGAGCGTTGAAACCCGCCATAAAAGCCGGCGAAGTGATCGCCTGGCTCAAAGCAGATTTTGCATTAGGACATGGTCATGCTTTAGCTATTTATCACAGTCTTAAAGGGGAGAACTAACTATTTTACGGTAATAAGTATTCGCTGATAGCTGGTAAGCGATGGCAAACCCTGGTCTGTCGCCTCGAAAATAACATAAATCGTTTACCCGGCAACGGCCATCAATACGGCATAGCCCGCGTATGGGGCGACGGAAAACAGATGGTCAAAGGCGACCGCCTGGATTATTTTGGTTTAACGGGCTATACGAATGAACCATTAAGGAGCGCGGTATAAATGGCTGCAAAATAGGAAGCGTTCAGATTTTACGCGATTCAATCTACCCCAAATTCAATACCGCCCCTGGGTTTTTTAACATAACTTTTAAAAATAATATCCCATACCGGAAAAACCGAACCATAGTTTGAATCGGTTTCCATTTTTATCTTGGAATGATGTATCCGGTGCATCAGGGGAGATATAAAGACTTTCCTGTAAAAAGAATCAATTTTCTCCGATACTTTGATATTGGAATGATGGACCAGGATGACAGGGAAAAATAAAAAACCATAAACCAGTACGCCCGTGGTCGTGAAGCCCAATAATGGAAAGAGAGCCAATTTCATCATGGATGACGCCACCTGTTCCACCGGATGAAACCTGAGCGTTGTGGTGGTGTTCATTTTTTGATCGGTATGATGAAATCTGTGAAAACGCCAGAGTATCGGTAATAAATGATTGATCCGGTGCCACCAGTACATGACGAGGTCTGCAAGAATAACCTGCAGGATAATATTTAGTACGAAGGGAAGAAAAAATAAATTCAACACCCCGAAATGATGTGCATGACAAACAATAAGTAATAGCTCCAGAAAATAACCGCCGCTAAATACAATGGACAGATTCAGCGCGCCGATCAGCACATTTCCAAAATCATGTTTTTTGTCAAGGGGGGTATTTTGCTGGGGGAAAATATGTTCAGAAGCATAAAGACCAACAAAGAGTATCGCCAGGGTGAAGGACTGAAGAAATGGAAGGTTGAATTTCATCGCTGTATTTAAGTACTCGTATAAAAATAAACGCGGTTATTATTTTTATAATTTTTTCATAGTCAATGAATTGAAAGCTACGTAGCTAACGGCTAATAACTAATAGCTAATAGCTACTTTTAATAGTAATCATCGTTTTCATCGCTATTTTAATACAGCCGGCAAATTTATTACTATTTTACGGTAATAATTATTCGCTGGTAGCTGGTAAGCGCCGGCGAACCATTATCTGTCGCCTCAAGAATCACATGGATCGTTTGCCCGGAAACGGCGTCCTTCGGAATCAGCGCTTTTGCCTGCGCAGAGTTCACATTCATAATACTGATCTTACCCGGATACGTCCCAACCTGCAATTGGAACCAGTGGACGGAAACGACGTCTTTATCCGCATCTGAAACGGCGCCGTTTAACCGGATGGTTTGTCCCGGAGATGCTACAATGTTTAAAGGCCCTTCGATCTTTACAACGGGCGCATGATTAGCGCCGGAGTATTTCGGCGTGACGGACCATTGGAGGCGGGCGGCAAAATCCCGCTGGGCGGCGGGAAAGAAATCCGGATAGTCGCTCGCCCTGTTTTTTAACCGGTCGGCCCGCGCGCTGATTCGGGCGACCATCGCCTGCTGCGAAGTATCGCCTGCCGGCGAAGAAAAAACGTCCGGCTGCCGCTGACTTTCCTGACGACCGCCCCACCCGCCATAAGCCCCAGCTTCATAAGCGCGCAGCCCGTTTCCTAACATATTCATAAAGGTAAAGTTGTCGCCTTCGCCCAGCTACGAACCTTTTTGCTGAACGGCCATCCATACGGCATAGCCCATACTCCTTAATTGTTCATTCGTATAGCCCGCTAAACCGAAATAATCCAGGCGGTCGCCTTTGACCATTTGTTTCCCGTCGCCCCATACGCGTTACAACGCGCCGAGCGGCCCGCGATCCGATACGTTTTCTTTCATCCAGGAAGCCGTCAAATACATGGAATCCTCCGTCGTCGCATGCAACTGGGCGCCATAGCTATAGTTAGGCCCTCCGCTGAATGAACGGTATTCCATATCGGGCCAGTTGGGTTTAATATATAGAGCGTACGTATCGTCCTGGTCGCCGGATGGCAGCAAAACGACTTTACCCGATATCTTCTTTTTAATCGCTTCCCATTGAGTCGTGTTCCCGTATTCCTCTTGGATCGATTTGAGCGCGCGGGCGATCGTGCTCTGCCCTCCCCAGGCCGTGATAAACAATTTCCCCGTCTGATCGTCCAGCATCAGCGATTTAATCAGGTCCGAGCCGGCCGAATTTTTAGATATATCGCCGTCGAATTCTATATTTCCGTACCGTATCTTTGACTTCAAGGCGTCAGGCGTCGGGTAATCGGGGTTATGCGCTTTCAGGTTCGGATATATTTTCTCATACGCTTCGACGTCGTCGTCAATAAAGCGTTCATTCTTCGCCCAGCGCCACGATTCGCAGGGACAGGTATCCAAACCGAACCGCGCATATTCCCGTCCAGGCACATACCAACGGGTTCCTTTCCCGTCTCCTTTCCAATGGAAACCGCTGCTCGCATAGATCAGTCCCTCGACTTCGACGTCGCAGCTATACAGTAAAAAACGGATCAGCGAATTATTATCGTCGAGTTCCGGATCCGCGGTAATGACCATGCGAGGCCGCGTTTCAGGATGAGCAGATTGCGCTGTTACAGCGTTTGCCCAAAAAGAGAGAACTATTAATATCAGCGGATAAAGGCGAGCGTTTACCCGTAAAGTTGGCGCGTTTGATTTCATTGCGTTTTGTTGTTATTCGATGTTATTCGGCGACTACTTATAACGTCCGTTTTGACGTCCTGGTTCCTTCATACCGGCGGCGCTTTTTTGACTGCGTTAGTCTCGAAAATCGGGACAGATATTTATTCAAAAATACTATTTTCAGGCAAGACCAGGATGCTATTAGAAACTTATTTTGACGCCGTTCAAAAAAGGAGCGCTAAATGCCCGCCGGTTTTAAGAAATTGGCCGCCTCTGAAAATTATTTTGAAGTAGGAGCGCTGAAATTCTCCGTAAAAGCCGGTGAAACTATTGACTGGATCAAAGAAAGTTTGGGTTTAGCGCTTGCGCATTCTTTGAATGTACTTTGCAGTGTTAGAGGAAGGGTTGATTAAAAACCATGAACAGCCAAGTTGGATATTTCGTTTTAGGGACAAAACTTGTTAATAAATTCGATTGGATTCTGAGACGATTACAAATCTTTCTATTTAATTGGAGCGCCCGTCTTCAGAAAAGCGTATTTTTGTACAAAATCCATTAAAAATGATAATCACACAAACGCAGGACGAAATCATTATCCGGTTACCAAAATCGCTGGACGTCAAAGAGTTGCAACGATTCTTAAACTACCTGACTTTTAAAGAAAATACGGCAAAAAGTAAAGCTAAACAAGAGGAGGTCGACGAAATGGCAAGGCAAATTAACCGAACTTGGTGGGATCGCAATAAACACCGGTTCGGAGAACAATGAAAATAATCGTTGATACCAATATTGTTTTCAGCGCCATTTTAAATACTTCCGGCAAAATTGCCGACGTTCTGTTCAATTCTGGAAATCTATTTGATTTTTACAGCCCTACCTTTTTACGCGGAGAAATAATGGAACATCGTGTTAAACTCGCCGAAACGTCCGGTTTTGAAGGAGAATTATTAAACGAGGCTATTTTTCAAGTGTACGGCGCCATACAATTTATTTCCGACGAGCAAATCCCTTTTGAAATATGGCGACAATGTATACCGCTTGTTCGGGACGTGGATATGGACGATATTGCATTTCTTGCATTAAACGAATATTTATCCGCGACGCTTTGGACCGGGGACAAACGTTTATATAGCGCTTTGAAAGCGAAGGGTTATGAACAAATAAAAACGACCGCAGAATTAGTTATTCTTAGGGATGAACTACAAGAGTTATAAGCAATCAGAGTGGTTAGATGGTTCTAAATTTATAATTTGCGGATTTGTTTTTCTAATAACATACATATATAATAGCCACGTCCCAATTTTTTATCACTTCGCCAGCTTCAACCTTAACATCTTGTTTTTTTCGTTCTCCGAATAATATAGCGCTCCCCATTCTTCGGATAAAATCAGGGTGAAAATAAGGTGAAAAACCAATTCAATAAAGGTAATCATTTCTTTGAATTAAACACAACGTGCGGCGTTTGATAATTCAACGCCTGACGTCAATGTTTATAGCAGTAGAAGTCAACAAATTGTGACAATCCCTGACGCCTCTTTTCCAATTTCATACGCGTACAAATAAATATGTTCTTACTTTACCGTGCGCTAGAATCGCTCCACAAAAATATGACATCCTCTCGTTTTCACGCACACAAAAATCTTTATATTTTTGACTATGGAAACGTATGAAGCCAAAAAGACGTCTTAAATACGATGACGGATTAAAAAAAGAGGCGTTGCGGATAATCGGATCGGACCATAAAAGCGATTTAAAAAGTATGTGCCAAAACGGTACTACCTCAACATTAAACGGTTTGCGGCGTTAATATGAAGTATTAAAAAATAATAAATGAGCGCTCACTATTACAATGCGGATGATCTGGCTAAGTTTGGAAGCATTGGCGAATACCAAAAGGAATTAGCCGACAAATTCTTCTCCTATTATGGAGAAGTTTTTAAGGACAGTCAGTTAACCGCAAAGGAAAAGTCGCTTATTGCCCTGGCGGTCGCCCATGCGGTCCAATGCCCATATTGTATCGATGCTTACAGCAGTGACGCTTATGAAAAAGGGTATAGCGAAGCGCAAATGATGGAGGCGGTGCATGTGGCGGCTGCGATTAAAGGCGGCGCGGTATTGGTGCATGGGGTGCAGATGATGAATAAAGTGAAAGAGATTAAAATGTAAAATATGAAGTCGCTCAACGTTTTACAACACCATTTAGCAAATACCCAAAATCAGTTGGCGATCCTTGAAGACGAAGGGGCGCATAAGCATGCCTCCTTTAAAGAAAAGCTGGCCGCAATAGGCGCCTTTCCGCTACGGGCTGCGGGTATCGAAATATTTCAGGTCAATGTGGGTAAAATGTGTAACCAGGTATGCAAGCATTGCCATGTGGATGCGGGGCCCGACCGCAAAGAGATAATGACCCGGGAAACCATGCAGTTGTGCTTAACGATTCTTGCCAAATCGGATATTAAAATAGTCGATCTGACAGGCGGCGCGCCTGAATTGAATCCTGACTTCCGGTGGTTTGTAGCTGAAATCAAAAAATTGGGCAAACACATTATTGTGCGCTGTAACCTGACGATTATCCTTGCCAATAAAAAATTTCATGACCTTCCGGAGTTTTTCAGGGAACACCGGATCGAAGTAGTATCCTCCTTACCCAGTTTTACAAAAGACAGGACGGACCGCCAACGGGGAGACGGGGTTTTTGACGATTCAATCAAAGCTTTGAAAATGCTGAATGCGGTCGGATATGGCGAAGAAGATTCCGGCCTCTTTTTAAACCTGGTGTATAACCCCGCCGGCGCGTTTCTGCCGCCGTCTCAACAGGCGCTGGAAAAGGAATATAAAGAAGAACTGCTCAAAAACTTCGGCATACGGTTCAATCATTTATTCGCCATCACAAACATGCCGATTAGCCGCTATCTCGATTACCTGCTTACTTCGGGTAATTACGATAAATACATGGAAAAACTGATTTCCGCTTTTAATCCGGCTGCGATCAACAACGTAATGTGCCGTAATACGATTTCAGTTAGCTGGGATGGATTTTTATACGACTGCGACTTTAACCAGATGCTCGACCTGCTGGTTGACGTCCCGTCGTCCAGACATCTACGCGATTTCGACCTCGATCTGTTGAGCGCTCGCGCCATTGTATTAAAACAGCATTGCTACGGATGTACCGCCGGCGCCGGTTCAAGTTGTGGCGGGACTGTCGCTGATTAATATTAAAATTTGTCTGGTAATAATGGCCAATGACGCCTTACTGATATTCGCGCGAAACCCGGTCTATGGGAAAGTGAAAACAAGGTTGGCCGCTACGATTGGGCATGATAAAGCTTTGTTGATCTACCAGGCGCTGCTACGACACACGGCTATGGTGACCAAAAGTGTACATTCGGACAGGATAGTTTATTATGCTGATTTTATAACAGATAGCGACGTATGGGGCGATACTCCTCTTAAAGCGCTACAGTTGGGTGTAAACTTAGGAGAGCGGATGTCCAATGCATTTAAAGAGACTTTTAAAAACGGCGCTAAGAAAGCGGTTATCATAGGGACCGACTGTTACGACTTGACACCTGCGATCATAACGGATGCATTTACCGCATTAAATAAGTATGATGTGGTGATCGGACCAGCGCTGGACGGCGGCTATTATTTATTAGGCATGCAGACTTATCGCCCTCAATTATTTGATAATATAAAATGGAGCACAGACGCCGTTTTAAAAGAAACGCTGTCCCATTGTGCCGGTTTGGGGTTAAGCCATTTTCTTTTGCCCGTTCTATCCGATATTGACGTCGAAAAAGATTTAATAAGCGCGAATATCTTAAACACGCCATGATCAGCATTATTATTCCCACCTATAATGAAGCGGATCAGATCAGGATGACTATCAAGAAACTCCAGGAAGCAAATAAGGACGAGGATGTGGAGATGATCGTTTCGGACGGAGGCAGCGCTGATAATACGATTGCATTGGCAAAACAGTGCGGCGCTACGGCGTTCCGTTCGCCAGGAAAAGGACGTGCAGCCCAAATGAATGCAGGGGCGTCGTTGGCCAAAGGCGAGATACTTTATTTTCTACATGCCGATACCATCCCGCCGGAAGGATATATAACAGACATTATACAGGCAATAGCTTCAGGTTACCCGGCAGGCTGCTTTATGCTCTCCTTCGACTATCCGCATTGGTTTTTAAAAGCCAATTGCTGGTTTACCCGGTTTGACCTGAACGCCCTTCGTTTCGGCGACCAAAGTTTATTCGTAACAAAATCAGCTTTTGAACAAGCGGGCCGCTTTTCCGAGCGAGACGTCGTACTGGAAGACCAGCGCCTGATCAAGCGGCTCCGAAAAGACGTCCGCTTTAAGATCGTTAAAAAACCGGTAGTCACATCAGCCCGAAAATACCTGGAAAACGGCGTCTACAAAACGCAAGGCGTTTTTTTCCTGATCTATTTTATGTATCTACTTGGTTTTTCACAGGTCACGCTTGTCAATACCTATAAAAAAATGATCCCCCGCAATAAGATTTAAAATAAGAACATGGCAAAACCCGAATTTGACGTCGTCGTGATTGGGGCGGGTTCCGGTGGCTTGAGCGTAGGGCTCTTTATGAACCAGGCAGGTTTTAAAGTCCTGATGATCTCCAGGTCTGACAAAGATATTGGCGGCGATTGTCTGAACGACGGTTGTGTGCCGAGCAAGGCCCTTATCCATACTGCCCGGATGATAAAGCAGGCAAGAGAAGCCGAAAATTTTGGCTTACGGGTAAGTGGCCGGGTTGACGTCGGGAAGGTGGTCGGCTATATCCAGGAAAAACAGGCTTTCATTAGAAAACATGAAAATGCACAATGGCTGCGGGACCAGGGTATCGCGGTAGCGTTGGGTAATGCCTGTTTTGTGGGAAGAAACCAGGTGGAAGTGAATGGAAAAGCGTACTCGGGAAAAAAAATAGTCCTCGCTACCGGTTCAAAACCCATTAAATTGCTAACAGAAGGCGTCGAAAAAGTAAGCTATTTCGATAATGAAAGCATCTTTCACCTCGACGCCTTGCCGGAAAGAGTCCTGTGTGTGGGCGGCGGCCCCATAGGAATGGAAATAAGCCAGTCTTTATCTCGGTTTGGTAGCAAGGTAACAGTCATCCATAAAGGACCAACAATACTGGAGCATGATGATCCTGATGTGACCGGGGTTTTGCTAAAACAATTAGAAAACGAAGGCGTCGAATTTTACTGAATAGCCAGATCGTCAGATTTATTTCTGCAAATGAGGCGATCATAAAAAACGGTAGTGGAGAAATAATAACGGTTAATTTCGATGCGGTTTTCGTGGCAGTGGGCAGGTCGCTTGCCTTGGAATCACTCTCTCTGTCCAAAGCTGGCATTGACGTTGACGGGAATAAAATTGTTATGGATCCATACCTGAGAACGACCAACAAAGACGTCTTGGTCTGCGGTGATGTGGCGGGGGATCTACAGTTCTCCCACGCTGCCGAATTTCATGCCCGGATCATTCTGAATAACCTGTTTTCACCCTTTAAGAAAAAGCTCAACAACGATCACATGTCTTGGGTTACCTTCACAGATCCGGAACTGGCGACGTTTGGTTTAAGTGAAAAACAGTTGAAAGAACGGAAAATAAGCTACCGCAGGTTGGAAAAGAGTTTCGTAGACGACGACCGCGCGGTGGTAGATAATTACCAATATGCAAAACTGATACTATTCGTTAACAAAGGCGGCCTGTTGCGAAAGCAAATTATATTAGGGGGAACGATGATCGCCCCCAAAGCGGGCGAACTCATCCAGGAGCTCATTTTAGCGAATACGAGCGGGCTGTCTGTTAAAGCGATCTTTAATAAAATCTATCCATATCCGGTAGCCTCCCGTATTAACCAAAGCCTGATTACTGACCTGACGTCTGAAGGGTTAACGCCAATAGTAAAATCGATGTTACACAAGGCTTATCAAATCTTTAGCTGACGACACTATGGCGTGGGTTATATCATCATAAAATTGATGGTCATGGCTGTCTGTAAAGGCTGTTTCACGATAAGGCGCGCGTCTTTTCTTTAGCCATAAGTGTTTGGTTATCGCCATAAGGTAAGTTTTGGCGGAAGCGGTTAGATGAAAGTCGTCTTGCCGCACTTTTTCAACGAAAACAAGCATCACGTCTTGGAAAATATCTTGGGCGTCATTGGTTGTGCCGTTGTTGTTTGTAACAAAACGATTAACCATGGAGAAATGCTTTTTATACAGTTCCTCGAAGGCGTAGGCGTTTTCGCCTTTTAAGTCTGTAAAAATGTCTGAATCTGATGGTCTCATAGTTTCAAAAGACGTGAGGTGGTCGCGTCTTGGCGCGCGCCTGATTATAAAAAAGCGTCTTAAATAATTGCTTCGCAACGAAGAACGAATGGTTCCCCGCGCCGTTCATTTGTTATAAAGGCCTATAATAGGTTTGACGGATATGCGCTCAAGTTATTAAAACTATTCTGTAAATGGGTTATTTATTCAGCCTTTAATGACAATACATCTTCTTCATTCAAACTAAATAATTCTGGATAAAACTCATACAAATTTTTCATGATAATGTAGTTTCTATGAATTCGCAACGAAATCAATTGTTAGACTGTATATTTAAGACGTCTATATATTAAAATGAATTTTTAAGCGATTCTCTCCCTTTTTGCGTAATATAATAAATTAGATAATTATTATTCTCTTTAGTTCTAACTAGATCTTTATCCAACAAATATTTCAAATCCAAGATTAAATCCAAGACGAATAGATTTGTTATTTCTGATTGAAACATAGGTCCTTCAATCAACTTTTCAAGTATTTGTTGTTGCGCATTTGATAGAGCAATTGTTTCAACTTCCGTACTATTACTATTTGCAATTTCTATGGGCGCATCTGGATGAATCCCGAATACCACTAAAAAATATGACCTGGCTGCATCAGTAGATAAAATCGGTTTTGGTGACCCATTCAATTCAAGAGCATTTAATATTGTAGGTATGCCAGTAGCATATTTTTCAGCTAATCTTAAATTTTTTAACCAATCTCCCAATTTTAGGTTTCTATAATTTCTGGCAGTAATTTTTAATTGTACTAAAGCAGATTCATCAATTGGGGGTAGAGGACCAGGATAACTTAAAATTTCAATTCTTCTATCTATACCTGTTTTGTAAATCCTGATTTCATTTGGCGTAGGATTTTCATAACTTCTGTGATATAAAGCATTGACGACAGCTTCTTCCAAAGCTGCATAAGGATAATTAAAAAACTTTGTAGATTCAGCTTTTGAATTGTCTTTGCGGACATATTGTTTTATAACATTGGAATTCAAATATTCCATTATTTGCCTGATTTGAATATGGACAGGTCCTCTAAACTGTTTCTCCGAATACTTTGTTCCAGCCTCATCTTCTAATTCGATTAAATTTGTAAAGCAGCCCTTAAAAAAGACTTCAGGGGTTTTACAAAATAATAAGAGACCTACATTTAACGGACGTATATTTTCTTTTGGCCCACGTGCGATTTGCATTTTTATAGATAAATCAATTAAAGACATCCCTTGGGCTTCAATATATAATTGACTTTTTATTTCTTGAAGGTATGCTAGTATTAAACCTAAATCAAGGCTGTCTATAGAAGCTTTTATATTTACTCTATCGTCAAAATGCTTATATGCAGCCAATTCTCTTAATTGATTTACCTGATCATTATCAGCTTCTTTTGTAATTGCACCGTGTCTTACAAATACTTTCATTTGTGCATTTTTACCAGATGAATCAGATGCTTGATAAGGCCGTTCCTCTCCTGGCGTTACCCAAATAACTACAATCCATTTACCTTGAAATTGAATTGGTTCAATTGCAGGAAAAATATTTTCTTTAACATTATCCTTACAGAGTTTGAAAAACTCGCGTTGAATCCCATCAAGTTCATTTTGTTGAATCCCAAAAGGGGGAAGAATTGGAGTGCCTCCATTTTCTTCAATTCCAACTATAATGTATCCTCCTCCATATTCATCTATATCATTAGCAAATGCGCAAACTGTTTTTAGAATGCTATATGGATTCCATCCACGTTTAAACTCAATTCGAACGGATTCAACCGTTTGAGCGTTTATAAGATCGTCTATATTTATTGGTAGTGCCATTTTTATTTGTTTGGATATTCTCTATACAGTTTGCCGTCAATCATGCAGCCTCCCTTGGCGTAGTACCTATGTTTCTTATCTAGCGTAATATCATTTTTATCAGGATTAAACTCGCGTTTTCCCCATTGCTTAAAGAAAAAAGAAACATTTTGGTCAATGCATCCCTTCTTTATTGAAAGAATCCAATCTTTTTCAACTTTTCTAGCCTTGCCTCCAGATTCGCCTCCAACTAACACCCAATCTATACCTAAGTAATCCGAAAATTCTATTTCACCCAACAGAGGTTCAAATGATATAAACTTTATTTCTACAGGAATTGTCTTTAACAAAGCAATCCGATGCGTAAATTCATTATTCTCAACCGAAACACCCAACCAAATATTTTTTGACCAAAGAAGTTTGGCGGCTATGCTCACTACGCGCTCAATTCTTTTGGTCAATATTTGAAAGGTATGTTTAGGCGCTGCATTCATGACTTTAAATATTTCGATTATATATTCATCTGGAACACCTTCATGAAATAAATCACTCATAGAATTAACAAATACTAACTGTGGTTCTTTCCATTTATAGGGGTCGTTTAATCTTCCGGGTGATAACGTTAGTTCAAAACCATTTCTATATTGATAAATTCCTCTTTTATATTGCATAAAAGCCCATCTTTCTGCATAACAATTTTTACACCCGGCAGAAATTTTTGTACAGCCAGTTGTTGGATTCCAAGTAGTTTCTGTCCATTCAATGTTTGACCGGTTCACAATCTATTTCATTTTGATAGTTCATTAATACAGTCTGATGTAGCCGGAGGTTTTGAAACCTTATAATATCGTCTTAACATTCCATGAAATTTGCCGCCCAACCAAGTTTCATCTTTTAAGGTTAGCCATAAAGAATCTGATGTCTCGTTATGAGATCTTAATGCAGCAATTTTCACAGCTTTATCCAATTCAGCGCTCATTTCATCTACTCCTAACGGTAAAGGATTTGAGCTAATATCTCTATGCATAAATAGCCTTCTTAAAACATCTTCCCTTTTGAAACGCATGGAGTGAAACTCACCATGGGTTATGACTAAATGTTTCGGACGGAGTAACACTAATATGGTAGGAAGAATAGGGAGAGTTGATCCGCAAGTATCTAAATCCACAAGATCTATAAAAAGTTTACTAACCTTTAAATCTGCCGCAGCGGATACTGCATCGCCAATAAAAAAGTAAATTTCCTTACTTCCTTTTCGAAATAGCTGCCATGAACAATCACTTGTATTAACCTTCTCAAATAAGTTTTCTTCTGCAGTTTTTTCAAATTGCTTTAATTTTGATTTCATTTTTTCTGATGCATATACTTTATCGGCTATTGTTATCCATTTAAACGTTTGGTGTCCAGCGCCGGCATATGCATCAAAAACCGTCTTAGGCTTGATTTTATTTGCGATTTTTACTGTAAAATCTTCCTTTGCATCTCGATAAGAGGCTCCAAAAAGATCATGCTTTATACGAAGTTTCCTTACTTTGCTTCTTATGCCCGGCAAAGTCCTTGCGGGAAATAGTTTTTGGATTAATTTCGCGTCAAAAGACTCCTTTCTGAGATAGCTTAAAAGAAGCTTCTCATCCTCCGCACTCCATATGACAGGAATCGTATTCGCTTTTCTTCTTTTAAGTGCCATTTCGTTTTAATTTTTTGTTTCTGCTTTCTTCATCATTTCATCCCTGAAATTATCCATTGAATCATGTGGAACAGGAGGGGCTATACTGTGAACTCTTACCCAGTCAGGGCTGCCGTTAAATGGACTTTGAATCCAAAATTGTCCCTGACTAAAGCTATTAGCCACATAAGCTAGTTCTTTGTCAAGAAAAGCATATT
>JBBRMZ010000033.1:0-27854 GCA_038230555.1 Chitinophagales bacterium
ATTGCTGCTGGCGAAAGCGTCCGGTTTGGCTTTGAATACAAAACCCATACCCAGAATGTAGCCCATTGCTTCGCGCAGCGCGACGTTCGATTGAAAGTGAGGATCTGTGTTAATATCGGCGTGCACTTCGAGCGCCACGTCGTATTTATCGAGCAGATCGCATAATTTATATGCTACGTCGACCGACTTGCCGACCTCGATGATCATTCTTTCCCGCAGCGACATGTGTTTTTCCGACCGGTCGTGGTGGATGAACATAAAGCCGCCTTTCTTTTCCCTTAAAAAAACAATAACCGTGGCGAAATCAGTGACCTCGCCGCGCACCTGCGAGTCCGTTCCGATACAAACTTTGAGTTTGTGGCCAAGTCCTGTTTCTTCTACAATGGTTTTTTCAACGGCTTCTTTTATCGGGAGTTCAATTTTTTGTCCGTTCAGTCTTCTCCAGTCTGCCATAGCGTGTGATGTTTTACTAAAACAAAAATAAAACATTTTTTTGTAAAATCATGTACTAATTGATTTTTCACCTAAGAATTTACATAAACTTAAATTTGGAGTCTATGTTATACCTTCCAACGTTCGTTTGGCAAAAGGCAATTAATGAAAAACTGAAAAAGAAAAACCGCCGTTCATAAAGGTTTGACAAATAAAGGCAGGGAGAACGAAGATTCATAAAATAAAGATTTGCGCGCCGAACGATTGAAATAATAAAGACCTACCTTTACAACGTTCTAGGGTAAATAATCAAACGTCTGAATGAGAATACTCCAACTATGTAAAAAATTCCCATTTCCGCTGAAAGACGGGGAGTCGATTGCCGTGACCAACCTGGCGAGATCTTATGGCGCTCTGGGCGTTCAAACCGCCTTGCTGGCCATGAACACCAGCAAACATTATATAGATATTAATGGCCTGCCTGAAAGTTTTACGTCTATTTACCAGTCGATCCGGGCAGTCGAGGTCAACAACGATATTAAGCGTTGGGGCGCTTTCCTGAACCTGTTTGAAAAAGAATCATACCATGTAACGCGCTTTATTTCTACAGATTTTGAAAAAGCGCTGATCGAATTATTATCCGCCGGATCGTTCGACGTCGTTCAACTGGAAACCATATTTCTGGCGCCTTATA
This sequence comes from Chitinophagales bacterium, assembly GCA_038230555.1. Lineage (GTDB taxonomy): Bacteria > Bacteroidota > Bacteroidia > Chitinophagales > Saprospiraceae > JAAFJT01. The sequence continues at coordinate 1,127 of JBBRMZ010000033.1, forward strand.
TAAAAACCATACGTAAATATTCAAGGGCCCTGGTAGTGATCCGCGCGCACAATGTGGAGCATGAAATATGGGAGCGTTTTGCCAAAACTTCCGCTAATTTGTGGAGCAGGGCTTATTTGCGGTTGCTAAATCCCAAATTAAAACGTTTTGAAAAAGAACGCATCAACGAATGCGACCTGTTGCTGCCCATTACCTCGCGCGACTTGAAAATTTTCCGGGAACTGGGTTTTCATAAAAAAGCGGCGGTCACGCCGGTCGGCGTCGACGAGCGGGATTATGCGCGCCAGCCGCTGAATATCGGGGATCCGCTTTCCTTATGTTTTATCGGTTCGCTGGACTGGATGCCTAACCAGGAAGGACTGAAATGGTTCCTGGAAAAAGTTTGGAAACCTTATTTCAGCCGAAATTCGCCGCATAAAATTGAACTCCATATAGCGGGCCGGAATGCGCCGGCCTGGATCCGCCGGTTAAAAGAAGACCATATTTTCTTTTACGGCGAAGTAAAAGACGCGCGCCGTTTTATCGGCGCCCACCCGGTAGTGGTCGCTCCTATTTTTGCCGGCAGCGGGATACGGGTAAAAATATTGGAAAGCATGGCGCTCGAGCGGATCGTAGTGACTACCTCGCTTGGCCTGGAAGGCGTGGAAGCCAAAAACGGACGGGAAGTGTTGATTGCCGATACGCCCGAAGCTTTCCGGGATGCCATCTTATCCTGCATTGCCGCCCGCAGCGACGTTAAAAAAATAGGTTTTGCCGCGCGTCAGTATGTCCTGCAACACTTCGACAGCCGCCATATTGCCCAAAAAGCGCTGGCCGCCTTCCAATCTATGGGCGTCGTCGAAAACGCGCACGCGAACGTGTAAGCGCTTACCCGCCGTTTCCAAATCGACCAAACCACTGTATGCTCAAGTCCTATATTAAAGCGGCGCTCAAAAAGTTACCCATTGCTTTTACTAAAAATCAACAATACGACGCGCAAACGCGCCGGGTACTGCAAAGAATTTGTTCCGCCGACTCCAACTGCGTCGACGTTGGCTGCCATAAAGGCGAGAGCCTCGACGTTATTTTGAAATACGCTCCGCTCGGAACGCATTATTGTTTCGAGCCAATCCCGGAACTTTTCAAAGGCCTCCTGTCTAAAAATTATCCGTCAAACTGTCGGTTCTATGAAATTGGGCTAAGCGATAAAAGAGGAACCACCCATTTTAACCACGTCCTGTCCAATCCGGCCTACAGCGGATTTTTAAGAAGGAAATACGACGCCGCGCAGGAAACCGACCAAACGATCACCGTTCAGACCGACCTGCTGGATCAGATCATTCCGTCCGGCGTTCCTGTTGATTTTATTAAGATCGACGTGGAAGGTGCTGAACTGATGGTGTTGCAGGGCGCCTTGCAAACCATTCGCGGCAGCCGCCCGGTGATTGTTTTCGAGCATGGTTTAGGCGGTTCCGATTGTTACGGCGTTACCCCCGAAGAAGTCTATCGTTTTTTGACCGAAGCGGCCAACCTCAATGTCTCGCTGATGCAGCGTTGGCTGCGCGCCTTACCGCCGCTCTCGCTTTCGGAATTTAAAAAGGAATATGATGAGGGGAGAAATTATTATTTTATTGCTTATCCATAAACGGACGGGAAGCTCGTTTGTACTAAACGGCTATGTTGGTTTTCCCTGATGCTCTAAAAGAACCTTAGCAGGCGTCTTTTTGTTTAGCGGGAAAGAAACGCGTAGTTTTTTACTTTTTAATCTGGATAATATGTTTTCCGAATTTATTTTAACCGGCGAAGCCGACGCTCCTGCTCATCCCGGTTTCGATATTCGACTCAACACAATCGAGGAGGCCCTGGAAGATATCCGGCTGGGAAAGATTGTCATCGTGGTCGACGACGAAGACCGGGAAAACGAAGGCGATTTTATTTGCGCCGCAGAATGCGCCACGCCGGAGATCATTAATTTTATGGCTACCCACGGGCGCGGATTGATCTGTACGCCAATCGAAGAAAAACGGGCGGACGACCTGGGGCTGAACATGATGGTCTCTTCCAACACAGCTTTGCACGAAACCGCTTTCACCGTGTCCATCGACCTGATCGGCAACGGATGTACGACCGGCATTTCCGCTTACGACCGCGCCGCTTGCATCCGCGCGCTCGTCGACCCCGATATGAAAGCGTCCGACTTTGCCCGTCCGGGTCATATTTTCCCGTTGCGCGCCAAAACCGGCGGCGTATTGCGGCGAACGGGCCACACGGAAGCGGCGGTCGACCTGGCGCGTCTGGCCGGGTTTTATCCCGCCGGCGTTTTGGTCGAGATTCTGAATGAGGACGGCAGCATGGCGCGGCTTCCGCAGCTTAAACTGATCGCCCGGAAATTCGGCATGAAGATCGTTTCCATTGACGACCTGATCGCTTACCGGATGCGTACCGAGCGGCTGATTAAAAAAGAAATGAGCGTAACGCTCTCTTCTAAATACGGCCCCCTGGAAGTGACCGCTTATACGCAGCTCACCTCCGGCGACGTTCACCTTGCCATAAAAAAAGGAGAATGGGAGCCCGGCGAACCCGTCCTTGTGCGGGTGCATTCGTCCACCGAAACAGGCGATCTTTTAGGCGCCATCTTTGAAAACGCGGATACGAAACTTCAAAAAGCGCTCGAACTCATCGCCGCCGAAGGCAAAGGGCTTTTCCTGTATATGCACCAGGCCGAAAAAGGCCATTCCATGCTGACGCGCCTGAAAGCCTACAAAAATCAACTGGAACGCAGCGAGCCCCCGCGCTATGAAATGGACCAGCGCGACTACGGCGTCGGCGCCCAGATACTACGCGACCTTGGCGTCTGCAAAATCAAACTTATTACCGGCAGCAAAAAAAGGCGGATAGGGCTGATCGGGTATGGGCTGGAGATCGTTGAAAATGTGGAACTGAACCTGCCCGCTTAATTTTATCCCGACATTTGATTTTATATCTGTGGACATAGCTTTAGAAGACGTACATAAAATTTTACTTTCCGTGACCCTGGGCGCTTTAATTGGCGCAGAAAGAGCCTATCGCAGCAAAGCGGCGGGTCTTCGCACCATGACCCTGATCACGCTGAGCGCGACGCTTTTTACTATTTATTCGGTTAAATTATCCGCAAACGCTTCTCTGCCGCCCGTTGTTATTGCGAGTATCGTCAGCGGAATTGGTTTTCTGGGCGCCGGGGTCATTTATAAAGAGGAGAAAAGCGTAAGCGGGCTGACGACGGCGGCCCTAATCTGGCTGTGCGCCGCCATAGGCGTCGGAATTGGGGCCGGGTATTATGGCGCGGCGCTAACGGCATTTTTAATCGCTACTTCTGTCCTGGTCGGTTTTTTCTACCTCGAAGACTGGATCGAGCGGTTGAACCAAATTCGCACTTACCGGATTGTTTCCACTTTTGAAGCGGATATAGACAAAAAAATGGCGCTTTTGTTCAAAGAATGTAAATTACATCCCTCCAAAGGAAAACAATCGCGTTCGGTAGACCGCTATATTGGGGAATGGTCGGTGCAGGGCAGCGAAAAAAGACATCGTAAACTGGTTCGCCTGTTATTGGACGATCAAAATATCGAGGAGTTTGATTATTGATTTTTATACTATTATTTGCGCCTGAAAATATCCTACCCATCTTTCCTCGCGCGGATGCGCGAAAATGTTTCAATATAATTGTCGTACAGCCAAAATTTAGAAGAATCAAAATGACCGATCAGGAAGCCGGGCGTTATTGGAACGAAAACGCCGAGGCGTGGACCATACTGGCCAGGGCGGGATTTGATATTTACCGCGATTGTCTAAATACCCCAGCTTTCTTCGACTTCTTGCCAAGCGTGAAAAACTTACATGGAATCGATATTGGCTGCGGCGAAGGGCATAATACACGACTTTTGGCCTTGCAAGGGGCGAAGATAGAGGCAATCGACATTTCGGAAATTTTTATTCAAAAAGCGGTAGAGGAAGAAAATATAACTCCCTTAAATATTCGTTACCAGGTCGCCGGCGCCGGGGATTTGCCATTTCAGAACAATCATTTTGATTTCGCGACGTCCTTCATGTGCTTTATGGATATTCCTGAAATTGAGCCGGTATTCAAAGAAGCGTTTCGGGTATTGAAACCAGGCGGTTTTTTGCAATTCTCCATTTCGCATCCTTGTTTTGAAACGTTGCACCGGAAAAATGTAAAAAATCTGACGGGGGCGACGTATGCAGTTGAAGTCGGAGATTATTTTAAAAATTCAAACGGCGCTGTCGACGAATGGATTTTCAAAGCCGCGCCTTCCGCTTTAAAAAATCAGTTGCGCAGATTTAGGACGCCAAAATTTACGCGAACGTTGAGCGAGTGGCTAAATACGATCATTCAGGCAGGTTTAATGATTGAGCAAATCAACGAACCTTATGCGGACGATGAAACGGTGAAACGTCAACCCAAATTGCAGGCCTGCCAAATCGTTCCTTATTTTCTTCATATCAGGTGTAGAAAACCTAAATGACTGAAAAGATTGGTTCAACGACGATTTTAGTAAAACATTTCCTACGCCTGGATTTTATCCATACATTGCCGCTATTAGAAAATCCTGTAGCGGTTTCGTGATTTTCATCACTCTGACCAAATACTTCGCAAAGTCTTCTTTTAGCGCTTCTGTTTTGTCTAATTCGATCGACCAGTAAAACTGCTTGTTAGCGATCAGCGGTTGTTTTTGTCGCGCCTCTTCCAGTTCAGGGGTTAAGCGTTTGTTTTGTTCGCCTTTGATTTCTCCGAAAGCTTCTTTAAAGGCGGGTTCTTCCATTAAGCCTTTAAACTCCCCTTCATGGTCGGCAATATAATGGCGGACGCGGGCAAGCATTTCCTTTTCTTCAAAAAAATACGCGCCGCCGGCAATCATTAACTGATCGTTACCAAGATGTATATAATGCCCCGGGTACAATTTATCTTTTGTACCGAATTTTGAAATGGACGCCGCAAGATGTTCTTTATATGGCCGTTTGTCGGCGCTGAACCGGATATCGCGGTTGATCCTGAACAAACATCGTTTAGGATCAACGATCAGATCGGGTTCCGTCGAATTTTGAAGCTGATGAATGATTTCTCCGATTAACTGTAAAAAAGGCTCTTTCACGTCCTTTTCATATCTTTTTTTATTGGCCTGGAACCAGGGCGAATCGTTATTTTTCGCCAGGTCGTCAAAAAACTCAAAGTAAGCGGGCGTAATGATTGGCATATTCAATGTGCTTGTTGAAAGTAAGCGTTAACGAAGCGATTTGAGATGTATCGTCGATCACATAAACGCAAAAAACGAACCGTGGTTTATTTTTATTCAACGCCGCCGTAAATAAGCTATGTTTAAACGCCATAAAAAAAGACCCCTTGCAAAGCAAGCGGTCTTTTTGACAAATGAAATATTTCATCATTCATCATTCATAACCCGTCATTTTTTAGATACCGTTTACGCTGATCGTATAATCAACGAAAACGTGCAAAGGCGTCGTTACCGGGTTAGCGGCGGTCGTTGCCAGGTGCATTTGAAAAGTAATGTTAGCCGCGTTAATATACTTGGTGATATCCGGCGATACATTGGTCAGCGTAATCGAACGGCTTGTCCGGTTCGGCGATCCTTTAGCGGGGACGGTCGCGATCAGCGCGTCGCCGTTGATCTTTAATTCCGCAATGGACACATCGTCGAAAGTAATTTTTGAATTATCGTCCAGCGTTAGTTTGACAGTGTTTAACGTGACGGACTGGATAACAGAACTGCTTGACAGGCCGTTTTTATTTAACACGGAGTCAATGTTGTTCGCGTAACTTTTAGAAAAAGTCTGGTCGCCTGCGGGCGCCGGAGTTAGCGAATAATCAAAACTTCTTTTGTCGGAAACCTGTATGATGTCGGCAGCTTTGGTGCAAAGGCCGAATACAAACATGGAATAAACGCTCAGGGCGAAAAATGCTAACTTGAAATTTTTCATAAAAAAAGGTTTCAAAGGATTTTTTAGTGAATAAAAAAATAAGAACGCAAAAATGGCTCCATTATTTTTCAAATACGATTTTTTTCAATGATAGGTTGTTACTAACAGGATATAACTTCAAAAAATCTTTTCAACGGCGTTGGTCTCCGCTTCGTGGCGCTGGAGAACCTAACGTTGATCTTCACCTTTCAGGTTTAGAAAACCTGGCGTTGGCGTCCGCTTCGCGGGGCGGGACAACTCGGTATTGATCTCCGTTTCGCGGGTTCGGAAAAATCAGATACGCTGCTTTCTATGCCTTTTTCCGACGAGCCGCCCGAATATTTATAAATTAGTCGAATAATGGGTTGAAAAAGTTCAAATAGAGTGCCAAGACAATAGACACCAAAATCAAAAGTGAATACATCGGGAGCTTAGTCCCTTTCATCCCGTAAATCCCGACCAGGACGTGCGTGTATCCTTAATAACTCTCCGTCATTCTCAAACCCTTGAGTCATATATAAGCCGTATATAAGCCGTAGATGACTCGTGTATGATTCATACATGAGTCATGTATGAATCATGTATGAGTCAGATATGAGTCAGATATGAGTCAGGCATGACCCACCCCTTCGGAATGTGCCCGGTTTGGAAGAAGGGCAAACGAATAGGCGTCTCAAAAACGCCGTATTAATCATGGTTAGTAACTAGAAATCTAAAAAAGGTAGCCCAACGTCAAACCGCTTTTGCTTGCTTTTAACCCATTATTCGCATAAATCAGATTACAGTTTATGTAGCCCTTCTAATTAATGATTTTATCTAATTTGATACTTCACAATTCCTCTTTATTCTACTTTTAACCGGCTTCCCTGCGAATGGCTGGAAAACTCCGGCGCGTACATACATTGGATCGTGGAGATTCCGGCGCTAAAATCGCCTTTCAGGTTGACGACCAGCGGATATTCAAATACGTAGGTTCCCTTAGGCAAGGAAGTAATAAAGAAATTGGTCGATGCGTCGCGCGTACTTTCATAATAGCCCAGGCCGCCCTGCCATTTGAACTGGCTCAACACGTTGACCGGCTCCAAACCGGCGGCGCGCATATCTTTCAAATGGATATATTCCATATCGCGGTCTGCCCGGATCTCGATCCGCACTTTGACCTTGTCGCCGGACTTCAAAGCGCCTTCCGTCAGGGCTTTTAAAACGGGGCCGCTTTCCGTATTTTCCTCTTTAAAAAACTGTTTAACAATAGTCAGCGGCGTTTCTTTAAAGGTTTTGATCTTGTCGAGGTCTTCAAAATATTGCCAGTACATGGCGCCCCAAGCGACCGTTTTATTCGGGTTCGTTACTTTCACTTCGGCCATCGCGGGCGTTATATCCGCTACGTTAAAACTCGTTTTGAAATAGCCGGTTCCCGGTTCTTTATCCGCCGCCGCGATCGTTATAGGTTTTCCGCCCACGACAATGGCGACGTCGTTATCTTCCGCCAGAAAGTCCGTACCGTTTTCCAAAAGCGCGAAAACGGCGGCGGCAGTGGCTTTGGTCGTTTTCCAGTTATTGGTCTGCTTGTTTTTCAGCAGCCACGTTTTCAGCGCGTCCACGGATTCGACGTCTTTCGCGACGTCGTTGAAGACTTCGATCATCAGCGCCTGGGTTTCAATGGGAGATTCGTACCAGCGGTAGCCCCATTCCTGTTTCCAGTACATGCCCAATTCTTCATTATTGAGCGCCCGCTCTTTTAAGGATTTGACGATAGCCGTAGCCGTCGCAGCGTCGGTTCCAGCGCTCTTTTGAGTTCTTGATAGCGACAGCGCGATCATTCCCTCCAGATAAATTCCTTTGTTAAGCCAGTATTTAGCGCGTTGGCCCATAAAATAATCGACCGCTTTCTGGGTAGCGGCGGCGCGTTCCGCGTCCGGGAACAGCGAGCGGGTATATAAATAATGGATCACGATCGGGCTTAAGTGATCGTTTTCCCATTTGTCGTGGCCCTTTTCAACTTCTTTCGCAATTTCCTGGTAGTATTCGTTGACGCGGACGTCCGTGTAAGCCAGCGCTTTTTGGATCATTGCGTTCGTTTTTTGATCCAGGGCGTCTTTATTGACGCCCAGCTTATTGAGGCGGCCAAAACCTTCCACGAGGTTTTGGGTAATATACCAGTCGTCGCGATCGCCCGGGAACCAGGAAAATCCGCCGTTGCTCAATTGCCGTTCGGCCAGTTGGCTGAGCGCTTTGGTTTTTTCGGCGCCCATTTTATTCAGGTCGAACAACAGACCGATGCGTTTTTTCTGAGCCGCTTCGTTTTGGGCGTCCAACACCCAGGGCGTTTCTTCCAGCAGGGCGGTTTTCAGTTCCTGGTTTTTGCTCAGGTTACTTTCCAGCGCGTCCGTTCCTTTCCATTGGTCGAATACGGTTTTGATCTTAGGGTTGGAGTTCGCGGCGTAAGACGCCAGGCTGTTCGCGTAGTAGCGGCTGAAAACCTGCTCCGTGCATTCGTACGGATATTCCATCAGGTAAGGCAGCGCCTGCACGGCGTACCAGGCCGGGTTGGATGTAAACTCCAGTTTCAGGCTTTGGTTTTGGAGCGTGTTGGACTGCCCGGCGTTCTTCAGGCTTTCAAAAACAAAGTTTTTTGTCTGACCCGCACGGACCGGCAGCGGCATAGTTTCCGTGACCAGCATCCGGTTGGTCAGCACGGGAACTGAATTTTCCTCACCGTCGCTGAAGTCGCCCGATTTAGCGACCACGCGGTAGGTCAATACCTGCACTTTTCCAAAAGGAACTTTCAGCTTCCAACTCAACGGCGCCGACTGGCCGGAGGCCGCCGTCCAGGATAACTCGCTCGCGTTGTTGCTCATTAATGCGTCGACCGGCTGCATGGTGGTTGCGTCGAACAACAGCAATTGCGCGGAGCCAGTCAGGCTTTTTGCGCTCAGGTTGGAAACTTTGGCAGTAAATTCGATCTCGTCGCCTTCCCGGAAAAACCTCGGCGCGTTCGGAAAAACCATCAGGTCTTTTTGCGTAACCACCGTTCGTTCCGTCGTTCCGACTTTCAGATCTTTGGTATGCGCCAGCCCTAAAAACTTCCACCGCGTTAGCGCCTCGTTCATTTTGAACTTTATCAGTACGTCCCCCTGCTCGTCAGTCGTTAGGTCGGGGAAAAAGAAAACAGTTTCTTTGAGGTTGGTGCGGAGTTGAACGGTTGATAAATTACTCCCTAAATCTAAAGATTCTTTATCTTCTGCCTTTTTTTTTGCTTGCAGAGGGTTTACCTCCAGTTGCGAATCTTTTTTTAGCGTTCCATACCCTGTAACAACTACTTCACTTGAAGCGTCGTTTTGCGGAATGGAAATTGTAGCCGGTTCACTCTGTTTTGCATGCTTTGCATCCATTGGCGCCGCTGATCTTGCCATCATTGGCCGAATCCGACCTCCCGATTCAAATTCAAAACCAAACCATTCCAAACTCCTATACTCTTTTTCCTGCTCGCCGTCGTTATTATTTGAATTATTATACACATAAATCAGCCTCCCGTCCACAACTTTAAACGTATTATCCCCAAAAACGACGCGCGGGTAATTGGTCCGGTATAAATCCAGGCCCCAACTATTCGCGGCAAATTGATCCAGCGAGGCGTCGTACATAGCGGCCACCATTTCGGCGGCAATTTTATCTTTACTCTGCCCGCTGACCTTGATCCGCCATTCCTCTTCCTGACCCGGCAGGAGTTTATCGCGGAAAGTCTCGTATTCAAAACTCAGTTTTTTATTGTCATACGGGACGTTCAGCGTGGTAATATCGTGATAAGACCGGTTATTTTTGACGTAGTTGAGGTGGTAATGAATATTGCCGCGATCCGATTCGAGGATATCAAATTCGATCTTTTGCAAGCCCTCAATATCGACCCATTCGCTTTTGATGATCTTGCCGTCCTTTTCCAGTTCCATCAATATTTTCAGGCTCTCTTCGGCGGTGCCGATATAAAAATCCACCTTGTCGCCGGGCTGGTAAACCTCTTTTTCCAGCACGGTAAAAGTGACCTTATTGATCGGCGTCACCTTGTCGTCCAGATCGTAGAGCGTAAAATATTTGACCGTTTCCAAAGGCTCGCCGTTCGCGTCCTCCGCTTTCAGCGTAACGCGGTAACTGCCCGGCTCCCACTTTGCGATGGAATCAATTGACCATTCTTTATTTTTAGCCGTGTTAAACGTTCCTTTATACGCCTGCCTTTTTTTAAGCCAGTGTTCCACTTTGTCCTCGTCGCGGTAAGAGTAGAGCGGGAAATCGCGGTTAAACTCCGTTTTGGTAAGGATGAACGTATCCGGATTTTGCCAGTACCGTGTCACGTAAGGTCTTTTCGGCGAGGAGAGCAAATCGATGGTGATCCTTCCTTTTAGCGCTTCAAACTGTCCGTTCAGGTTTTGCGTAACCAACTGGAAGGGTTTAAATTTCTTGCGGTTCACGCGCTCCGGCGTGGCAATATCCAGTTTGGCGCTCGCGTAGCCGACAACGGTCGTCGTTACGGCAAAATGAGTTTCCCCGGTAATATCCATTACGTCGGCGGTAATCTTATAATGAAATTCCGGGTTGGCCGTTCTCGGAATCGACCGGTCGGCCAGCGCTTTAAAAGAGACCTCGAAAGCGCCCGTCGCGTCGGCGACGACGTCGCCGTGCGCAATTTCCTGCGCTTCGCCCTGCGGCCTGAAATAGTCTGCCCAGTTATAAGAACCATACCAGCGCGGAAACTCCGCCTGCCGAGTCACGCGGTATTTAATATGCGCTCCGTCAATATTGCTCCCGGCAAAAGATTTGGCGAAGCCCTGGACTTTGACGGTATCGCCCAGCCGATAAGCGCCTTCGACGGGTTTGAACGTTGCTTCAAAACGGGGGCGTTTATATTCTTCCACCCGGAAACTTTGGGCGCTGTTTTGCTGGTTGGCGGCGCGAATGCTCATGCGCCCCAGTAAACCCGTCGCCGGCGCGGTAAACGTTCCGTTGACGGTGCCGAATTCGTTGGTTTCCAGCGTAAGCGACTGGGCTTTTTGGTTATTGACGTCGAATAACTCAATCGTCACGCCGGTTTTAGGCTTGATCGACGGGGCGCCGTTTTCGTCGGTTTCAACGACAATCCCTTTGAAATAAACGGTTTGGCCGGGCCTGTAAATGGCGCGGTCTAAGAAAAAATGCGTGGTTACATATTTTACCTTAAGCGGATCGGAGTAATAATGATAAAAACCGTCGCCCGTGAACAGCGTATCGGCCCCATGGATCAATTTAATATAAAAAGTAGTGTTCTTAGTCAGCCGGGGATAAATAAAGCCCTTCTCGTCGCTGACTCCGTTGCCGACTTTTTTTAATACGTTCTTTCTTGAAGTTGGGTCATAATGATCGACAAAGAACTCCGCGATCGCGCCTTTAATCGGGTTCCCGGTCAGGCGATCCATGACGACCACTTCGTTGGTTCCCGTATCGGTCGTCCGGTTCCAATACGCCAAATTGGAAGCATGAAAAAAGGCGTAGTTGACCTTGCCGTTTTTGGCCGTATGAAAATCAGGGTTATCGGAGGCCATCAGCAGATAAAAACCTGCCGGAAGTTTATCTATTTTAAATTCCGCCGAGTGTTCCCGGAAATCGCCGTCGTTAGGGAGCGCGACCACCCATGTTTTTAAAGCCGTCAGGGCGTTATAATGTTTGAGTCTTTTCTGGTCGTCATCGTAGCGTTCGTCGTCGTTGGAACGGTCCTGCATCCGGACAACTTTAAAATAAACGGAATCCGTGTTTTTAAAATTCACCAGCCCCAATATGGGCCGGTTGGGCAGATTCACCTCTTCCACTTTAATAGAAACAGCCGTATCTTTAATCGATTGAATGAGCGCTTTGCAACTCGCGACCCCGTAGGCTTTTGGGAACCGGCTGATGGCCTGTTCGCAAATATCTTTGGCTTTTTTCAGGTCCCATTTTCCCAGATCGTCAGGATTGGGCGCAAAATGTTCGGCGTTGGCCTGGTATTGTAAAGCGGTTTTATAGGTAATTTCAACAAACTCCGGGGCGTCTTGGTATTTAAACCGCATTTTCTCCAGCGCGATCATGTATAAAGAATCTTTGCCCTCCGCTACGGAATGTTGATGGATAAAATCAAGACGTTTCAGGTCGGCGTCGATCAGCGCGCCCGGCGTAGAATCGTTTTGATGGCTGCGCAAGAGTTCCTGAAATAAAGTCAACGCTAAAAACTTGTCCGAACTGGAGTCGCGCGTTTGAAAATGTTGATTCACAAAATCGGGAACGTCCGCAAAAGCGCTTTCCTGGTCAATGTAGAACTGGTAAGCCGGTTTGGAGAGATAATTCCGTTCGTTGCTGAAATGGTCGATCGCGCGGTGCGCCAGGAAATCGTATAAAGTCGGGCGCAATTCGTCCGATCCTTTCGTAGTGACCGCGTCAAAATTATGAATGGGTAAGTTTTTGATGCGAGCATCCGTTAGGGAAGCGCGGTAGAACTTGGCGGCCTCTTCGTTGAGGCGGGCGACGTCCCAGGTACGGATATCTTCGGGTTTAAAATTTCCGGTATTGGTCCGGTCGCGGAAACGCCAGTAGTTGGAACTCAGGTACTCGGCGTAGAGTTCGCCGAGCATGGATTGCAACACGGGCTTTTCGGGGAAATAGGCGGCGGCGGTTTCCTGCTCCATCCGGTAAACCGCTTTCACAAAACCGTCTTCTTCCAGTTGGCTCGTATATTTGTTCTTGTATATGAGCGTCTTGATGATCTGGGAAGGATTATGGTCGGCTTTTGCTTTCGCATAGAGTTTCTCCGCTTTTTCCAGCGCCGATTTGGGCAGGTTTTGTTCTTCCAGTTTAGCGATTTCTTTCCAGTCGCCGGCGTAATCATCGGTTTTAAAGTTCATTACCTGGGCGTTTAAGCGGGCGCTTAATAGAAGAAGGGGCAGACAAATCAGCAAAAGTTTTTTCATGTTATAGTATGGCGCTTTTAAGAAACCCGCGTCTTCCGGGTTTTGAAATAGGTTCCTTGAAAATAAATCATTCTTAGACGGATCATATAAAGAACAATAAGTAAACCAAATCATTCAAAATAATAAAATATTCATATTTTTATAAACCTTTATACTTATTTTTGCCCGTCGTCGCTTTTAAATCCTTAAAGAAGATGCAGATAAATAGAAAAAGTAGGGGAAGTTCAGGGCTTTAACGAAATATTAACGGCAAAAGTAAAAATATAGTATTTTTTCATCTATCGTCCCCAGACGTCGTCAGGCAGAAAAAATTATACTACTTGTTAATTGCAGCGTCCAGTCCGTAGAAAATCCTGGAAAGGGACGTCGTTTGATTTTTTGCTGAAAAATTAAACGACGTCCTACCGATACCCCTCCCCGCGCTTAGCCCGGTTATATAGAAATGTTCCAACAGAAGCGCCATTTAACTTACATCTTATTCTTCTTTATATATTCAATCACCGCCCGGCGGACGTCATTCCGAAGATCGTTCTTGTCGGACGGATCTGGCTGACTAATATTCGAAACTGCCGGATTGGAGGCGTTAAAAAACTCCAGTCCATTTGATTTGCCTGAAAAGATATAATCAGCAACGGCGATATGATAGGTTTTGTCCGGATCAAGCGGAGCGCCGTTGATTTTGAACGCCGGACCCGCGCTATCGAAATCTACTCCCGTCCAAAGTAAAAAACTGCCGCTGCCGACGGACGCGGGGCCGGTCAGCAGGACTTTTTGCAACTCGACGCCCGTAATATCCATTTCCACGATCCTGCCGCCAAAAGGCATCAGCCGTACCACGTCGAGTTGCGTAATCTCTCCTTTCAGAAAATCGTCCATGCGAAAAGAGCCGCTGTTAAAAAACGCGCAGTCCGTTTTTTGCCGCGCCGCCGCCGACATCGCCTTAGCGACGATGGCGCCGATTTCGGTCTGGCCGGACCTCAAATAACTACTCCTGGCGTCCAGCGGCGTTTTGAAGTCTGCAATTTTTTCTTTTAAATTAATACCTATCGCGGTAAAATTCTTTTCCGCTATATCGCTCCACTTTTGAACGACCGCCGCTACTTCCGGGTCTTCGGGCGTTTTCTCGTTGACCGTAACCAACTCCGATTTCAACGATACTTTCTTATTATTCTTATTGACCTGGAAACGGTGCACCCAAACCGTTTTCGCGTTGGCGTCTGCTTTGGTTATTATGACGTTTCCAATCCGTGTCTGGCTGTGCGAATGATCGTGGCCGCCCAAAATCAACGCTACGGACGGATTTTGAGCCGCAAGGAACTCGTCGTCCGCCAAATTGAGGTGGGTCAGTCCGATAATCACGTCCGCCGATTGTTCTTTTAGCTGGTCGACGGCTTTTTTAGCGCTTTCAAAAACGTCGCGGTACGCCATATAGTCTTTTTTGGTCGCGTCCAGTACTTCGCCAAATATACCCAGTTTAAGCGGAACCTGGCCGGCGCCCGACAAAGGAAGCGTGACGAAAGGCGGGCAATCCTCGCGCGCTCCGTTTTTATTCTTAAAAAAAGGAACCAGACCAACCCCCTGCTTCAAAAATGCGTCGTTAACGACCCAGGTAAAATGAGATTCGTCCAGCCGGCTTTGGAGCGTCGGAAGGTCAAAATCGAATTCATGGTTGCCGAAAGTGACGTAATCCACGCCCAACGCGTTCATGGTTTCCACCATGTGTTTGCCGTTGATCGACTTCCCCTCATATTTCAGCGTGCCGATGATGGAAGGGTTCAGGAAATCGCCGCTTAAAATGGTGATCGTATTTTTATTTTCCTGCAACAACCTTTTCCGGATGGTCGCAACGCGCGCCATGCCGCCCGCTTTTCCGTCCTCTATGGGCGAAATTTCATATACGTCGTTGAGCTGGAGAACGATAAAGTCTGATTTACCATCAACTGCTCCTTTCCTGGAGGTAATGCAGGAAGTAAAAAACAGGGTCGCCGCCAGAGCGGGTAGTAAATAGTTTTTCATTTTTATGGTCCAGTAAGCATTTTTAAAAGCGAAAATATAATTACGCGCGGTGATGATCCGTTTTCCAGACGTCGATAGATTTTTTAATATCCGCCGGGCTCATATTTTCCTTAACGATTCGATTCGCTAAATCCAAGTATTCGCTATTGTCCGAAGCAAAACGCAGGGCGATGATTTGAGGCATGGTCAAGTTCGGGTCCAAAGGTTTGCCGGTTAAAATGAAGTGCCTGAAATTTTCTTCCGCCCGAATAGCACGATCCTGGACTTTGAGCGGAAAAACGCGCGCATACCACGCCACAGCGCAAACCAAAACGGCCAGCAGGAAAGGCAGCGCTCCGAGGGCAAGAAAGTTAGGCTGGCCCCATAACCGCGCGAAATTAACCGTTGCAAGTATTAATGTGATTAACATAAGGGGAAGGGTTATAAAATGATACCCCGCAACCCATTGGGCATGGTTCTTATAGTTCTGGTCTTTCATTGTTGAAATTAGTTTGATTAGTAATGATTCAAAAATCAAAGATAATTGGAAATATGGTACGGTAGGTTAAGCGAAATTAAAATCTTCCGCTTCCCTTACTGAGAACAGCCCATAGCGGGCGTTACCTTTCGCGAACAATTTAAATAATAAAATTTATATAAAAATAAACTATTTGAAACATGGCGTCGCGCTAACCGTATATAAGAACGAGTTTGATAAAATCCCATATTATTTATATTTTCTGTATTAATCGGGTTGAAAGTCTTTTTGGCATAATCTTTGGTTAATAACGTATATATCTTTCCACGAACATATCCTTGAATACAGATTAAGTCTTTAGCTTAGTCCCGTATCCTGCGACGCTTTGAAAATAGCGTCAAAAATCCCACAACAAATTTTTTTAACGTCAAGTTTTTCTTTTTGAACATTAGTATTTACTGAATCTTATTTTTTTATTGAACCGGCCAAAGCTATTTATTTTTAGAATGTTAAAAAAAATAGATATGATGACTACTCGCGCGTTACGTTCGGCGGGATTAAGTCCGGCGCTCGAATCTGTGTATGGGATCGTGGATTCAAAGATGATGTTTGTGGAATATCAAACCCGGAAATTGCTACACTGGCTATTCCCCGTAGAAAAAGCGGGAGAACGGCATACTGAAACGGTAGCGCCCATTTTTAGCCCTCCGACGGCCACCATTGGTGAGAACGACCCTTTGTTTGAAAGACTGGAGTCTTTAAGCCGGTCTATTTACTGGCTCGAACAATTTAAATTGTCCCTTCGCGACGATAACGCCATGAAGATCATGGAATTGCTGGATAACGACGCTTACCTGGCAACCAGCGAATGTAGGATGGAAGAAATTTTAAACGGCGATGAATAAAGAATATCCTGCGCCGGGTAGTAGTTTTCGCTACGCCAGCGCACGCGATACTCCTATTTTTTAAGGTTCCCCGTAATGTTGGGGAAGGAAGACGGGTTAACATACCAATTTTACAGCTGAAATGGCTTTCAGCTATACAGGCTAACCGGGAACGGTTAGCCTGTACTTTTTTCAGGTAACCGATACTTTGACAATCTTTATGAAATATTAGCGCGCAAGAGAAGGGTTGGCGGGATATGTAGGTTGATCTTATTATTAGATCTCTGGCGTCGCGAAAATTCTAATAGAATCCGTAAGATTTATAGTTTAGGCGCTTCAATCCGCAGTTTTTCATAGATCAATGCGCCGCTCAATTCTTTCACCGTACCAGATAAAAGGTCGTCGAGGCAAAGATTTTCGATTTGCGATCTGACAAGGCGCAAAACGGGGAAGCCCACAGCCGCGCACATTTTCCTGACCTGCCTGTTTTTACCCTCCATGAGACTGATCTCAATCCAAGAAACCGGCTTGACGCGGCGGGTTCGTATAGGCGGATCCCGGGGCCAGACCGCAGGTTCGGGCGTCAATAACCTTGCCCGGGCGGGCAAAGCGGTAAATAAGTTTTTATCCAGATTGAATTGAACCCCCAGGCTGAATTTTTCCAGATCGGCGTCCGCAGGACATCCTTCCACTTGCGCCCAGTAAACTCGTTCGTGTTGGAAGGCGGGATTCAGCAGGCGGTGGCTGAGCGAGCGGTCGTCGGTCAGGATCAACAATCCTTCGCTGTCCAGGTCCAGCCTGCCCACCGGGTAAACCTCTTTAGGGAAATCGTACAGGTCGGCCAGCGTGATCTGCCCTTTTACGTCGGGCGTAAACTGGCAAATTACGTTATAAGGTTTATTGAGTAAAAAATACCGGAACACCGCCTCTTTTTATAGTTGGTTAATAATCATTGGTTTGACGTTAAGTACTTATCGAACGGCAGGTCCCTGATAGAGCGTTTTCTTTTTTTCGTAAAAAAATAAAAATAGATTCCTTTTCAGGGTTTTCTATAGCGCTTAACGCCCGCTTTTCCGACTACACATTAAATAAGAAGTGCATGACGTCGCCGTCCCCTACAATATATTCCTTTCCTTCCAGCCGCATTTTGCCGCCTTCCTTGACCGCTTTTTCAGAACCCAGAGCAATATAATCTTCATATTTAATTACTTCGGCGCGGATAAAACCCCGTTCAAAATCGGAGTGAATGACGCCGGCAGCCTGCGGGGCGGTCCATCCTTTTTCTATTGTCCACGCCCGGACCTCTTTGACGCCCGCCGTAAAATAGGTAATGAGGTTCAGGGATTTATAGCAGGAACGAATCACTTTATTAACGCCCGGCTCGTCCAGCCCCATCGCTTCGATGAACTCCATGCGTTCTTCTTTCGATTCGAGTTGCGCAATCTCTTCTTCTATCTGGGCGCTGATCAGGATCACTTCCGCGCGTTCGTTCTGCACGGAGGTCTTGAATTTTTCGGTATGCGCGTTGCCGGTCGCCACAGACGCCTCGTCCACGTTGCATACGTAAAAAACGGGTTTCGCTGTGAGGAGCAACATTTCTTCCAGGATGATTTTATCGTCGCCGTCCAGTTCTAAAGTCCGGGCGGGTTCGCCATTCTCAATGTGCTTATAGATTTTTTCGGCTACTTCGAGTTGATTCTGGGCGTTTTTATCTCCTCCTTTCGTGTTTTTCTTATAGCGGTCGATCCTTTTTTCGGCGGTCTCGAGGTCTTTGAGCAATAATTCGTTGTCAATGATGATCTTGTCGCGCACCGGATCGACTGAATTTTCAACGTGAATGATATTATCGTCGTCAAAACAGCGCACTACGTAAACGATGGCGCTTACTTCCCGGATGTCCGCTAAAAATTTATTGCCTAATCCTTCCCCTTTGCTGGCGCCGCGGATCAGACCGGCAATATCCATGATCTCCACCGTCGTCGGCTGCACTTTTTGGGGCTGCACCAGTTCGGCCAGTTTATCGAGACGCGGGTCCGGGACGGTGATGATCCCGATATTTGGCTCGAGGGTGGCGAACGGATAGTTAGCCGCCAACGCTTTTGCCGAGGTCAGGGCGTTGAATAAAGTAGATTTTCCGACATTGGGCAAACCGACTACCCCGCATTTTAAAGCCATAATATAATTTGAATGAGCTATCAGCTTCCAGCTATCAGCCGTCAGTCTGTTTTTATTGATATATAGGAATTATAGAAACGCAAAATAAGCTATCAGCTATCAGCTATCAGCTATCAGCCGTCAGCTATCAGCTATCAGCCGTCAGCTATCAGCCTATTTTAATTGATTTAAAGGAATCGTTCAAAGACAAATAGCCTGGATTTTAATCCGGGCGCTTTAATTCGGCCCCGGCTGAACAACAAGCGATTTGAATTTGTTGATTCAGGCGACAAAGATAGAAGGATCGGCTGTGGCGTCTAACTTAAAGCTTTAAACTTTTAATATTTTTGACAGCTACCAAGTATGAACCACTTAGCGCACTTCTTTTTAGCTTACCAACATAAAGAAAAAACGAACGAAGCATTTGTTATAGGTAATTTTATTGCTGATTTTATTAAAAACAACCAACTCGGCGATTTCTCTGAAGATATGCAGCGGGGCGTCCAGTTCCATCGCCGCATCGATACTTTTACGGACGCCCACCCGATGTTTCGCCAAAGTTCCGCGCGGCTTCATGCCGATCATCATAAATATTCGCCGGTCGTGACCGACGTCTTCTATGATTTTTTACTGGCCAAAAATTGGGATACATACGAGCCGCCTTTCCCGACCGTCGGCGATTTTGCGCAATCGGTCTATCAGCTTTTAATCAGAAACTTTTCCCTGCTGCCTGATAACTTAAAAAAAAGGATCGACGCAATGATCTCCGACGACTGGCTGATGCACTATATTTCCTACGAAGGCCTCGAACGAACGTTCCATCTGTTGGAAAAAATCGCCCGTTTTCCCGGCAATTTTCACCTCGCTACCGCCAACCTGAAAAAGCATTTGCCTGAATTAGACAAAGATTTCAACGCTTTTTTTCCTGAGATTATAGAGTTTGTTCAACAGGAAATCGTTTTTTAATTACGACTCAAGTACGACTCAAAAGTACGGCTCATTTATGACTCAAGTACGGCTCGTCTATGGCTCAAGTACGGTTCGTCTATGACTCGGGTACGGCTCGTCTATGAATCAAGTACGGCTTATCTATGACTCAAGTACGGCTCGTCTATGGCTCAAGTATGCGTTATAAGCGATTATTTTATCCTTCGATCTTTATAGATACGTTTCCTCAAAATTGCCCGTCTGGGTGTTCTTTTTTACTTTGTTCCAGTCAAAATACCGGCCGTTCATGACGACGTAGACGCCGGCGGGGAGGGCCTGCACAAAAGCCAACGCACTGCCCAAGTTAAAAAAACCGTCGGAAGAAGTGCCAAAAGCGTAGGGGATCATGGCGCCGGTCAGGACGATGGTTTTACCGGTTATTTGGGCTTCCGCCAGCGCTTTTGCCGTGGCAGCCATCCGGTCGGTGCCGTGGGTGATAATGATCCGCTCGTGCGGCGATTTCCGGCAATTGTGGATGACGATCTGCCGATCCTCTTCGGTCATTTCAAGGCTGTCGACCATCATCAGCGTTCTTACGTCGATATCCAGGGTGCAGCGGCCGCGCTCGAACATTTTGGGCAGGTGCGTGTCTTTGAAAAATAGCTCGCCGGTGATGTAGTTGTATTCTTTATCGAATGTGCCGCCGGTAACGAAAACCTGGATCAAAATAATGGTAAATTAAAAATGGTAAATGGCGAATTATATGTTCCATTAAAGGCCGTACAATTGCTTAAATTCAATGCGCGTGTTCTTGAGCGGGGGTTAGCCGGATCACTTTCATTTTATTCAGCGCCCGGATCACTAAGTAAGTAGGGTCGATCTCGTACCAGCGGACGCCAAAGTTGGCGCTTTTATCGTAGCGGTGGTGATTATTATGATAGGATTCGCCCAGCATCAAAATATCTACCGGTAAAAAATTGGTGGAGGTGTTGCTCATTTCGTAGCTTCGGTAGCCAAGCTTGTGAGCATACCAGTTGATAATGGCGCCGTGCACGGGAGAAAGCGCCAGCGTAACCGGTAAAAACAGCCATTGCCACCAGGCGGTCGTCAGCCAGACGTAAATCAAAATATATCCGATCGTAAACAAAATACGCGAAATTTCTGACTGCGCAATCCGGTCGAACTTAGGCCAGGTCGGCACGTTGCGCGTAAAGCGCGGATCGACGTCCACGAGACGCTGATTGATGTTTTTGAACCGGTGATAGGTTTGCACCATCATATCGACCAGGTTGCGCGAAAATTTAGGCGAATGCGGGTCTTTGTCCGTATCCGCAAAAGCGTGGTGCATGCGGTGCATGACGCCATAACCGTAAGGGCTCAAATAATTGGAACCCTGCGCGACGAAAGTGAAAACATAGAAAAAACGCTCCCAGCCCTTCGACATCGTAAACATGCCGTGCGCGGCGTAGCGATGCAGGAAAAAGGTTTGGGTAAACAGCGATAAATACCAGTGCGCGATAAAAAAAATGTAAAAACCCATTTAAATAATGATGAATGATGAATTATGTGTGATGAAGGATATGCGTAAATTCTAATTTAACGACGTCGTACTTAATTTATACAGGCTTTCTTCCAATAGTTTAATCCGCGCCTGCCCGTCCGCATGTTTTTTCCGTTCGTTTTCCAGGACGGCAACGGGAGCGCCCGCCACAAACTTTTCATTGTGGAGTTTTTTCTCAACGGAAACCACGAAGCCGCGGGCGTGTTCGAGTTCTTTGGAAAGTTTTTCGCGCTCGGCGTCCACGTCGATCTCCTGCTCCAGCGCGATAAAATATTTTTCCGTACCTGAAATGAAGCCGGCGCTGTTGTTGTGTTCCACCCGCGCGAATGTTAGGTCTTCGAGGTTGGCCATTTTGACGACCAGCGCTTTCCATCCTTTTTCCTGAACCAGGGCGTGGACGGCGGCGCTTTCCAACGCAAACAGCGGCAGTTTTTCTTTCATTTTCAGCCCCTTGCTGTTGCGCACTTCCCGGACTTTAGAAATCACGTCTTTAGCCGTTTCGACCTGAGCGATCAGCGCTTCGTCGGCCTGCCGCGCTTTGGGGTAACGGCTGACGATACAATCCTCGTTTTCGCCGCGCGGTTTCAAACGGCTCCAAATCTCTTCCGTGACGAACGGCATAAAGGGGTGTAGGAGAATCGTCAGGGTTTCAAAAAGATCGACGGTTTGTTGCAGCGTCGCGGGGTCGATCGGCGCGCCGTATTCCGGTTTAATCATTTCGAGGTACCAGGAGCAGAAATCGTCCCAGATAAAATTATAGAGGTTCATCAGCGCTTCCGACAGGCGGAAAGATTTGAAATCCGCTTCCGTTTGCGCGATGATCTGATTCATTTTTTCCCGCATCCAATTGACTGCCAGCGCGTTGGTTTCGCTTTGCGGCGCCTGCGCGTCAATTTCCCAGCCTTTAATCAGTCGGAGCGCGTTCCAGAGCTTGTTGCAAAAGTTCCGGCCCTGCTCGCAAAGTTTGTCGTCGAACAGCAGGTCGCCGCCCGCCGGAGAGCAGGAAAGCATCCCAAACCGTACGCCGTCGGCGCCAAATTCTTCAATCAGCAGCAAAGCGTCCGGCGAGTTGCCCAGCGATTTGCTCATTTTGCGGCGCTGCTTGTCGCGCACCATGCCCGTAAAATAAACGTTTTTGAAGGGCTTTTCACCTTTCCACTCAAACCCGGCCATCGCCATCCGCGCCACCCACAAAAACATAATATCCCAGCCTGTGACCAGCACGCTGGTCGGGTAATAATATTTGAAATCTTTGCTGTCCGGGTTAAAACCGTCAAACACCGTAATGGGCCACAGCCACGAAGAAAACCAGGTATCCAGCACGTCCTCGTCCTGCCGGAGGTCGCCCAGGTTCAAAGCCGGGTTTCCGGTTTTTTGCCGGGCCTGTTCCAAAGCGGCTTCCGCCGATTCGGCGACAAACACTTCCGCGCCGACGTACCAGGCCGGAATCCGGTGGCCCCACCACAATTGCCTCGAAATACACCAGTCGCGGATGTTTTCCATCCAATGCTTATAGGTATTTTTGAACATTTTAGGGTAAAAATCGATCTCGTCGGAAACCACGGCGTCCAGAGCGGGTTTGGCGATGGCTTTCATATCGACATACCACTGCAACGAAAGCCGGGGTTCGACCACTGAGTTTGTTCTTTCGGACCGGCCTATATTGGTTCTGTAGTCCTCGATCTTTTCCAGAACTCCCGCCGCTTCCAGGTCTTTTTTGACTTTTTTCCGGGCGGCAAAACGTTCCATACCCGCCAGGCCGACGGCTTTTTCGTTCATGGTTCCGTCGTCGTTCAGGGTGTCGATCACTTCCAGGCCGTGCTTTTTGCCCAGCTCATAATCCTCTGTCGCGTGGGCGGGCGTGACTTTCAG
The DNA here is from genome assembly GCA_038230555.1 of Chitinophagales bacterium. GTDB lineage: Bacteria > Bacteroidota > Bacteroidia > Chitinophagales > Saprospiraceae > JAAFJT01. The sequence goes on from JBBRMZ010000033.1 coordinate 23,915, forward strand.
CGCGCCCGTTCCAAATTCCTTATCGACATAGTCGTCGAAAATGACGGGAACGGCGCGGTTAACCAAAGGCACGATCACGTTTTTCCCTTTCAAATGCGCGTATCTTGGATCGGTCGGATTGACGGCGACGGCAGTATCGCCCATCATCGTTTCCGGGCGCTGCGTGGCAACCGTCAAATATTCGTCTTCCGAACCTTCGACTTTATATTTGACGTAATAGAGTTGCGCCTGTTCCTCATAATGGATTACCTCCTCGTTGCTTAACACGGTTTTCGCTTCCACGTCCCAGTTGACCATCCGGAAGTCGCGGTAGAGTTTTCCTTTATAATAGAGATCGACAAACGCTTTCAGGACGCCTTCCGACCGGACGCCGTCCATCGTAAAGGCCGTCCGGCGCCAGTCGCAGGAAGACCCCAATTTTTGTAGTTGTCTGAGGATGATGCCTCCGTATTTTTCTTTCCACTCCCAGGCGAAACCCATGAACTCCGCGCGGGTCAGGTCGGATTTCTTTAGTTTTTTCTCCTCGCGCAGCCATCTGACCACTTTGGCTTCCGTGGCGATGCTCGCGTGGTCGGTGCCGGGAACCCAGCACACGTTTTTCCCGTCCAGCCGGGCCTTGCGCGCCAGGGCGTCCTGAATGGTGTTGTTCAGCATGTGGCCCATGTGAAGAACGCCCGTCACGTTGGGCGGCGGTATCACGATGCTGAACGGCTCGCGGTCGTCGGGTTCGTTGTGAAAATAGCCGCGCTCCATCCAATGGGCGTACCATTTTTCTTCAATTTCCGAGGGGCTGAATTTAACGCTCAACATTTCTGAGAAGTTATGAGTTATGAATGATGAGTTATTTTTTCATAGGTAACTCAATATCAATAAATTAACAGCTAATAGATAGAAGCTAATAGCTAACGGCTACAAGCTAATAGCTGCGTCGATCTGGTTTTTTAAAATATCGGCCATGGTCTCGCGGCTGCGGATCAGGTAATCTTTGCCTTCATAGATCATGACTTCGGCGGGCCGGGGCCGGCTGTTGTAGTTGCTCGCCATCATCCAGCCGTAAGCGCCCGCGTTGCGGAACAATAGCAGGTCGCCTTCGCGGATCTCCGCGATCGGACGTTTAGAGGCGAACGTATCGGTCTCGCAAATATATCCTACGACGTCGTATAATTCTTTTGGTCCACCGGGGTTGGAAACGTTTTCAATCTCGTGCCAGGCGTCGTAAAACATCGGGCGGATCAAATGGTTGAGGCCGGAATCCACGTGGGCGAACGTGACCGCCGGATTGCGCTTCACGACGTTGACCCGCGTCAGGAAAGAACCGCATTCAGAAACCAAAAACTTGCCCGGCTCCCAGACCAGCGTCAATACCCGGCCATATTCTGCGCAGAATTCGTTGAACCGTTCGGCAATTTTTGTTCCCAGCCGGAGCATATCCGTCCCGATCTCTCCTGTATGGACAGGAACTTTGAAACCGCCCCCAAAATCGAGGTATTTTAAATGCGGAAAAGACCGCGCCGCCCCGAACATGATCTCCGCCACCTGCAAAAACACGTCCGCTTCTTTGATCTCCGATCCCGTATGCTGATGCAGCCCCTCGACGATCAGCCCCGTTTTTTGAATAACCTGATGGATTTCCGGCAAAAGCTCAATCGAAATCCCAAACTTGGACTGCGCGTGGCCCGTCGAAATTTTCAGGTTGCCGCCAGCCAGGACGTGCGGGTTCAGGCGCAGGGATACGGGAATGGAATTTCCATACGCTTCGCCGAATTTCTTCAACAGCGAAATGCTGTCAATGTGTATCCTGACTTTTAAAGCGACCGCCTCCAAAATCTCTTCCCACGCCACCCCGCTCGGCGTATAACCAATTTGTTCCGCCGCAAACCCTGCCCCCAGGCAAAGCGCGACTTCCTCGATGGAAACGCAGTCGACCGAAGCCCCCAGCCGGCGCATATATTTCAATATATTGATATTGGTCAGCGCCTTGCAGGCATAATTAATCCGCAGCGAAGGAACGTCTGCAAAAGCGTCCGTCAGTTTTTTATACTGCCGCCCGATCACCGCGACGTCGTAGACATACAAAGGAGCGCCGTAGCGGCGGACGAGTTCGGCGGGGGCGACGCCCTGGAGTAAGGGGGTGATGGATTCGGTTAGGAGCATTGGGAAAAGCGGGAATTAATCAAATAGACGTTGAAAATGGGAGCAAAGGTAAGATTATTTGCACGGAATTCGATCAGATATTTTGGACGATTTCGGTCGTCTCTTTGCAGGGACGCAGGGGTATTTTTTCCCGCGCGAAACAGGAGCAAGGGGCAGTAAAAAAAGAATAAGGTCGAAATGTATTTCTACAGAGGCGTCTCCGAAACATTTGAGAAACGAATCTGGACATAAAAACGGAGCCTCAAAATATAGTCAATAAACCGAAACAGCCGGATAAAATATTTAACCTTATTATGGCAATCTGAAAGAAGTGTAGAAAGAATATCCAATAATTATATGGCTTATGGTCAAAAAAACACTATATTTAGTTTGTTTTTTAAGCTAATTCAGAAATAAATTCTATAAATAGAAATAGGAGTAGAATACTAAATAATTGCTACACGCCTATTGACTTTCATCCTAATCATTTATATATTTGTAGAATAGCAGCCAGTAGTTTAAAAAATTGTCCTTAAAACCATTTTAATTATGACTCTTCTGCATTCCTTTCGCCTTTCGCTTTTAACTATCTTTTCATTTTACAAGGTCGTATTTTTGTCTTAAAAAGACTCCCCCAACCTGAACCGTAACGCTCTATTTTTCCCCTGTTTTTAAATAATAAGACCGGCTTTTTACGGTCCGGTTTATTAACTCTTATCAATGGTCATACAGTACGGACGGAGGATTTAATTATTATAACGCTTCTTCATCAGAATATTTGTCTTTTAATGTTTATCCGCATTCTACAAAATGGAATGCTCTTAGGGTGGCGGTTACTGATGCAACAGGCGAACAAACTACTTCATTTTATAATATTAGTTATGATAATAGTCTTCAAATTGCTAATGGGAATAATGAAAAAACTTTAGCTGTATTAAGAAATGATCTTTCAAATGAATATTTTACTAATAAAGATGAATCTATAATAATTGAAGTCTATCCGAACCCATCTAAAACTAGTACTACATTTTCCTTTAATTTAGTCCAAAAAGATTATGTTAATGCAGAATTATATGATATGCAAGGTAATAGCGTATTTTTGATTGCAAATAATATTTATGAAAAAGGGTATTTTGAAAAACATTTAGATATATCGAATTTATCTTCTGGCGTATATTTATACAAAGTCAAAACGACAGGATCAATCGTAAATAAAAGGATAGTTATTCAAAAATAAATTTATTTTCTTAAGGTTTTTTATCTTTTAGGGATTGAAAACCTTTTTAATTAATCAAAAATGAAACAATTATCAATATTTTATTTTATAGTATTTATAATTTTTTTTTCTTGCCAAAAATCAGGAACTGTTTATGAAAAGGCCCCTTTACCTGATTTTTATATTCCATATAAATCCCAATTAAATATGTTTTATAATAATTCTACATGGAGTCAAACGGATTGGAAAATTGTTGGCATAATTCTAACCGACACAGGCTACTCTTCGACTATAAATGGATCTAAACAAGCTTGTACATACCTTTTTCTAAGTTTTGCCAAATTTAACCCGGATAATTATCTTCGCCAAAGTTTTGACTTTAATTTAATTCCTTCAAAACCCGGAAAATATAGCCTTAAAAATGGAATATATGCATTTGACGGTAAGTGTTATAATCAGGATTCAACTACACTTATAAGTAGTATGCATTAAATAAACGCTAAAATTCGTATCTTTGTGGATGATCAAAGCAAATCAACTCACACAGACGGAAGTATCGACCTTGCGGGAGGCTCAAAAGAACTCGGATAA
>JBBRMZ010000034.1:0-27555 GCA_038230555.1 Chitinophagales bacterium
ATTTTGAATAAGGCGTTTTTGAGGACCCTTTTAGTTTGACCTTTCCTCAAATTGACTGCTGTCTGAGGGAACGGTCAGACTTTCCTCATACATGCATCATACACGGCTTATACACGGCTTATATACGGCTTATATATGACTCAAGGGGTTGACGGATAACAAATGGGTGCTAAGGATAAACGGACGTCGGGGCCGGGATTTTCGAGATAAAAGGAACTACGCGCCTGTTATATTCAATTCCGGTTTTCGGGTCTATCGTCCTGAAGCCCTTTTGGACTTTTTCAACCTATTATTCGCATATATTACAAATGTAACGATCTTATGATTTTTATAACCTGATTAAGGTAAATAATTTTTAGGCTGTTAGCTTACGGCTATTAACTTGCGGCTATTAAACGCTTATAAAGGCTAGAAAAGTTTTTTCGCGCGCTTTTCCAGCCTTGCCATTTTTATCGTTCCGGGAAGTATCTTTGCCGATGTTTTCAACGAAGGCGCCTGTAAGGCAGAACTTCTATTTGGCGCTTAAATATTTCCTGGTTCTATATTCCTCCATGATGCAACACTTTACTTCAGCCAACGACGTCAAAGATCTTCCGGGGCTATTAGGAATGGCGCTGGATATGAAAAAAAATCCCGCCCGCTATCAAACGGCGCTACAAGGGAAAACGCTGGGCATGCTGTTTTTTAATCCTTCGCTCCGTACCCGGATGAGTACGGAAAAGGCGGCGCTCAATATGAGCATGAACATTATCAGCCTGGACGCAGACCGGGGCTGGAACCTGGAATTTGAAGACGGCGTGGTTATGGACGGCGCCAAAGCGGAACACGTCAAAGAAGCGGCTGCCGTCATGAGCCAATATTGCGACGTTCTGGGCGTCCGTTCTTTCGCAACCCTGACAGACAGGGAGAAAGATTACCAGGATTATGTGATCCAAAAATTCAGGCGCCATGCAAGCGTTCCGGTGATCAGCCTCGAAGGCGCTATACTTCATCCGCTTCAATCGCTGACAGACTGGATAACGATTGAAACGTATAAACAAAAAACCGCGCCTAAAGTAGTCCTGAGCTGGGCGCCCCACCCCCGGGCTTTGCCGCAGGCGGTACCGAATTCGTTCCTGGAATGGATGGGGAAAACAAACTACGAACTGGTCGTGACGCATCCCGCCGGCTACGAACTCAACGAACGGTTCACTAAAGGCGTCCGGATCGAATACGATCAGCGCAAAGCGTTCGAAGGAGCGGATTTTATTTACGCCAAGAACTGGTCGAACTACGAGGATTACGGAAAAGTATTGAATACCGACGCCTCCTGGATGGTGGACGCCGAAAAAATGGCGCTGACCAACCGCGCTAAATTTATGCATTGCCTACCGGTCAGAAGAAATCAGATCGTGGCGGACGAAGTGCTGGACGGCCAAGATTCGATTGTTATCCCGCAGGCGGGCAACCGCGTTTGGGCGGCTATGGCGGCGCTGCAATTGGTCCTGTCCTAAGTTTCTTACTACGTCACAAAAATCGTTTTTTCCCCCAACGAAGCATTTTCGTCCTGCCTATTTTTGCCATTGAGAAGTATCTTATTTTTTAACCAGGCCGTCTCTTTTCTGAACGGCCCGCAAAAACATCATCAATGAAGAAAATTGAAGCGATTAAAAAAGAATTATCCTCGCAGGAAATGCTGAACGTTTATCAGCTCCTGATGGTCAAAGGCGGCGACGATAAACGCAGGGACCGCCCGGGGGGCGGCGTTACTTCACTTACGGTCGTTCATATTGTCGGATTAATCGTTAAGCCGAAACTTTAAATTTGCAGCATGCGGCGGTAGCCTGGCGCTTTACCAGGATTAATTTACCCAGGCTAACGCCGTCTTTGCACGCACTCCCTTAAACGCGCCGCGATTTCCCATGTTCATACAACAAACGCAGTCTATCTTTTTTATTATTGGATGTGCCGTTATTTTGTCTTTGCCGCTTACAGTCGTACAGGCTTCGGAATCAAAGACGGAACAGCCGCCCTCGGCGCGTCAGATCGACCAAGACGTAAAAGAAAAAAATACGCTGGATCTGCTTACGCTTGCCAACAAATATTCCCTTAAGAATTTATCTATTTCTTTGCAGTACGCCGACGGGGCTATGCGAAAAGCGCGCCGTTTTGGTAAAGTCGGCGAGATCTTTGACGTTCAGCGCGATATTGGTTTCATCTACGAAGACAATAACGATTATGCTAACGCGCTGGCCGCGTATCAGGAAGCCGAAAAAACAGCGCGCCGGTTCAGCGATAGCGCCAGTCTCGTTATCGGGGCCGATCTGGCCATTATCAGCCGAAAATTAGGAAATTACCGGCAATCTTATGATTACTATGATAAAAATCTAGAACTTTCTCAAAAAACAGGCGACCAGGAAAGCGAGGAAGAGAGCTACCACGGTCTCGGGTTTTTGCTGAAAGAAGTTGGCGAATACGATAAAGCCATTGAGTTGTATTTCAAATCCCTTGAACTGGCAAAGAAAAAAGGCAAGGTTCTATCGGTCATTATCTCCCATACGGAAATTGCCGACGCGTACCTTCGCGCAAGAGCATTGGAACCAGCGCAAAGCCATATCGACGAGGCTTATCAATTGATGGAGGCCGAATTGAAAAAACGTCCCGACGACGACCGGTTTTTAGGCGAAGCGCCCAGCGTGCTGAACAAGTATGGAGAGATACTGAACGCGCAGGGCAATTTTGACGGCGCTTTGAAAAAAAGTCAGGCCGCCTTGGAGTTATTTAAACAACTTGGGTATAAATCCCGGATCGCAGGTTCCTATCTGAATATCGCCGAATTTTATATTAAGCAAAAAGAATATCAGCAAGCGGAAAACGCCTTTCAACAGTGCGCCTTGCTGGAAAAGTCCTTTGTAAACCGCGATCGCGCCCGTTATTTTTACGCGTTAGGAGATCTGCGGGATAAGTTAAAAGATCCGCCAAATGCGGAAAACGCTTTTTTAAAAAGCCTGGCAGCGTCCCGTCAACATGATTTTAAAGATATAGCTCAAAAATGTAATTACCGGCTATTTTTGATCGCCCTGAATAAAAACGAGAATGCCTCCGCATTGGGCTATATTGAAGCGTCCAACGCGCTCAACGATTCGCTGTTCAACGAGCAAAAAACCCGCCGGATCGCGGAAATGGAATTAAAATTCGATACCGAAAAACGGGAAAACGAAGCGCTTGCTTTTAAACACCGCGAGAATCGTTTTCTACTGGTGAGCTCTTTAGGCTTGTTTATGCTGATCCTGGGGTTTTTAAGTTATATTATTCAACTCAGGGGCAGGAACTACCGGTCGCTTCAACTCAAAAAAGAAGAGGTCCAACAGCAGTACCGCCGGTTGGAAGAAACCAATGAAATATTATCTCAGTTCGCTTACGTTGCGGCGCATGATCTCAAAGAACCGCTCAGAAGCATTGGCAGTTATATTGGACTGATCCAAATGAAATATGCAAAAGATCTGCCTCCTGACGCGAAAGAATATATGGGATTTGTAAACGCGGGCGTGAAAAGAATGTACCGCCTGCTAACCGATCTGCTGGACTTTTCTAAAGTTCTGGCGCAGGAGCCCGGCTGCGAGGTGATCCGGCCTGAAGAAGCGCTGGAAGACGTCAAACAAAACCTGCGGAGCGCGATTGAAACGACCCAGGCTACGATCGTTTATCCCGACAATTTGCCTTCTATACGCATGAATCGCCTTCATTTGCTCCAGATATTTCAAAACCTCATCGGCAACGCTATTAAATTTTCCCACCAGATTCCGCGAGTGACGATCAGCGGCAGGGAAGAAAACGGAGAAGTGGTTTTAACCGTGCAGGACAACGGTATAGGTATTCCAAAAGAATACAGTTCAAAAATATTTGTTATTTTCCAACAGCTTAACAAAAAAAACCAATATGAAGGAACCGGTATCGGCCTGACGATCTGCAAAAATATCGTGGAAAAGTACAACGGCAAAATTTGGTTTGAGTCAGAAGAAAACAAAGGAGCAACTTTCTATTTTTCAATTCCAAAATAATTAACGCGCAAAAGAGAAGGTAAAATCCCGGATAAAAAAGGACCCGCTTCTGTAAAGCGGGTCCTTTTTATTTAACAAAATAACCTAAAAAGTTGACCCTGAAATTCATAATTTTGAGCGACAAAATTAAAGATCAACTTATGAATATTATGCCCCTGGCCCCAAGCCATTGGTTGGATATAAAAAGAATTTACGAGGAAGGTATTGCAACTGGAAGGGCGACTTTTACAATATGGGCGCCGGAATGGGAAGTATGGGATAAGCAATATTATAAACATTCGCGGCTCGCGGCGTCTGATGAAACGGGATTGGTACTGGGCTGGATAGCCATTATGCCGGTTTCCGTTCGTTCTGTTTACTCGGGCGTGGCTGAACTTAGCGTTTATATCAGCGAAGGCCAGCGCGGCAAGGGATTGGGCAGAGCGCTCATGAACGCGCTGATCGAATCGTCCGAACAAAATGGTATCTGGACTTTACAGGCGGTCATTCTGACTGAAAACGACGCCAGCATTATGCTGCATACGCAAATGGGTTTCCGCCTCGTCGGATACCGCGAAAAGATCGCGCAACTGAAAGGAAAATGGCGCGATTCAGTACTGATGGAAAGGAGGAGCAGGATGGTAGGCGTCTGAAAAAACCCTGAATGAGCGCCGGTCTGTTCGCAAAGATCCGGCGCAGTATATCGTATAATTAAAGGCGAAGGAGGGCCCGCTTTTTCTTACCGCCTTTAAGCGCGCTCTTCCTGATAATGCTTTTAGACAACAACTGATCTACTTCCCGGATTGGATAATAAAATTTTCCTCTAATTGCCGAAAAAGGAACGAGTTTTAAACGGCGCCACTCCCGCGACCTGCTTTTGTCAATATTCAATAAGAATATGAAATCCTGGTTGTCCATATATTTTTCATCTAAGCGACGCGGCAGTTTTTCTTCCACTTGCCGGATTCTTAGTTCCAGCAGGCAGACCTGACCGTAAAGATTCATGGTTTCTTCTTCCGTAATTTCAAATTCTATCATCATAGTCTATTTTTAAAACAATTTGTTTCAAAAATAGAGCCTTTCTTTTTGATCTGCAACTCTGCCGGCGCAAATAAATAAGAATTCGAGAAAATGCTTTGGTTTGCTTTTTTATAGGAGGTAATCGCGCCGGCTTCTTTACTTCCCGGTCAGAACCGCCTTGCCGGCATAAATCCTTTATAAAAGCGCTGGAGAAAATAACGATCATCAAAAGTTTTTATAACTTTATCGCCGAGGTTCTATATCGCCCTACTTCTCTCTAACCAGCCGTTTCTATGAAAAAAAATTCCCTGTTTTTATTTTTTGTCCTGTCGCTTTTAAGCGCAGGTCTTACCGCTCAATCCATTATGGGCTTCAACGCCGCCAAAGGGACGGAGGAGACCAATTTGGAGAACCAATTTGACGCGAAACTTAAACCGCAAAATCTGCGCGACTGGATGCAGCGAATGAGCTCAAAACCCTGCTACGTAGGAACCGAAAAGGACCGCGACAACGCGAATTTTATCCGCGACCAGTTCCGCGCCTGGGGTTGGGAAACCCGGATAGATACCTCTTACGTGCTTTTTCCGACGCCGTTGTTCAGACAATTGGAATTAGTGGCGCCGACGCAATTCAAAGCGTCCCTTACCGAACCGGCGCTCAAAGAGGACGCCACCTCCAGTCAGCTTAAAGACCATCTGCCCACTTACAACTGTTATTCCGCAGACGGCGACGTTACAGCCGACCTTGTTTATGTGAATTACGGGATTCCCGCCGATTATGAAGCGCTCGAAAAACTGGGGGTCGACGTTCGGGGAAAAATCGTGATCGCCCGGTATGGCGGCTCCTGGCGGGGCATAAAACCCAAAGTTGCCAACGAGCATGGCGCCATCGGGTGCATCATTTACTCCGACCCGCGCGACGACGGTTACGCCCAGGGCGACGTCTATCCTAAGGGTCCTTTCAGGAACGAAAACGGCGTGCAGCGCGGCTCTGTGTTAGACAATCCGCTGTATCCTGGCGACCCGCTGACGCCCGGCTACGGCGCCACCAAAGACGCCAAACGCCTTGATTACCGCGACGCGCCGACGATCATGAAAATTCCCGTTATCCCTATATCTTATGCCGACGCGCTTCCGCTGCTTCAGGCGTTGGGCGGTCCGGTCGCTCCGCACGAATGGGACGGCAGGCTGCCGATTACGTACCATATCGGACCCGGCCCTTCAAAAGTGCATTTGAAACTCAAGTTTGACTGGAAAATACAACCTGTTTATAACGTGATCGCCGTCCTGAAAGGCGCCGAATATCCCGATGAGTGGATCATGCGCGGAAACCACCACGACGGCTGGGTGTTTGGAGCAAACGATCCCCTGAGCGGCATGGTCGCCGAAATGGAAGAAGCCCGCGCGCTGGGCGAACTTTGGAAAAGCGGCTGGCGTCCAAAACGCACGATCGTTTATTGTTCCTGGGACGCCGAAGAACCCGGTTTGCTGGGCTCGACGGAATGGGCGGAAACCAATCAGGCCGAGATCGCTCAAAAAGCGGTTGTTTACCTCAATACCGACGGAAACAGCCGCGGGTTCCTGGAAGCTGAAGGATCACATACGCTGGAAAAGTTTTTTAACGAAGTAGCGCGCGACGTTACCGACCCGCAAAAAGGCGTCAGCGTCGCGGAACGGCTGCGTTCTTTTAACGCGGTGCACGGATCGGCCGAAGAGAAAAAAGAAGCTGCTACCAGCGCCTACTTTCACATCGGCGGCCTGGGTTCGGGTTCCGATTATTCCTGTTTTTTACAACATATAGGGATTGCCTCCATGAACATTGGCTACGGGGGCGAAAGCAACGGCGGCGATTACCATTCTATTTATGATTCTTTCGACGATTATATCCGCTTTAAAGATTCCGATTTTGCTTACGGCGTTGCGCTGGCCAAAACGATGGGCCGTTCGGTGATGCGCCTGGCCAACGCTACGACCTTGCCTTTTGAGTTTCAACATTTTTCTTCGACCGTTCGCCAGTATGGAAACGAAGTAATGAAACTGGCGGAAACGTCGAGAACCCAGGCTGAGGAGCACAATCGCCTCGTCCGGGAAGGCCGGTACGAAGCGGCGGCCGACCCGACCAAGCCTTTTATTAAACCGGCGCTGATGGACGAACCGCCTTATATAAATTTTGCGCCCTTGGAGAACGCGCTTTCCAAATTGGAAAAAAGCGCCAATCGGTATGCCGAACTCTCCACCGCTCAGGCAAGCCCTGAACAATTGAAACAATTGAATGGATTGCTGGCTCAAACGGAGCGCTACCTGACCGATCCTAAGGGCCTGCCGATCCGCCCCTGGTATAAGCACCAAATCTACGCGCCGGGATTCTATACGGGCTACGGGGTCAAAACCTTGCCGGCCATTCGCGAGGCCATTGAATTGAAGAAATGGAAGGAAGCGGAAACGGGCGTCGAAACAGTATCCCGCGCGATCAATCAATTTACCGCGCAGATTGACGCGGCGATTAATTTATTTGCCAAACCGTAATATAAATATATGGCCAAAAAACAACCAAGTAAAGCCGCCAAGCCAGACCTTACCAGGAAACAAGAGGGAAACGCTTTTGATAAATTGTTGAAAGAAGCCAGCGAAAGCACCTTTAAAATATTGGTAGAACGGAAATTAGGGGTTAAAATTAAAGATTACCAAGCTTTTAAAGAAAAAGTGCAAACAACCCAGGAACGGGAAACAGATTTTCTTTATAAAGTAGTTACGGAAGATGACGAGCGGTTTTTACTCCATATCGAATTTCAGACCAAGTTAGAGTCAGGTATGGTTTTGCGGTTAGCGGAATATCATGCGATGCTGGTAAAGAATTATAAAATGATCGTGCGGCACGTAGTAATTAACTTGAGCGAGCATACGCCGAACATTCGTACCACGCTTACGCCGGAAGAAAGTTTTACGCATTTTGAACTGATCCATTTGCATCAACTGGACGCTCAGGAATTGTTGAGTTCGCAGGTTCCCGACGTGGTTATTTTAGCCATATTAGCTAATTACCCAAAGGAACAATCGGAAGCTTTTTTGCGTTTAATTGTTGCCAAGTTACGAAGCGTCAGTAAGAGCAAGAAGGAATTAGCTATCTATTTTACAAAACTAGTGATGTTTTCCCGTCTGCGTAAAATCGAAGATTTAACCATTAAAATCACGGAAGAAATGCCTATTGAATACGACATTGCAACAGATTATCTTTATATCCAGGGGACTAAACAGGGTATGGAGCTGGGTATCGAACAAGGTATGGAGTTAGGTATCGAACAAGGTATGGAGCTGGGTATCGAACAAGGCGTTGAAAGAGAAAGAGCGCGAAGAGACCGACTTTTTGTTGTTAAATTGCTTACTACTCATCATACCATATCTGAAATAACTTTTCTTGCCGACGTTTCAGAAAAATTTGTAGAAGAAGTAATTGAGGAACTGAAAGGAGAAATTGATAATTAACCAGTCGCCCGAAGGAAGCGGCTATTTGGTAGCCGCATCCTTAAAAATGGCGTCGGCCAGCGCCAGCCCCGCTATCCATCCGCCCGTCCACGCCGCCTGAAAATTAAAGCCGCCCGTCACGGCGTCGATATTGAGTATTTCTCCGGCGAAATACAATCCAGGTACAAGTTTGCTTTCAAAGGTTTTAAAATTTACTTCCGACAATTCGACGCCGCCTGCGGTCGTAAACTCTTCTTTAAATGCGCTCTTTCCTTCTACGTTGAATATTCCGCCCGTCAGTTCCCGCGTCAGCGCCTGCATTTGGCTCGACGAAAGATTAGCCCACTGAAGGTCGTCCGCGATTTGGGCCGCTGAGACCAAGCGCTTCCAAAGACGCAGCGGAAGATCAAAAAGGGCATTCCCGGCGATCCCTTTCTTTGCCCAGCCTGATTTTGTTTCCAATAAGCGGTCTCCGGCGTCTAAGGCGGCAGTCCAGTTAATTTTTATTTGAAACCGGTATTGCACCGCCGCGAGGTCGCGCGCCGCAAAAGCGGAGAGTTTTAACACGGCCGGGCCGGAAACGCCCCAATGCGTGATCAGCAAAGGGCCTTCCGCTTTTCTTCTAACGCCGGCGCCGATAATTTCAACGACCGCACGGGGAACGCTGAGGCCGGATAATTCTTTCAGCCGTTCGTCCCGGATGTTGAATGTAAATAAGGAAGGAACCGGCGGTATGATCGAATGGCCCGTCTGTTTCAACATTTCCCAAACGGCGGGCGCGCTGCCTGCCGCGATCATCACCTTTTGAGCCGCAAAATCGCCGGCCGAAGTTTTTAGCAGAAAGGGCGCAACCTGAGCGCCTTTGGTTTGCCCGTCCGGACGGCGGACTTCGATCTGGTCCACCCGCGCGCCTTTAATAATTTGAACGCCCGCCCGGACGGCGGCCCCGTACAGACAGTCGATCATGGTTTGCGACGAATCGCTGACGGGAAACATCCGGCCGTCGGCTTCGGTTTTTAAAGCTACGCCCCGCGCCTGGAACCAGTCGACCGTATCCGCCGCGCTGAAGCGCATGAAGGGGCCGAGCAGTTCCTTTTCTCCTCTCGGATAAAATTTAATTAGTTCGCGGGGCATAAAACAGGCGTGCGTAGCGTTGCACCGGCCGCCGCCGCTGATTCTGACTTTTTGAAGAACCTCCTGTCCGCGTTCCAGGATGACGACTTTCAAGGCGGGGTTGGCCTCGGCGCAGGTAATGGCGGCAAAAAATCCGGCTGCTCCTCCGCCGACTATGCATATAACAGGCTGACCCGGCATCATTTGAAAAATTTAAGATAAAAGTAAATAAAAGGAGAGGCCGACGGGGGCGGGCAAAAAAAAAGTGAGCCGATCAAACGACTCACCCACAACAAATTATAATCCCATGAACATATTTCTTAAATCCTTGCGGATACAATCATCGAACGATATACGGATTCAAAAATTATCCAGATTCCTAGCAAGCATATTTTTTAACAAAGTTTAACACTTTTATTTAATATATATTGGTTTCGGCGGTCTGAAAAAATCGCGGCGGCAAGCCGTTGTTTTAATAAGCGTGTGGTTAATTACTATAGTCTTTTCGGACAATCCCATAGTTACGGATGCGTAGTCTGTTCTCTCATTGTTCGTTTTCCTTGTCGTGCAGTTTCTCAACTTTTTGAAAAATACATGAAAACTACGGCTTGCCTGCGACTGTCAAATTATAATCCTATGATCATATTTTAATCATGGTACAAATATGCGCCGCCAAAACGAAGGCAACAAAGACAAATTTTTGCCTTTATAAGATATTATTTATAATTATTTAAATAGATAATATTTATAATTGTCTGATTATCAAATATATTAATTACTTTTTTTATCAATATTCCTTATTATTTGTACTATTTTAGTCAATATTTTTATTTTAAAATAAAATTTAAACAGCAATATTATTATGATTAGGTAGTCGCGCATAGTTAATCGGGATTTTGACGTCGCGCCTTCGGCGCGTAAAAAAATGTGCGAGCTTCCAAAAAACCTTTCCGTCGGCGAAGCCGCCGTCTGCCACAAGCTTCCCTTTTCCGGGTTTTCTATCGCAAAAAAACGCCGCGATGTAGGGCGCCTCAATTATTTAATTTTTGGCGTCTCAAAAATTGTCCGGAATCTTTATTTTTAAAGGAAATGTAAGAATTCCCTTTCCCGAATTTTTTATTGCAAAGACGGCAGTCTTTGAAAACCTTTTATGAAATACCGTAATTCTTATAAAACTATTCGTCTTTTAGGGCGTTATAAAAATAAATTTAGACGAGTCTAAATTTTCGTACTCTTTTAATTGAATCCATTTGAATGACAAAAACACTGAGCCCTGCTGAAGAAAATTATTTGAAGGCCATTTACAAAACGGGCGAACGGTTAAACGGCGCGAACGCCGGGACGAACGCGCTGGCTGCGGAATTACAGACCACGCCCGCTTCCGTAACGGATATGATTAAAAGGCTCTCAGAAAAGAATTTAGTGTTTTATGAAAAATATAAAGGCTCTTCGCTCACCTTAGAAGGTTCCGCGCTGGCTAAATCGCTAATTCGAAGGCATCGGATATGGGAAGTTTTTTTGTTTGAAAAATTGCGCTACGGATGGGAGGAAGTGCATGATATAGCTGAACAACTGGAGCACGTGCATTCGCCCGATCTCATCGACCGCCTCGACGTCCTGCTGGGCAGGCCGCGTTTCGACCCGCACGGGGATCCGATCCCGGACGCCGAGGGTAATTTTACGCAACGGGAATTGATTTTATTATCTGAGATGTCTTGTGGCGCAAGCGGCACAGTGGCGGGAGTAGACGAGCATACGCCGATTTTTTTACGACAACTGGACGCGCTAAAAATTAAGCTGCACAGCGCTTTAAAAATTATTGACCGTTTTGAGTTTGACGGTTCCATGCAAATTCTAATCGACGGTTTACGGGAGACGTCGGTCAGCGAAAAAATAGGCAGAAACCTTTTTATTTTGCCCGTTTTAGCCGGATAAATCTTTTCTATAGCCCAGAAACAAAACTGCATTCAATTATGGAAGAAACAAACAAAAATTTTACTCTGCCTTTTTACTCCGATCCCGCGCAGACGGCGGCCTTGTCGCTGACCGCCCCCAAAAAAAAATGGCTCAGTTATTTTGGCCCGGGCCTACTGATAGCGGTGGGTTATATGGATCCCGGCAATTGGGCGACCGACCTGGCGGGCGGCTCTAAAACGGGTTATTCCATGTTGTTCATCATTTTAGTATCCAACTTATTCGCTATTCTGCTGCAATACCTGGCGCTGAAGCTGGGCGTCGCCACCGGCAGAGACCTGGCAGAAGCATGCCGCGACCGCTATTCCCGACCCGTAAGTTTTGCCCTGTGGGTTTTATGCGAAATTGCGATCATCGCCTGCGATCTCGCAGAAGTATTGGGGTCGGCCATTGCGCTCAACCTGCTTTTCCATATCCCCTTGTTTATCGGCGTGTTGCTAACTTCCGCCGACGTTTTAATCATTTTATACTTCCAGAAAAAAGGATTTAAAGCGTTAACCGCTTTCATCGGTTCCCTGATCGTCGTTATTACCGGATGCTTTATTTTTGAAGTCATTGTTTCGCGCCCCGATCTGGGCGCCGTCGCGCGGGGCTTACTACCCAGCGCGGAAATTTTCCGCAATCCCGACCTTTTATACCTCGCGGTGGCGATTATGGGCGCCACGGTCATGCCCCACAATTTATACTTACATTCGTATTTAGTAAAGTCGGCGTGCGACGATCCGACCGACGAGGGAAAAAAAACAGCCATTCGCTATCTGAGCATAGATTCCTCTTCGTCGCTGGGGGCCGCTTTTTTTGTTAACGCTTTTATCCTGATCCTCGCTTCAGCGGCTTTTCATGAACGCGGAATGACCGACGTCACGGATATTGCGCAGGCGCATCAGTTATTGACGCCCCTGTTAGGCGCTTCGCTTTCCAGCGTTTTATTCGCTGTAGCCCTGCTGGCGGCCGGGCAAAACGCGACCATCACCGGCACCCTCGCCGGGCAGGTAGTGATGGAAGGGTTTTTGAATTTAAAGATTAAACCCTGGCAGCGCCGGTTGATCACCCGCCTGGCGGCCATTGTGCCCGCCCTTGTTGTAATCTCTTTATATGGAGAAAAGGGAATGGATAAGTTGTTGATCTTTACGCAGGTAGCGCTGTCTTTGCAACTTGGTTTTGCCGTCGTGCCGCTCGTACAAATGACCAATAGTAAAAAGCTCATGGGCGTTTTTGCCAATTCGCGCTGGCTGTCTGTTTCTTCCTGGTCGGTCGCCGCGCTGATCATTGGCTTAAATATATTTCTGGCCGTAGAAGTTTTCAGGAATTAATAGTTTTTTAAAGCTTGGGGGGCCGTTTTAACCTTTGCGCTCGCTTCGCTCGCGCAAGAAGGAGAGGATATTTTTTTCTGGATTTTTCTGCGGCGAGGCGGCAAAGCGATGACGAATTGAAATCATGAGCGTTTTATTTATTTTCTTTACTTAACATAAGCTATAAGCTGACGGCTAAAAGCTAATTTTATGGACAATGAAACGCACGAAGAAAAAGAAGAAAGATTGACCAAGTGGCGCCTGATCCTGGGAAAGCAGGCGGAAAATCCTTCTGACGCGATTGTAGAACTACAGGGAGAATTGGCGGCCGTTGACAACGCGCTGGCCGCTCTCTACGAACCCGACCGGCGCGGGGGCCTGAATAGTTCGTCTCCTTACGTCAACCGCTGGCTGGGCGATATCCGTAAATACTTCCCCGCGCCGATGGTGCGCGTGATGCAAAAAGACGCGCTCGACCGCCTGAATATCCAGAAAATGCTATTCGAACCAGAGACGCTCGAAGCGCTCGAGCCGGACGTTCACCTGGTCGCCACCCTGATCTCGCTCCAAAAAATAATGCCGGAAACGACCCGCCGGACCGCGCGGATGGTCGTTCAGAAAGTAGTGGACGAAATAGAAAAAAAACTATCCAACCCGTTGCGCGAAGCCGTGCAGGGCGCCCTGAACCGCGCTGTCCGGAATCGCCGTCCGAAACACCGCGAAATAGACTGGAACCAGACCATACGGATCAACCTGCGGCATTATCAGCCGGACCTGAAAACGGTCATCCCCGAGCGGCTGATCGGACGGGGCCGCAAAGGGCAGGCGCTGCGCGACGTTATTTTATTGGTCGACCAGAGCGGCTCGATGGCCAGTTCGGTTGTCTACGCCGGAATTTTGGGCGCCACGCTGGCGTCGCTGCGTTCCGTCAAAACGAAAATGGTCCTGTTTGATACGGCTACCGTCGACGTGACGGCGCAACTGAACGACCCAATCGAACTCCTTTTCTGCGCACAACTGGGCGGCGGCACAGATATTCATAAAGCGCTCGTTTATGCCCGGCAAATTATCGACCGACCGTCGGATACGATCCTTTTTCTCATCAGCGATTTGTTTGAAGGCGGCGCTTCGGAAGCGCTCATACGGCAGGCGGCGGAGATCAAAGGGAGCGGCGTTCAGTTTATATCGCTTCTTGCGCTGAGCGACCAGGGGGCGCCCAGTTTCGACAGACACGTTGCCGCTCAGTTTGCCCTGCTGGATATTCCCGCTTTTGCCTGCACGCCCGACCGTTTTCCGGAATTGCTCGCCGCCGCTATTGGCAAACAGGACCTCGCCGGTTTCGCAGCCCGGTGACGCCGGCGCTCCCTTTTGGTTTTTCTTCATTATAAGCTCGTTAATAGTTTCATCGACGGCTTTTTTTGGAATCCCGTTTAGACTGCTTACCTTTGCATCGTGAAGTCGATCTAATCACTTTTCAACCAAACTATATTATGGGACTTGCCGAAAGAAGACTCGCTGAACAAATCAAAAAAGACGATCTGCCTAAACTGGAGGCGCAAATTAAAAAGGCGGCGGGATTTGATATACCCGTTGTCGTTGACTGGAACTCCTTTATCGCCTTTGACGAATACCCGCTTACCCGCCTGAAAAGTTATTTTGAAGAAATAGATACCCTTGTGCAGAATATTTGCGTCGATGACATGGGCAAAGAAGCGCTCCGCGACGGCGTGAAAAGCATTGAAATTGTCAACAGCGACCAATCCGACAACGTGAAAATGGAATTGAAAGACAAGACTTTACATCTGGGCGTGCAATTTGCCGGCGATACTTACAGTTCTTACGGCTCCTCCGATATGGTTTCCTACCTGGAAAAACTCATTTAGGCCGTCCGTTGTTAACCGCCGCTGTACAGAACTAATCCCAGTATCATTTTGTTATTTTGGCTTGCAAGGCTGGCGCGCTGCTCTTGTAAGAACAAGCTGCGGCTTTTTTAATCTGAGAAAATTAGATATTTATATCACCCGCACAATATTATGATGATGATGATGAAAAAACAAACCTTGAAAACAAACGGTTACGAAAACTGGATCGAAAAACTGGCGCTTGAAATTAACGCCGACGAAGAAATCACCCTTCTTTGCGACCCTGTCCAAGCCCGACAACTTTCCCGCGACCTGCTCAACTATCAGAGTTTGCCCACCGAAATAGATTCCGTCGATAAAGGAACGATCGTCATCCGCAGAACGGGCGCTTTCACGTAATTAGTTCTACGATAAAAAAACGGCGTTATCCGGTTTGCCCGGATAACGCCGTTTGCATTTATCGAACCGTCAGCAACTTTACTCCATGGCGATATACTTCGGCTACGTACGTTTTTTCGGTCGTCCCCGCATCCTCCATTTTCCAGGCGTCGCGCAGGCGTTTTCCAGCCGGAACGCCGAGCGCAGGCCAGTCTACGCTGATTTTTTGCGTATCTTCCGACATATTAAATATGGCTACGGCTTTGGAGCCGTCCGCAAGTTCTTTTACCCATATCTGGTAGGCGTCATTTTTAACAACCGGGAGCGCCGCTTTTCCCGCCGGATCCTGATCGATGGCCAGCACGTCGTCGTTGGACAGCAGGTTATACGTAAAATCGTCGATCCGGCTCAGGTCGCAGCCGATCAGCAAAGGCGCCGATTCCATGGCCCATAAACTGACGTGCGTGTACTGCTCGTTGGGCGTCAGCCGCGTTTCATGCAAATGGTCGCCCCAGCCGACCCAGCCGACCACCATCATATCCGGATCGTTCCAGTTGCCCGGTTTTGCGTAAGGGGCCGGGATATTCTGTTGAAAACCAATACCTGACAGACTCGACCAGGTATCTTCAATGTCGCCGGTGGTGCGCCAGAGATTCCCGCCGGTTTCGCCGCCCCATTTCCAGACGTCGCCCATTCCGTACTGGCAAAAACTAAACACAATATCGCGGTTGGCGGCGTCGAGCGCCTTTTTCATTACCTGGTACGGCTTTTTGAAGCCCGCCAAATCGGGCTTTTTATCAATGTTTCCGTAAGAGCACCAGTCGTATTTCAGATAATCGAACCCCCACTGATCGTAACTGTGGGCGTCCTGTGCTTCATGCTGATAGGAGCCTAAAAAATTACCGCAGGTTTGCGGGCCGGGGGATGAATAAATACCCATTTTCAGACCCATCCCATGAATATAATCCGTCAGCCTTTTCATATCCGGGAATTTTTCGTTGGATACAATAGCGCCTGAAGCATCGCGCCGCGCGGCTTCCCAGCCGTCGTCGATGTTGATATAGGTCCAGCCATGATTAATTAATCCCCTTGTTTTCAAAGCGTTGGCCGATTGTTTGACCCGTTCTTCATTGACGGAAAGGCCCCAACAGTTCCAACTGTTCCAGCCCATCGGCGGCGTCAGCGCGAGCTGGTCGCCGATCTTAATGGTCAGCGTCCGTTCGCTTTTTCCCAGCGCGTTGGACACCGCAACGGAGACGGCAAAATTTCCGGCCTGCGCGACCTGGCCGGTAATAATACCCGTCGCCGCGTCCAATTTTAACCCGGCGGGCAGTCCGGCGGCGGAGAATTTCAACGGGCGTTCGCCCGTCGCGGTCAGCCTGAACAGGAAAGGCTTGCCCGGGCGTTCGCCGTAGACGGTCGCGCCGGTCAGCGCCGGGGCCGGTTTTTCTTTGGGCGTGAGGACGTAAGGCGTTTCGAGGCGTTCAGACAACACCTTGCCTGTTTGGCGCTCTGTAAATTCAAACTGCACGACGGCGTTTTCCACGTTCGCAAAAGTAAACGCCTCCTTATAGGTCTGACCGGCGGGAATGATGGCCAGTTTTTTCTGTCCAAAGAGTTGAGCCGCGCCCGCGTCGCCGCGGCTGCCCTGGAGTTTAAGCGTTCCCTCTATCTGACGGGTAGAGGTATTCTGGATTTCAACTGTTTTTTTGATCTGGTTGTCGGCGGTAAATATGAAAGGCGACGTATGGGCGTCCAGCCGCAAAGAATCCATGACGTCCACCGCGTCGAATCCGAACGGCCCTCTATATATTCCGCCGCCCCCGCCGCCGTCGTACACGCGCACGGCTATGACATTGTCGGCGTCCCAACGAATGGCCGGATCGTTCGCCGCAATCATATAGCGCCGGACGACATTGTAAGCGCCTTGATATCCGCCGGAGTCGGTCGGTAACGAACCGGTTTGACCAATTTTAACGCCGTTGAGGTAAGTCACATCGACGTCGTCGATCATCCCCAACATCAGCCGGACCGACTTGACGTCTGTTTTTCCTTGTTTGACGGACGACGGCGCCGTAAAATGGACGCGGTACCAGGCGTACCCGTCGTAATCCGGGTATCCCTGATTTTCCCAGACGGAATTGATGTTAATGGGTTTCCAGTCGGCGTCGTTGAAGTCCGGACGCGCATATTCTGCCGCGTCCCCGGTTTTAAATTTCCAGCCTTTGGTCAGGTCGGGAGTTTGTGCCGAAGTTGAATAAACGAATAAAAAGAATAGAAATAAATAAGCGAGCGTATTTTTCATGGCTAACGGTTAAAGTCATAAAATAAAAAGTCGCTCTAAGATAATGGCTTATTCTTAAATTTGGATAAATTTACGCGGACGGAGTATTTAAGTAAAAGGCGGGCTTTTTTTTATCAAATTTCTTAAAGTATCAGATGAAGATGACCCCATAAAAAACGAAACCCAATAGTTTGAATTGCTTCAGGGACTACTGGGAATAATATACTGCAAAGGTAAAAATTATTTGTAAATACCAATATCTTTAGTCTCGTACAAAACCGCCCCCTTATTCTCCACAATTTTCGTAAATCCCGCCGGAGGCCGTTGCGCGTAAGCCGGCAAATCCTGAAAATCCCTGCCGAGGCGAAAATTGGTCAGCCAGACATTCAAAACGTAAACAGCGGCGTCGACAGGAAAAGCATACGTTTTAGCCTGCTCGTAAGTAATAAAGGTCGTTCCCTTATTTTCAAACCCCATATAATATTCGCCGAAGTTTTTCTGTATTTCATTCGTTACCACGATGTTTTTCGGCGTCAGGGGATGGTCGATAAAAAACTCCTTGACCACCTGCCGCTGATCGTCGTAGCGCAGGCTCCGCGAATACTGCATATAATGGAGCGGATAGACCAGCAGAACGCCGCAAAACAAAACGACCCACGTATGATCAACCCACTTGGAGCGGTCAAATTTTTCAGACGTTTTTACCCGCGCGTAGCAAAGGATTGCCATCGGCAAATAAGTAAACCGCCACATCTCGCCGCCGTTGCGGGCGTCGATCAGGGCGATTGCCAGGAAAACAAGCGACCCCAAAAAGAAGAACCGTTTGAACGTAAAGAAAGTGAACATCGTGCCGGACGCCGCAGCCGCGACGGGCGCAATAAACAAATAATGACGCGGATCAAGGCAAAGCGGAGAGTAGGCAGTCGGCGAGGCAGTCATAAAATTGGCGCTCAACAGGCATCCGGCCAAGATATAGGTCCAAAAATAAAACCGCGCGCGGAGCTCTTCGTCCAGCTTCATTACTTTGCGGTGGGCAAAGGGCAACACGATAGCGACCGCAAAACCGGTCCCGATCAGCATAAGCCAAAACTGATAACCGATCCGTTTGAGGGTTTCGACGAACGGCTGAAAAGCGTAATCGCAACCGGCAACCCGGTAGGCGCCGGCCTGGATCGCTTCCAGCCGGAAAAATGCGCGCCCGGTCATCCAATAACAAACCGCCCCGTAAGCGACGGCACAGATCAGGTGCAAAATCAACACGCGCAGCCAAAATCCCCGTTGGGGCCGCTCCCGTCTTTGAAAAAAGAAAAGGCCCAGAAACACGGGATACAACAACGCGAAACTTTCCTTGCAAAGCCATCCGCCGAAGCAGGCCGCCATGAACAAATAAGGCGTTTTCCAGGCAACCCGGTCTACAGGAAACACATACCGTCGGAAAATATAAAAACTCAGCAGCGCAAAAAACGCGACCCCGCAGTCGGGCATGATCTTGTCGGAGTAAAACAGCGACCACGGGCTGGTCAGAAAAAACGCCGCGCCCAATATTTGAGCGTAGAACTTGAAAGGGCTCAATATCTGAACCAGCAAAAAAACGGTCAGCCCCGTATATAACAGCGCCGGAAGCGCGGAAGACAAATCGTTGATCCCGAACAACTTATAGGAAGCTGCTAACGGAAGCAGCAAACCCCAGCGATAATAATAATCGTCCAGCTTCCAATGATACGTTCCCTGTGTGATCTCGTGGGCGATGCGCGCATAATACAGATCGTCGGCGCCAAAATGTCCCTCGTACCCATAGAAATGATGGAAAATTAACCATCCGGCCGCAGCCGCCAGGATATATAATTTGGGCGCGACGATCTTTTCAAACCTTTCTTTGCGCGTTGCGGTCACGTAAATGTTTTTTATGGGCTATTTCAACTCAAAGGGGGCTTCCAGCGGCCCAACGAACGCTTTAAATTCTCCGGCTTCGGTCACGAATTTATTGTTCAAACCCACAAATGCAAGGTCGCGGGCGGTCAGGTTAAAGCGGACGGTTTTCGTTTCGCCGGGCTTCAGGTTGATCTTCTGGAAACCGCGCAGCCGCCGCTCGGAGGGCGTCACGCTGGCCACCATTTGTTTGGAGAATAATTGCACGACTTCCATCCCTTCGCGCGCGCCGGTATTGGTGACGTCCACGCTCACCTGGATGGGTTCCGTCATGCTCATCGTTCTTTTGCCGACCGTCAGGTTTTTATATCCAAACGTTGTATAGCTCAGGCCGAAACCAAATTCATACTGCGGCGTGAAATACGCGTTTTTCCCATCCGGGAAGCCGTCCGTCAGTGATTCCGTGGTTTTATGGTCGTAAGGAACGATCCCGTTGGCGTAGCGCGGGTAGGTGAGCGGTAATTTTCCGGACGGGTTGACGTCGCCGTAGATCACGTTGGCAATGGCGTCGCCGCCTTCCGGCCCCGGATAAATGGCCAACAGAACGGCGGACATTTTGTCCTCTATTTTTTGGATCAGGCGCGGACGGCCTTCCGTCAGCACCAGGATGACCGGTTTGCCGGTTTTTGCCATCGCGTCGGCCAGTTGAACCTGGTCGTCGTCGAGGTTCAGGTCGTTGATCCCGCCGGGCGTTTCCGTATAGCTGGATTCGCCAAGGCAAAGGATGATATAATCGGCTTCGGCGGCGGCTTTTACCGCGTCTTCGTAGCCAGGCGCGCCGCCGGTCGTTTGCGCCGTCGCAAGGCGTCCGCGAACCGCTTTGGCGGTTAATCCTTCGGCGACGGTATTTTTGGCTTCAAAGATCTTATCCGACTCGTCGCCCTGCCAGGTATAGGACCAGCCGCCCAGGAGCGAACGCATCGAGCCGGCAGTCGGCCCGACCACCAGCGTCCGGGCATTTTTAGGCAGCGGGAGCGTACCGTTCTTGTTTTTCAACAGGATCAGCGATTCTTCTGCCGCCTGCAAAGATTTTAGACGCGCGCCGTTGGAGCCAAAATTCGGATAATCGGTCATGGCGTACTGCGCTTTTTCAAATAATCCCAATTGGATCTTTACGCGCAAAATGCGGCGGACGGCTTCGTCGATGCGGCTCATCGGCACCTGCCCTTCTTTGATCAGCTCCAGCAAATATTTCGTAAAATCAAGGTCGGTCGGAACCATCGCCATGTCTATACCGGCATTGATCGCCATTTTCACGGCGTCCTTATAGTTTTTTGCCACGTGGTGACGGGTATACAAATAAGCAATATCGCCCCAGTCGGAAACCGCCAGCCCTTTAAAACCCAGTTGGCCGCGCAAAATATCGGTCAGAATATGCTTATCGGCATGGACGGGAATTCCGTTGATCTCGCCGGAGCAGATCATGACGGTCATGGCGCCCGCGTTGATCGCTTCCTGGTATTGCGGCAAATAATATTCCTGCAGCATCCGTTCTGGTATCCACGCCGGCGTCCGGTCTTTGCCGCTGACGGCGGCGCCGTAGCCGGTGAAGTGTTTCATGCAGGCGGCGATCTTCGTTTTGTCGCTCATATCGCTTCCCTGGTACCCTTCGACCATGGCCCTGCCAAACGTCTTGTTCATAAAAACGTCCTCGCCAAAACTTTCCCAGGTGCGCGACCAGACGGGATAGCGGCAAAGGTCCATCGCAGGCGAGAAAGTCCAGGGAATGCCGCAGGCGCGGGTTTCGTAGGCAGTTACGCCCGCCATTTCGGTCGTCAACGCGGGATTCCAAGTGGCGGCCATACCCAGCGGTTGCGGGAATAAAGTTGATCCGATCGTGTACGTTACTCCGTGGATGGCGTCGATCCCGTAGAGCACGGGGATCTTGAGGCGCGTTTTTTGCGCTTCCTGCTGGATGGCGGCGATCGTCTCGTTCCACCATTCTTTGGTATGTCCGTGGGAGCCAGTGTTCAAGATGGACCCCACGTGATAATCCTGGATGACGGATTTCAGCTTAACGGGGTCGATGCGGTTGGGTTCGGAAACGTTGTAGGGCTGGCCGACGCAGACCATGTCTAAGGTCAGTTGCGTCATTTCGCCCGCCTTTTCTTCGGTCGTCATTTGGGCGAGCAACTGTTCTATTTTGGCCTCCGTCGTCCGGTTTTGGGCGGTCAGGGAGGCGCTTTTTATGCATAAAAACGCCAGGAGCGGCAGGAAAAATTTGGTCATGAATGAATGGATTTGAAATGAAGCAGTAAATATAAAAAAAAGATCGCCAATCCATCCTATCCAAATAAGTAGCTATCAGCTATCAGCTATCAGCTTTTAATGTCCCGACAAAAAGGTATTAAAAAATCATAATATCTTTTATTTTTATTCAGGCGCTTGAAAGATCAATCCAGCCAGGCTTCCAGGATATTTTCTTTGACGCGCCGCGCCAGTTCCCGTATTTGCGCGGCGAGGATCCGGTTTTCAGAAAGCGGCGGCAGGGCGTCCAACGGGAAATACCCAACGTCCAGTATATCAAAGGAAGTTTGGAACGCGCCGCCCGTCGCTTCGCACAAAACGATCAGTTTATAGACCGCGAGCGGATAGGCCGGATGCGCGTGCTTGCCCTGATCCAGCGCCGCCAACAATCGTACGGCGCGCGCGTCCAGGCCGGTTTCTTCTTTGATCTCTTTCACCGCCGCCTCCGACGGCGAAAATCCCGTATCCGCCCAGCCGCCGGGCAGCGACCAAAGCCCGTCAGCGCCTTCGCGCACCAGCAGGACCTCTTCCTTTGCGTTCATTACCAGCGCGCGGACGTCTACTTTTGGGGTCGGATATTCCCGGACGTCCATGAAAAAATCCTTTAGCGCCTCCACGGGCCGGTCGGCCAGCAGATGCATCATGCGGTGGCTGAGGATCTCGATCTCTTCATACCGCTCGAGGTCGTAGGGGTCTTTGGTGAATGTGATCCCGATACGCGCCAGGGCGCGCAGCCGTTGGGCTATCTGGAAAAAAGGATGGTCGGGGCTTTCGCTCATAGTTGGACGGGACAGGTTGGATAAAAACGTAAAATTAACGGATGCTTTTCCATTTTGGACATGTAATATAGCGCCTTTCTCTTTTACCGCATAGAAACACTCCGGGCAGATAAACAGGGATGATATATTAGAAGCGCCGGCGAAAATAACCCATTTTCTGTATCTTCCGATCATTGTTTTTACGCAGCTTTAAATGACGCCAGGCGCTTGTAATAACTCAGCATCAGGGGATTCCTGCCGGACTATAAAAAAAGTTAAAAATATTTACCCGTTTTCCATCTGCCGGAATATCTTTGAGAAATCATAAAAATAGAGCGCATGGAAAGCCAGCAAAATATTGTCGCATTACCCAAGCCGTGGTCGGCGGGCGAAAAGATCGTTTTCCGGTTCTTTTTCATTTATTTCCTGCTGAACATCCTCCCTGTGTTTTTGCCGTTTCCGACCGGCCAGGAATGGCTGACCAATTTTGTAGGCAAAACGGCGTTCGGGATACCGCAGTTGGAGAAAGACCCGCTGGGCGGATCGGGGGACAGCCATTTCGACTGGGTCTGGCAGTTTACCATGCTCCTGCTGGCCATGACCGGAACGGTAATCTGGTCCATTCTGGACCGCCGGAGAGCGTCCTATAACCAGGCGAAGTGGGGGTTGGATTTTTTGACGCGCTATTTTCTGATCTATATGATGTTCAGCTATGGCTTTGGCAAAGTGTTCGCCATGCAAATGCCCGCGCCTTCTGAAAACCGGTTATGGCAGCACGTGGGCGACATGAGCCCGATGGGCATGTTGTGGACTTTTATCGGCTCGTCCACGCCTTATCAGATTTTTTGCGGGTCAATCGAAGTGTTGGCCGCCGTCCTGCTGTTGTTCAGAAATACGCTGCTGCTGGGCGCGCTGGTTTCGGCGCTGGCTATGGGGCAGATATTTGCGCTCAACATGTGTTACGACGTGCCGGTCAAAATATTTTCCTTTACGCTGTTCGTATACGCCCTATACCTCGCCGTCCCGTTTCTCAACCGCCTCTACCGTTTCTTTATCGCCAACCAACCGGTCGAACGGCTTGCTTTTTACGAAATCAGTCAAAAAGGATGGGCGCGGGCTTTGATTGCCGTTGTTAAATTACTGCTGGTCGGCGTCATGGCGTACGCGTTCTACCAAGAATTTGCCGTATCTCCGCCCGTACAAAAATCCGGCAAGCGCCGGATCGAGGGAAATTACGTCGTGAACGGCGCCTCGCGCCAAGTTGGAAACGAAGCATGGACCAATGTGTCCATCCGAAGCGCCTTCGGGCGAAATATGTTCAGCGCGAGCAACGAAGAACTGGGGACGCGCGCGCGGTGGTTTTATTCAGTCAACGACACGACCAACACGCTGAAACTTAGCCCGATTGACAATAAAGACAGCGTGATCGCCGTGTTGAACTACGAGGCGACCGATTCGACGCACCTCGCGCTGAAAGGCCTCTGGCAAAAAGACAGTATTTCCATCGCCTTATCGAAGCGACCCAGGCGTGATTTTATTCTCGTCAAACGCGGTTTCCATTGGATCAACAACGAGCCGTTTAATCGTTGACGGACAGAAGAACGAATGCGTAGAAAAGGTTTGCCTGCTGTTTTCTAACAGGGTGGCCTATAGCCGGGAAATAACGTTATATTTTCCTTAACTTTGCTTTCTAAGTCATTTTTCGATGAGTAAAAAATTAATCCGTTTTGACTGGGCGGTCAAAAAATTGTTGCGCAATAAAGCCAACTTTGCGATCCTGGAGGGGTTTCTGAGCGAATTGCTGTTTGACGATATTCGTATTGAAAAAATACTGGAAAGCGAAGGTAACCAGGAAAAAGAGACCGACAAATATAACCGGGTTGATATTTTAACGCAAAATTCTAAGAACGAATTAGTTATTATAGAGATTCAGAGTACCTATGAAATAGATTATTTCCATCAGATGGCGTATGGCGCTTCCAAAGCGCTATCTGAAAATCTAAGCCTGGGGCAGGAGTATGTCGAGATCAAAAAAGTTATCTCCATTAACATCGTCTATTTTGATCTCGGTCAGGGTCAGGATTATGTGTACAAAGGCGGCGTTATTTTCCGCGGGCTCCATGAAAAAGACGTCCTAACGCTTTCAAGTAAGCAAAAAAGCGCTTTTTTTAAAGAAGACGTTTCGGACGTTTTTCCCGAATATTATATTATTAAAGTCAACCAGTTCAACGACGTCGCCAAAGACGGACTTGACGAATGGGTCTATTTTTTAAAAAACAGCGAAGTGCGGGACGATTTTAAAGCAAAAGGTATGAAAGAAGCGAGGGAAGCCCTTGACGTCATGCGCCTCCCGCCGGAAGCCGAGTACGGATATAATCGTTACCTTGATTCTCTCCATGTGAA
This sequence comes from Chitinophagales bacterium, assembly GCA_038230555.1. Classification (GTDB taxonomy): domain Bacteria; phylum Bacteroidota; class Bacteroidia; order Chitinophagales; family Saprospiraceae; genus JAAFJT01. Next base: position 24,741 of record JBBRMZ010000034.1, read on the forward strand.
AGCCAGCGAGATGTTGACGCTGCGCATGGAAGCGGAAGACCAGGTTCGACTTGCCGAAATGACCAAAGTGGTAAAAAATGCCGTCGCTATGGGTTTGGAAGACGCCTATATATCTTTATTAACGCAATTGGACGTTGAACAAATTAAAGAAATACGAGCCAGGCTGGCCAAAGAATAAACTTTTTTATTGTATACCGTAAAAGACGCCGCCGCCTTTAGGATGGAAGCCCTTCAACCGCCTACTGCTTATCAAGCGCTAAAATAGTTTGCAGCAAAACGTTCGCTCCGTTGGCAATATCGCCGGGCTTTGAATACTCTTTGGGTGAGTGACTGATACCTCCAACGCTTGGAATAAAAATCATCCCGGTAGGAGCAATGACGGCCATTTCCTGAGCGTCGTGACCTGCGCCGCTTTGCATGAGCTTGTAGGTGAAGCCCAACATTTTGGCGGAAGCCGTAATCTGGCGTTGAATTTTGGAGTCAGTCAGCGCCGGTTTTGAAGAGACGTTCATGTTGGCGAAGCTGATTTTTACGCCCGCATTTTTGGCAATAGCGTCTGCGCGGGTTTGGATATCTTTGTAGAGCAGGGCAATTTTAGATGCTGAAAGATCGCGGAGTTCAAGCGTGAAAACTACTTTCCCGGGAATCACGTTGGGCGCGCCTGGTTCGGCAGAAATTTTACCGACCGTTCCCACTTGTCTGCCTGGATAACTGGTCACCGCTTCGTTCACGGCAATGATCACTTTTGACGCGGCGAGTAAAGCGTCGTGTCGCTCGCTCATCGGCGTTGTTCCCGCGTGATTGGCAAATCCTTCAACAACCACTTCCCAATGTTCAATGCCCACGATGCCTTCTACGACGCCAATTTGCAGATTTTCTTTTTCCAGGACGCCTCCTTGTTCTATGTGCAATTCCAAAAAACACGTCAGGTCGCCCGGTTTAAGCGCTGCTTTGTCGAGACTATCCGGATCGCCGCCGATCGCTTTTATGCCCGCTCCAATGGTCAATCCGCTTTGACTGACTACTTTCAACGCTTCTTTTTTCATACTGCCGGCTAAAGCGCTGCTGCCTACCGTGCCGCCTTCCTCATCCGAAAAGATCATGATTTGGAGTGGATGTTCGGTGACAATATTATTTTCGTTAAGCGTTTCAACAGCTTCCAACGCGCCGAAAGATCCTACCCGGCCATCGTAATTACCTCCGGCGGGTACCATATCGAGATGCGAGCCAAAAGCAATCGGTTTTTTAGCGACGTCCTTGCCATTGCGTTTGCCGATGATATTGCCCGCAAAATCAATCGTGACAGACAAGCCGGCTTTTTTCATCAGGTCGATATAAAAAGCCCTGCCTTCCTGGTCGGCTTTACTGAAAGCGACGCAGTAGGTTTTCCCATTGGCGTCTTTACCAAAGCGCCCGTATTCCAATATGCGCTTTTCGATGCGAAACGGGTTGACGCGAATACCTTCTGACAAAGAGTTGTTTTGGCTGTAACCCGTGTTGGCCGTCCCCAATATCATTAGGACCCATGCGGATAATTTTTGTAGAACTTTCATGTTGACGCGTTCATTTTTCCTTTAAAGAGCTTGGCGCTCTTCAACCGTTGCTAAAAATCCAGAGCGCTGAACCATTTTACAGGGCTTCCAACTCCCGCCGCGCCTGTTCCACAAATGCTAAGGTCGCCTTGGCGATGCGCGCAATTTTTTCATCCGAAAGATCCGTTTCGCGCAGCAGACTCTCCACTAAAAGCCGCCGCGTCTTTTCAGCGCCTATTTTGATACCCTCTTCAATACCCTTTTCCTTTCCGATTTCGATACCTTTTTCTATCCCAACTTCGACGCCTTTGGCGGTTCCCTGCCGGTAGCGGACGTCCGTTTCCAAATTATAATGTATAGGCATGGCTTCTATTTTTAATATAACTTCATGCTGCAAATTACGCAGATTAGATAAAATCGTCCGTCTGAAATTCCAGATGAAAGATAAAATCCTCGTCTGAATCGTTGTGCAGCGCCTTGACCACAAAATCCGCCTCCCGTTCCAGCGTTTTTTGGGCCTTGTCTTTGATGATCTCTGCGCGGTTCATATCCACCCCCATCCGGCGGGCGATAAAAGCATAAAGGGGTTCAATATGCTCTTTCAGAATCCGGTCGTAGTGGTTGGCCATATCTCATGGTATGTATGTTTAACAAAGCCTTAAAGCTAAGGTTTTTTTCAGACCAACAACCAATATTTTTACCCTGTGCCCCCGTCCGAACAGCTTTTGCTTTCAATCCAGCCGAAGCCAGACAAGGGTTTTAAAGCGTTGTTGGAAGAACTCGCCAAAGGATTCAATAAAAGCACGTTTCAATCCAGCCGAAGCCAGACAAGGGTTTTAAAGAATAGCAGGGATGCTGTTATCGAGGATTTGACGAACTTGGGTTTCAATCCAGCCGAAGCCAGACAATGGTTTTAAAGCGAATATTTCAGGAGAAGAAGAACTCCTTTATCAAACGTTTCAATCCAGCCGAAGCCAGACAATGGTTTTAAAGGGAAGATGAGCGAACGGGACGCGCCTAAACATCCGAGTTTCAATCCAGCCGAAGCCAGACAATGGTTTTAAAGTGACAAAATTATCGCTAATCCGCCCTTCCACAATAATGTTTCAATCCAGCCGAAGCCAGACAATGGTTTTAAAGGAAAATCGCTGAACTCACTGAAGCGGAGCAGTGGGACATGTTTCAATCCAGCCGAAGCCAGACAATGGTTTTAAAGACAGACAGAACATTGGGTTCCAATGTTTGAGTTTGTCGAGTTTCAATCCAGCCGAAGCCAGACAATG
>JBBRMZ010000035.1:0-27386 GCA_038230555.1 Chitinophagales bacterium
GGACGGCCATGATGTTTATAGCCGTCGTACATTCGATTCCCAAGTTTTGACCGATCTTTTTCAGCCTGCGCGCGTTATATGGTTTAATTGCAAAATAAGTATGAGGTCCCTGGACGACATTAAACAACCCATTGAAGCCGAACTGGAGCGTTTTGAAAAACATTTTCGCGAATCCATGCGCTCCAAAGTCGCTTTGCTGGACAAAATTATGTATTATATCGTGCAGCGAAAAGGTAAACAGGTGCGTCCGATGTTTGTTTTTTTTAGCGCGCAATTGTGCGGCGAAATCAACGAGATGAGTTATACGGCAGGTTCGCTGGTAGAATTGTTGCATACCGCCACCCTCGTTCATGACGACGTGGTGGACGATTCTTTCGAACGGCGCGGTTTTTTTTCTATTAACGCGCTTTGGAAAAATAAGATTGCCGTCCTGGTGGGCGATTATTTATTGTCGCAGGGGTTGCTGGTAGCGCTTAAAAACAACGCCTATCGAATTTTACAAATTGTCTCCAACGCTGTCAAAGAAATGAGCGAAGGCGAACTTTTACAAATAGAAAAAGCCCGGCGACTGGATATCCAGGAAGACGTCTACTACCAGATCATCCGGCAAAAAACAGCTTCGTTAATAGCTTCCGCTTGCTCGGCTGGAGCGGCGTCCACTACCGACGACGACAAACTGATCGAACGGATGCGCCTTTTTGGAGAAAAAGTTGGCATTGCTTTTCAGATTAAGGACGATCTGTTTGATTTTGGCACGGACGACGTCGGAAAACCATTGGGAATAGATATTAAAGAAAAGAAAATGACGCTGCCGCTGATCTACGCGTTGCAACAAGCGACTAAAGCGGAAAAAAACCGGATCATTAATCATATTAAAAGACACAGCGAGGAAGCCGATAAAGTCGCGGAAGTCATTGATTTCGTACGCAAAAGTGGCGGCCTTCCTTATGCTCAGGAAGCTATGCTTCGCTACCGTCAGGAAGCGTACGACCTGTTAACCATATTTCCGCCGTCTCCTACGCGCTCCTCTTTAGAAGAATTGGTCGCCTTCGTTACCGACCGTAAAAAATAACCCTATGACCGATCTTTTTTGGATGAAACAGGCGCTAAGAGAAGCCGAGATCGCTAATCTGGAGGGCGAAGCGCCCGTAGGGGCTATAGTAGTATGCGGCGACCGGGTGATCGCCAAAGCCCATAATCAGACTGAACGCCTCAACGACGTTACCGCACACGCCGAAATTTTAGCCGTCACTGCGGCGGCCAATTACCTGGGCAGCAAATATCTCAACGAATGTACGCTCTACGTAACCATAGAACCCTGCGTTATGTGCGCAGGCGCTTTGGCATGGGCGCAACTGGGCAAACTGATCTTTGGCGCCGATGATGAAAAACGGGGCTTTATGCGCTACGGGAAAGGTCTGCTGCACCCAAAAACCAAAGTAGAAATGGGTATCATGATGGAAGAATGCAGCGAACTTATGACCCGCTTTTTTAAAGTCAAAAGATGAAACCGCTATTTGAAATCGGGCCTCGTTTCCCGGACTTGAAAAAAGCCCGTTATATTTTCCTTTACTCTCATTCTTTCCCTAATAAAGCGCTAAATTTGTTTCGTTTTCCGACGGGCGTAGCCGGTCGGGGTCATGTATACTATCAACATTATAATAATGATCTTCCCGTCCCGGCGCCGCTTATTATTTGCAATCAGCCTTTCATTAACTTTTTTTTCATTCATTTCCTGCGACGATTTTCCCAAGAACAATAACGGCGTAGAGAATCCGGTCTCAGTTGCGCCGCCGCTCCAAAGAACCGCTCTGATCGCCCTGGAACCGCCTCCAGTCAGAAAAATCGTCCGCGATAGTTCGACGCGGGTGATCTATATGACTTTCGACGACGGCCCGTTGTCTCCCACGCCTTTTCTGAATCAAATCGTCAGCGAAAAACAAATACGGATCGCCGCTTTTGTAGTCGGCCAACATGCTCTGACCAACCCGGTTTTCCTTCGCCACCTTGACGATCTGAAAGTCAATCCGCTGGTCGAAGTGGTCAATCATAGCTATTCGCACGCCAACGGTCATTATAAAGCGTTTTATAGCGCTCCGCAACGGGCAGCCCAGGACATGATCGATAACGAAAGCAAATTGGGGCTGACCAAAAAAATTGTTCGCATGCCCGGCAGGGATATATGGGCGCTCAACAATAAATCATTCGGCGTCCGGGAAAACGGCGGCTCTACGGCGACCATCCTGCGCGACAGCGGTTACAAAATATTCGGCTGGGACGTGGAATGGGAACATTACGGCAAAAGCGCCGCTCCTAAAAAATCACCGGAAGCGATGGTCGCGCTGATTGATACTTTATTCGCCAACGGTTCTATGCTGACTAAAAACAACCTTGTTTTCCTGGGTCACGACGAGATGCTGTATACCGAGAAAGCCCGCAACGACCTGCGAATGATCATTGACGCGCTGAAAGCGAAAGGATATGTTTTTGATTTTATCAGCAATTATCCGGATTGAGATAGCTTTCAGCCGTCAGCTGTCAGCTTTTAATCACACTTTTCTAATTTTCTAAAAAGAGTAAGATGCAGATAGGCGTAGTCGGTCTTGGCAAAATGGGTTATAACCTCGCGCTAAACCTGCGCAATCATGGTCATGTGGTCGTCGCTTACGACGTCCAGTCGGCGCCCGTGGCGTCTATTTCCCTGGAAAAAAACATACAAGGCGCGGCGGATCCTGCAGGGCTTTGCGCGGCGCTACAGGACAGAAAGATCCTTTGGCTGATGGTTCCTTCCGGCGCGCCGGTCGATGAAACCATTGAACGGCTTCTTCCCTATCTCTCTTCCGGCGATATTATTATAGACGGCGGCAATTCCCATTATAAAGATTCCAAACGGCGCCATGCGACGCTCAAAGAAAAACAGGTAGAGTTCCTGGATTGCGGCACATCCGGCGGGATGTCTGGAGCGTTCAGCGGCGCCTGCGCCATGGTCGGAGGCGACGCTTCCGTATTTGCTTACTGCGAGTCTATTTTTAAAGATATTTGTATAGAAGGCGGATATCGCTATTGCGGCGCTTCCGGTAGCGGCCATTTTGCTAAAATGGTGCATAACGGGATTGAGTACGGCATGATGCAATCTATCGCGGAAGGTTTTGAACTCATGGAACGCTCGGATTACTCCTTTGATTTTGAACAGATCGCCCGTCTTTGGGACCGGGGCTCCGTGATCCGAGGCTGGCTAATGGAGTTGACCGGCGACGCTTTTTCAAAAGACCCGCAGTTATCGTCGATCCGCGGCATTATGCACAGTTCCGGCGAAGGGAAATGGACGGTAGAAACGGCGCTGGAACTTGGCGTGCCGACCCCCGTGATCGCGCTCTCGCTCCTAATGCGACAACGGTCTTTGCAGGAAGATACTTTTTCCGGCAAGGTGGTGGCCGCATTGAGAAACGAATTTGGAGGGCACGCCGTAGAGAAAAAAGTTTAAAATTTTCAGACTCCATTTTATGTCCATATTGGTCCTGGTCGGCAGCGTTCTACTCTTGCTTGTTTTAATTGCAGGCGCGCGACTCAACGCTTTTATCGCTTTGATCCTCGTCTCGCTCGCGACCGGAGCCGCTAAAGAGATGCAACCGGAGGCGATTGTCAAATCCATCCAAAATGGGATTGGTTCTACGCTCGGAGGCCTCATTATTATTATAGGGATGGGTATTATCTTGGGCGCTATTCTGGCCGAGACCGGCGCGATGCAGCAAATAGCGGAAAGTCTCATACTGCGTTTTGGAGTGCGGCGCGCGAAACTAGCGCTCACCGCCGCCGCTTTTACCGTCGGGCTGGCGTTGTTTTATAACGCGGGTTTTGTAGTACTGATCCCGCTGGTTTTTTCAGTGGCGGCCTCAACCGGGCTTTCGTTGCCCTACCTGGGGTTGGCGGCAGCCTCCGCCCTGAGCGTGACTCACGGTTTTTTGCCTCCGCACCCCGGCCCCACGACCATTGCTATTATGTTCAAAGCCAATATCGGTAAAACGTTGGGGCTGGGTCTATGCGTGGCCGTTCCCACCCTTTTTTGCGCGGGGGTTGTTTTTCCAGAGTTCATTAAGAATATTCGTAGCGCGCCGCCCAGTGGAATAGTCCGGGTTACCCGGTTGAAAAGCGGCGATCTTCCTCCCTTTATATTAAGTATTTTGATCGCCCTGTCGCCCGCTTTGCTGATGGAAGCGGCGGTATTAGGAGATTTTCTTTTACCCGCAGGTTCGCCGTTACTAATTACGTTAAAATTCCTGGGGGACCCGTCCATATCTATGATAATGGCGGTAGCTCTCGCGTTGGTCTTTTTGGGGGTCGGGTGCTATCCGCTGAACGAAGCGCGTTCCAGAATAGGCGTCCTAATGGACCGGAGTTCGGAATCGTTAGGCGGCGGCGCGCTGATTATATTGGTCGTAGCCGCCGGGGGCGCTTTTAAACAGGTGCTGACCGATTCGGGAATTGGTAAGGACGTTGCCGATTTAGTCGGCTCATCTGGTTTTTCGCCGCTTTTTTTAGGATGGCTGATCGCGACGGCGGTGCGGGTTTCCGTCGGGTCCGCCACTTTAGCCGGACTAACGGCGGCGGGGATCGTACAACCCCTGCTGGCCGCCAATCCCTCTGTTTCGCCCGAGCTAATGGTATTGAGCATTGGCGCGGGTAGCCTCATGCTAAGCCACGTCAACGATACGGGTTTTTGGATGTTCAAAGAATATTTTGGATTAACGGTGGCCGACACTTTTCGTACCTGGTCGGCGATGGAGACGATTGTTGGAATAGTGGGATTGGGGATGGTCTTATTACTGAATTTGGTGATTTGAAGAAGATCTTTTAACAGAAAAAGAAAGATTGAGCCTCTAGCGCGTTTAGCCGAGACCGGATTTTGGCTTGCTCAACAGGAGCGGCGACGCAAACAATAACCTGGAAACGGCCGCTCTCTTGTAAAACTTCGCTACCTTCTATCATAACCTCTTGTATAATCTGCCTCGTTTTTTTAGGGTTATCCGTCAGCCATCGAAAAGCAACGTTTTGTTCGCGCAGGCTGCGCGATATCCATTTCCCTTTTTGCCCGGCGCCCCAGAGATACAACGGAACACTATAATCTCTGTCCTGTTTGACGAACCAATATAATTTCAGGTCAAGAAAACGATTGTCAGCATAGCGCGGGTCAATGCGGGAAGTCCGCTGCGGGTGGTCGCGCCATTCGTGCAGGACGTCCCGGACAGGTAAAACGGACAGACCGTCCTGATAAAACCGGAAAGCCAAGTCATAATCTTCCGGGTAGCGGTCGGGATTGAAAGCGCCGCAGGCAACCAGGTCGGCGCGGCGAACCATCCAACAGGGTGACGGAATCGGACATTCCTTATATATTTCGCTCCAGTTATCCGCGCGGTCGGTCAGGCCGTTGAGCCAGCGCTCGTATTGGGCATACCCTTCGCGAACCGGCGTGCGGTCGCCGCTATCAGGATCAAACCGGAAATATTCAACAAAACCGGTGGCTACGCCGCGCTTCTCCTGTAAAACAGACTTTAAGGACGCCAGTTTATGGTCGCGCATGACGTCGTCGGCGTCCATGCGGGTGATATAGGCGCCGTCGGCATGGCTGAACGCCAGGCGCAATGCGGGAATTATTCCTTTTTCCTGATTTTTAAAAACCCGGATACGGGGATCTTTTTGTGCATAGGCCGCAAGAATATCACCGCTACCATCGGTCGAAAAATCGTTTACGGCGTAAAGGCGCCAGGCTGTCTCCGTTTGCCGGAGGATGGAGTCTAAACACTCGGCTAAAAAGGGGGCTGCATTGAAAACCGGTAATAAAATGCTGATCATACCACAAAAAGAAGCAGAAGTTAAGTTTTTTGGCGGGCGCGGTTCAACAAACTCTGAAAATCGGGTTGTACAACGTCAAAATCGGTTTCGCCGAAAGCGGCGTCTCCATACCATACTTTTTCAAAAATGCGGGTGGCGCGGCGGAAAGGTTCATATAGACCGTTATTACGCATTTCCTGCAAATAAGCGCGGTTGGTTTTGCCTTTTTTCCATTCGACGGCGCCGGAAGCTGAGAGTTCGCGGACAATTGACAGGTGGTATAAACGTATGGCGAGTATATAATTTTTTTGAGCCAACGCTTGCCGGATGTATTCATCGAGATTGGCGCCAGGAAGATATTCTTCTATTTGATTTAATTCAATGGGCGCGTCGGAGTGTTTTATTTTACGGGATCGAATAGCAAAAATATTGCCGCCCGTCAGGAACCGAGCCAATAAATACACAATCCCGCCTCCAAAACCGATGTAAACGACCCACTTTAACAACAAAAACAAAGCGCCGAGCAAGGCTTTAAAAAAAGGATTAGCCGCTTTATTTTTACCGACGGGCGGTAGTTTGAGCTCCGGTTCCAATTGTATGGGGTAATGCAATCCCTGGGTAGCTTTTTTCCAATCCGCCGGATCGAACTCGCGGGACGGCAAGGGGCGTTTCAGATAATCAACGTCGGCGGGTGTTTTTAACTGGTCAATATAAGAATCTTCCTCGTCAACGTCCGGCAAAGCGTTTTGAGCGGTATCAATCTTCACAGTGGCGGCGTTCTGCGCGCGCATTTCTACATGGGCTAAAGCGCACAGAAAAATCGTCAGGACAATCGCCGACGTTAAATAAGATTTGAAATTTAAATACATGCTGACTGCGCCCTATGATTTCCTTTTAAGTTATTCCCAAAAATAAGATGATTACTCCCGACCGTTTTCCTGTAATAAACCGCGTATTTTTTTATCCATTCCCACCCGCATAATTTTTTTCATCATGCCATGCGCTTCCTTTATTTCCCGTAAAGAATAATAAAGAAAGGGAAATCCGGCAAACAGGAGGGTAAATATAGAAAATAAAGCAAAAATAGAAATATAGGCTGTTAGAATAACGGCAAAATTATCCAGCGCCGCCTGCGTTAGCCGCGTGTTCCATCCTACCACCTGAAGATAGTATTCGACAAATATGGAGTTAACGAAAGAGAAAAACAAATAACTGATAAGTAACAACAGGTAGTAGGCGCCCAAAGCCAAACCCGCGCTACCCGAGACGAGGGTCCAGGCCCGTCCGACCGCTCTGAAGGGACCTTTATCTTCACGAAAACAAATATACATAGCAACGCCCAGCCAGGGAAAAAAAAGGAATAAACCTAAGACCAGCGCCGAAGAATCCAACGCGCATAAAGCAAAGAAAACGCCGCATATAGAAAACAACCGGATGAAGAGCAGGATTTGGGTTTTCCAATTGAAGGAAACTCCTTTTTCCTCTTCCGCCACTTTCCGGTATACGCCAAAAGCCAGCCAGGTAAAACAAACCGCGTTAAGCGCCGGTAAAAAAGGGATGTATTTGTTAACAAAAAACTGTCCTAATACCTGCCATTCGGTAAAAATACTATAGAGCAACCGGTATATGGGTTGTTGTACGCCTCCGCCGCCTAATTTAAAAATATCATCGGGGCCATGATTTCCAGCCAAAAAAGCATAAGCACAAAAAAGGGCCGAAGCGCCTGCCACCCGCGCCAGGTAATAACCAATATGTTTTTTGATCTGGAAAAAAACGTCGGTAAAAATTTCGCCGGAAGTCTTGACCTCCTCCCAGTCAGGTTCATAAGCGGGGGGCGACCAGTCGGGTAATTGCGGCGGCGGCGGCGGAAAACCTTTCTTCGATAGATAAAACGGGTACCAGACGTAATAGAAAAAAATGGAGAATAAACTAAATCCAATGAAAATAGCCCTGAAAACGTCCCCTACTTTTGTTTCCCGCGTCAGGTTGCCTTCGACGAGCGCGGCCAAAACAAGCATTAAAAGGACGCCCGCCAATATTTTGAGCCCCCGCCGCGCGCCTACCTGAAAAGATTCCAGCCGGTGATAGGTACTGGGAAACACGAGGCCGCGTCCCATTTCGAGACCTGCCGCAGTTCCAATAATAATAGCTGAAATTTCGAGCGTTCCGTGCATCCAAACCGTCAGGTTTGCTTCTTTGAGGAGATGGTTTTGCGCAAAAAATTGGAGGAAAGCGCCCAGCATCACGCCGTTGTACATCATAAAAGCGACAGAGCCGACGCCCGCGAAAATTCCCACTAAAAAACAAAACAGGGTGACGAATATATTATTCGCCATAATAGAAAAAGTCATGTCGAAATGGCCGGACGAGCTATATACCTTCATTGGATCGCCGGATTTAATATTCTCCGCCGTCATGTTGACATAGGCGTCGCCGAGAATCGCCTTGGGAAAATCGTGATCCATAAGGCTGGAAAAATAACCGACGACAAACGATAATATAAAAAACAGGGCCGCCAAAAGAAACGAACGGCGGGACTCGTACACAATCTGCGGCAGCTCGGCGACAAAAAAATGGCGGATACGGCTCCAGGGTGATCTTTTTTGACGATAGACCATCGCGTAGACCCGTTGCGCCAGCCCATTCAGATAAGCGCGCACGGAGCGGGACGGATAAAATGTGCGGGCATAAGACAAGTCGTCGGTAATCTGAACAAAGAGATCGTTCAGTTCTTCAGGGTCCCGGCTTTTTTCGGATAGGATTTGCTCAAAGCGCGCCCATTTTTCCTGGTTTTGCTGGATAAATTTCGTTTCGCGCATCGAAGAAGGAGGTTTCCCGGATTTGGATTTATTAAGCCGAAAGCAATTTTCTTTAAACGCCTTAAGTTGACGCAAAGTTGAGGAAAAAATATAAAATCAACCGAATGATAAGTATATTTGCCAAATTAACTATGTCGCCAAATTAAAAATGTAATGAAAAGAAGCTTACTGCTGTTTATTTTATGTGGTCTATCTCTGTCCGCATTTTCTCAAACATCTGTCCTGAAAGAAAGTCTGAGCGTTAAGAGTTCGATACTCGGCAAAGACGTCCATTATTCCATTTATTTCCCCGCCGATTACGACAAGGGAAACCGGCGCTATCCAGTTCTTTACCTGCTGCACGGCTATTCGGATGACGAAACCGGCTGGACGCAATTTGGCGAAGCCCAAAGTATTGCCGATAAAATGGAAGTTGGCGGAGAAACGACTCCCATGATCATCGTTATGCCGGACGGCGGCGTGAGTTATTATATCAATAGTGCCGACGGCAAAACCAATTATGAAGACTTTTTGACTAAAGAGTTCATCCCCTCTATCGACGCCGCTTACCGCACCCGCACAAAACGCGAATACCGCGCCGTAGCCGGACTTTCCATGGGCGGTTACGGAACCCTGATTTTGGCGCTTAAACATCCCGACCTGTTTGCCGCCGCCGCCGCCCTCAGCGCAGCAGTCAGGACTGACCAGGAGATTTTGGATATGCCTATGACAAATTGGAATAATACGATGGCGAATCTATACGGATCAATGAACGTGGAAGGGAAAGGACGCCTTAGCGACGCCTGGTATAAAAATTCCATCCTAAAACTGGTAGAGACAACGCCCGTCGACAGCCTTAAAAAAGTGCGCTACTATATCGACTGCGGCGATGACGATTTTCTTATTAAAGGTAATATGGCGCTTCACGCCGCAATGATCGATAAAAAAGTACCACACGAATTTCGCGTCCGCGACGGCGCTCACAACTGGACGTACTGGCGGACTGCCTTGCCGGAGGTGTTGAAGTTTATCAGCGTTAGTTTCCACCGGTAACGCAATTCTGTGTTTGGTTTTACCGTTTTACCAAAAAATTTTACGTATGACCATTGACGACCGCTCCGAAGTCGGCAACCGTTTAGCGCGCTTGGAAGAAAAATACGCCGCCATGGGTCAGGATATGACCTCCTACCTCGACGGCCTGCTCCACGCCGATTTTTTGACGTATTGGGATTATATACATATTGATACGCTTCTTAGCCTGCAAAATACCCGGACGCCAATACCGGATGAACGGATCTTCCTGATGTATCACCAGATCACGGAGCTATATTTCCGGCTGATTCTGGACGCCATTGAACAAATTACATTGAGCGAAGTATGTCCCCTGGCTTTATTTAAACGGCAACTGGAACGCGTCAACCGGTATTTTGACGTCCTGATTTATTCTTATGATATTATGGTGGACGGGATGGACAAGGACGAGTTTTTGAAGTTCCGCATGAGCCTCTTGCCGGCGAGCGGTTTCCAGTCCGCCCAGTTCCGGAAAATAGAGATCTGGAGCGCCGACCTTTCGCGGCTGATCCGCGCCGACGAACGGGAACGATTAAAAGACGAAACGGATTTGTCAAAACTTTATCCATCGCTTTACTGGAAATCCGGTGCAACGGAACTGGCGACGGGCAAAAAAACGCTCACCCTCCGGCAGTTTGAGCTGAAATATTCCAAAGAGCTGATCGACCTCGCCGGCCGGGCAAAGGAAAACAATATCTGGCGGCGCTATCTGCAACTCAGGCCCGACGAACAAAACGACGCGGATCTGATTGCACAAATGAAAACACACGACCTGAACGTCAACGTGCGCTGGCGGCTTTCGCATTTTCGCTCGGCAGTGAAACATTTGGAATCGCGACCCCACGCCATCGCCGCGACCGGCGGCACCAATTGGCAGGAATACCTGCCGCCTAAAAATCAGCGGATTATTTTTTATCCTGCGCTTTGGTCGGAGGCCGAGTTGGAGGAGTGGGGAAAGAAGCCAAAGATGCTGGGGAAGTTTTTTTCGGTGTTGTAGAAGGTGAATGACCTGACCTATTTTTCGATGAATATGTACAACAGTAAGTTAAGTATGTAAGAGTTCGCTAAAAAGGTAAAATCGTTTGTTTTGTATAGGCCGCATCGCCTACTTTTCATGTTAAGAAATTATATACGTTTCTTGCAATGCCTGGTCGGGTTTAATTTCAAAAATTAAACGTCACCTGAACATGCCCTCCCAGTCCTTCAATAATTTTTCGCAGCGTAGAAAGCCTGATTTCGTTCACGTCGTTTTCCACTTTGGAAATATAGGATTTAGTGGTTCCTATTTTTTCGGCCAATTGTTCCTGGGTGAGACCCTGTTTTAACCTTTCTTCTTTGATGAGAACGCCGAGATAGAATTCTTCAAATCCGCGTTCAAAGGCGTCGCGTTTGGGCGCGCCGACGGGACCGTATTTTTGTTCGATATAATCGTCGTAGGACGTTATATCATTTTCTACTTTGTTCATATTCGATTTTAGCGGCTTTTCTATTTCGTCAGGACGTAATTCTTCATTTTATTTTGCAAATTAATAATCAATATTATTAAAAATTTATAATAAGAAAAAAATATAAACAACATCAATTTTAATACATTTGCATTTCAATAATTTCTGATAAACTATTGTGATTTAACAGACTAAAAAATGATTAAAACATGAATTACAATATTTCTAAAAACGATTTCAAATCTTTTTTAGATGCCGTCCAGCGTTTGCATTTAGAATATTCAAAATTAAATAAAGATAATCAGTTTAACATATTCTCTCTTTTAAGGGATAAATATGATGAAGTTAATGTTCATTCAAGGTTTATATATGAACTTCTTAATCCCAAAGGTATTCATAATCAGGGCGACAAATTCTTAATCTTGTTTTTATCGCAACTGGAAATAAAAATACTTGATAGTGAAAAATTCATAGTGCTTAGAGAGCGTAAAAATATAGATATTCTGATAAAAGGTCAGCAGCAAGCAATTCTTATCGAAAATAAAATTCGAGCTGGGGATCAGAATGAACAATTGGACCGCTATTATAAATCAATTAAAGAAGGCGGATTTCAAGATATTCAGATTCTCTACCTTACGCTACAAGGGGATGAACCAACGGAAAATAGTAGAGGTAGTTTAAGTATCGATTCAGTTAATTGCATTTCATATTCTCAGGATATTATACAATGGCTGGATAAATGTATTGAAATAGCAGCGGTAAAACCCATTTTGCGCGAAACACTTGTTCAGTATTCTAACCTTATTAAAGAACTTACAAATCAATCGATTATGAAAGATGAATTACTGGATTTACTGGATTTATTATCAGTAGGAGAAACTTCCTTAGCTTCAAAATTAATCGGTAATAATTGGAATCATATACGTTGGCATACAGAACATAGATTTTGGAAGAGTCTCGAGGAGGCAATTATTAGAAATAATTTTACTATTGTTCCTGACGGTAAATTTTCTGATGATAGAATTTCAAGTGCAATTCACAAAAGAGGAATTAATAAGTTATGGTTCGGATTAATGTTCGAAATACATAAAAAAGATGATTTGAGTTTTCGGGTTTATTTTGAGCGTAATGGAGGTGTGCTTGGCGATTATGGTTCAGTATATTTTGGTTTGGTAGCTTATGATTCGACTGGACGCTTAAAAAATAGTTCTCCAAAACTAACAGGATTGGCGAACAAACTTAAGGAATTTAGTAAAGAAGATAAGGGTGAGTGGTGGTTAGCAAGCCATTTTTTGGAACCTAGAATTAATTTTAATGAATTCTATAATGAAGATACAGCTATGCTTTTGAACAAAGAATTCCGTCACAAGGCAATTGAACAGTACGTTCAAACAGTTAGTGAATTCGCAAACAATTGCCTACAAAAACTAGAACAAGCCTAAGTAGTAAAACTCCTATTTTAGTGCAGTTAAGTTATTGATTTATTTCAAAATCGCATTCCCCACCGCGCATTCCAAACACCGTTTTTTCTCGCAATACAGCGTTTTTAACTGGATCAGCCCCTGCGTTTCGTAAGCGGACTTGGGACGCTCGCCCAGTTTTTCCCAGCCTTCGATGATATAATTTTCTTCCGGCGGGAGGGCTTCCAGCCAGCGGAGGGCTTTTTCTTTGAAGGAATCGTTACCCAGGTGCTTGCCGTAGGTAAAAAGGAATGGGGCGACAGTATTGATGATCAGGATATGGATTGCGGATTTGCCGAGGGATTTGGCGCGCGGGAGGGAAAGTTTATCAAATACGTAATGCGTTAGCCAATACGATTTGAGTTGGACGGCGAGGAGTTTTTCGGCTTCTTCGACGCTGTTGGCTTCCAATAATTTTGAAAATAAATGGATGGACTGATGAGCCAGGGCGGCTAATTGCGCAATGCGGACGGTCGGGAAACTGGAAGGACGCAGGCGGGCGAATTTCCAGGCGACGGGCTCCATCGGCGCGAGTTGATAGTGACTTCTGAGAAAAGCGTATTCTTTTTTCAGGCTTTGCGGGTAATC
Organism: Chitinophagales bacterium; assembly: GCA_038230555.1. Taxonomy (GTDB): domain Bacteria; phylum Bacteroidota; class Bacteroidia; order Chitinophagales; family Saprospiraceae; genus JAAFJT01. The sequence goes on from JBBRMZ010000035.1 coordinate 13,192, forward strand.
ATCCTCGAAATCGTGCTCCAACAGGCCGGACTGGCCAAAAAGCAGCGCTTCCAGTTGGAATAAATGGTCGCGGTGTTTGGAAAGAATGCGGTTTGGCGTGGCGCGGGCAAGGGCGTCAAAAGGTTGGGCGTTGAGGCGGGCTCCGAAGCGGCGGGCTAAGAACTGGTAAAAAGTTTCTTCCCAGTTTCCGCGGTTTTGATCCAGCGCGGCGTCGATTTCGGCAGTCCGGGCTTCCAGGCGTTCGGCAGTGAGGCGGTCGATCCAGGAGCTTTTAACGATAGAAGAAACGGCGGGGAAAAGATTGCGGCAGGGAATCCAGTCTTCGCTGTGGAGCAGCCGCCAGTATTGCTGATAGACGCCTTCGGGGATATATTTTTTCAACTCCAGGCAGGGGAATTTTTGGCTGATTGCGTCGGCGGGAAGGTCGGCGTCGTAGACCACGTGTAGGATCACGTTATTATAAGCGGCGTCCTTTTGATGGCTGTGCGCAAGCCAGTCGGAGGCTTTGACGTGCATTTCAACACAGCCCGCCCAAAGGACGTCGCCGATGCGCAATTGCACGTTCTGGAAATCGGGACCGGAGTGGGTATTGAGCGCGCCGGTTTGCAGGATTTCGACGCGGTCGCCGTCGGTGGTTTGCAGATTGCGGACGTCGAAACGCCGGACGCGCCACAGGTAGTGGAGGAAGTCTTCTTTCATGGTATGTTTGTAAAATAGGGATGAGTTATGAGTTATTTTTATAACTCGTTGGCTATCCGTCATCTTTGGACAAAAATACATTCGGGCGTCTGGAAAAACAAATATTTTGTTGGTATTTCGGTATAAAAAAACAGGCGGCGGGTTAATTTTTTGGTTTTGGAGGTTTTGGAACCGGGTTAATGGATATAGTTGATGGAATGCTTATATATTTGCCTGTTCATCACCCATAATTTTTTAACCGATGAAATTTAACCGACTAATTATCCAATTCGCGCTATCTGCGGCGGTTTTAGCCGCCGTCCATCCGCGCGCGCAAAATTGTCTCAATACCGGCCCCGATCATCCGCCGGCAGATCAGGGGCTGGGCGGAACCTGGAATACCTGTACCCCGATGACCGCTTCGTTGGGCGGTTCTTTTATTTTTACAAAAACCGGCTTAACGGCCGGGAATCATTACTTTCGGTTTTATGGAAGCGGGTCGCCCTGCGGTATTTACGGACCAGGGGGTTCCAATGACCTGGTTTTGCCTTTTGGCGTCGTTAACCCGCTCTCCTGCGTAACAACCGACGCCGGGGCAAAGGCGTATTATTTTAAGGCAGCTAATTCCGCTTTTACATATATCATCAAAACGCGGGGAAACGCTACCGGGAACGAAGGTTCCGCTATTATATTTGAAATTCAGGGGCCGTTGCACAAGGTCCTTTCCGTCTCGCAACCTTCTAACAGCCAGACGCCCAATACGCCGGTCACGATCACGGCCAAACTGGACGGGGCGCCGAGCGCGGGCGAAAACGTTTATCTGCGCTACAGTACAGACGACGGCGCTACCTATCCTAATGTGGCGCTGATGACGAGTTCGGGAACGACGGCGACCTATACTATTCCCGGCCAGCCGAACAATACGTTTGTCCGGTATTATGTCTTCACATCCGGCGCGCAACCGGGCGCGGCGGACGCGGATTTTTATACGATCCGGTATAACAATAACGGCGGCAGGAATTTTATTTATGCGGAAAGCACGACCGCCTACCAGGAACCGCCCGTCGGAACGCAACTTGGAGCAACCGATAATAAAACCGGGACGGTCACTTTTCTTTTTGAAGCGCCGCTAAAAAATACCGTTAGTCTGATTGGCAGTTTTAACAACTGGACGGCGGACGCTTCCAGCCAAATGCATCAATCGGCGAGCCGCGACCGTTTCTGGATTACTAAGACCTTAGCGGCTGGAAATTATACGTATCAATATGTAGTAGACAATACGATCAAAGTCGCCGACCCTCTAAGCCGTTTGGTTTTAGACCCGGCCAACGATCCGTCTATTCCTTTTACCGTTTATCCGAACCCAACCCCCTACCCGACCGGCAAAACGACAGGAATCGTTACGTTGCTCGAAGTCGGCAAGGCGCCGTACCGATGGAAAACGGCCAGCTTTACCCCGCCGCCGAAAGCTGACCTGACCATTTATGAACTATTGCCGCGCGATTTCGTCTATAACCATAGCTTCCAGTCGATCATCGACACGCTTTGGTATTTGAAAAAACTGAACGTCAACGCCGTTGAACTCCTGCCGGTCCACGAGTTTGAAGGCAACGACAGTTGGGGATATAACGTGGATTTTCACATGGCGCTCGATAAATATTATGGAACGCCGGATAAGCTTAAAGAACTGATCGATTCCTGTCACCAAAACGGCATAGCGGTCATCCTGGACGTTGTGTTTAACCATGCGTTTGGATCGGCGCCTTACGCTAAGATGTACTGGACGGGCGGCGACCCGACGCTTGGAACCGGGCAACCCGCCAATAACAGTCCGTATTTTAATCCCGTCCCCACACATCCGTACAATGTCGGAAATGATTTCAACCATGAAAGCGTTTATTCCCAAAACTATATGTTCCGTGCGCTGCGCAACTGGTTGACGGAATACAAAGTTGACGGGCTACGTTTTGATCTCGCCAAAGGATTTACCCAGCATAAAACTTCTCCGCCCGACGACGTGGGCGCTTTCAATGCTTACGACCCTTCTCGCGTCGTTATCTGGAAACGCATTTACGACAGCGTGCAAACCATGAAACCTGGCGCTTATACGATCCTGGAATTTCTTGGCGAAGATCAGGAAGAAACCGAATTGGCGAGTTACGGTATGCTTCCCTGGAGCAATGAAAATTCGCAATACAGCCAAATCGCGTTGGGCTTTAACAGCAACGACGATATTACGCGCGTCGCCGCTTCCACGCATGGGTTCAATGGAAAATACTGGAATCAAATCCCGGCTGCGGCAAATAACCTGGTCGCTTATATGGAAAGCCACGACGAGCAGCGGCTGATGTATAAAAACGAACAATTCGGAAACGCATCCGGCGGGGTCAGCCTGAAAGATATTCCAACAGCTTTGCGGCAAATGGAAGCGGCTGAGGCTTTTTTCTATACCGTTCCCGGGCCAAAAATGCTTTGGCAATTTGGAGAACTCGGCTACGATTTTTGTATCGATTACGACAATTATTGGAAGGATTGCAGCCACGGCGGGCGCGTTAACGATAAACCGATTCCCTGGGGTTTGGGGTATTACGCGGACGCTCGCCGAAAACGACTGTACAACCTGACGGCCAGTTTGATCTATTTGCGGACGCATTATAAGGCTTTTCAATCCGCCAATTACGACGTCGGCGGTATGGGGACCGGGACGGACGCCGGCCTCGTCAAAGATTTTCATATTAGCGATCCGTCGATGAACGTGACGGTCGTCGGCAACTTTGACCTGACGGCGCAGGACGTGAACCCGCGTTTCCAGGCTGCGGGCGCTTGGTATGATTATCTGGATAACAACCTGAATCTGAACGTTTCAAACGTCAATACTACGATTCATTTACTTCCGGGAGAGTACAGGATTTATACGGATAAAAAAATAGCCGCCCCGCCTGCAGGGTATATGCCGGACGCCCGTTTGAGCGGGCGGGTACCTATAAAATTCGGGAGCCGCGCGGCTAAACAGAGACGCAGTACCGTTCCGGCAGGCAACAAAAAGTCGTAAAAATCGTTGAGCGTAAATGTAAATATAGAGGGCAGACCTCTTTGTTAACTTTTTCCCGCAGATGGATGCAGATTCCAGCGTCGCAGATTTAAGCAGAAAAGTATCTGCGGCAATCTGCGGTCCTTAAATCTGAGATAACCAGCGGGAAAACAAGTATTACAGACCCGAACATTTTAACATTTAGCCGTTACTTTGACTATTCCTACATATATGAAATTTTTTTTTACCATCATTGCGGCGATCTCGTGCGGCGCGCTTTTTGCTCAAACAGGTTACGAACTTTCCCCGCTTTCCTCGAATATTGTTTTACAAAAACAAGCCTCCTCCGATGCTAAAGCGGAAACGGCGCGGCTGGCGAAAGCCGGGATAAACGTAAATTATTTACAGACCAGGGGAGACGGAATTTGCCCGCCTGCTCGTAGCGGTTTTATTTACCTGTTTAGCGGGGACACGGCCAAATTCGATATTTCGTCGGATACGGGCGTAGTCGCTTCTTCCATAAAAGTGCTGACCCCAACATCGCGCAATGGCTCGCTTGTGCAGGATGGTATTTTAATGACCGTATTTAGCTATATTTCCAATAATAATATTGCCGATACGGCGACCGAAATTATTGATTTTTCTTACACTCATCATGGCTCTGTTTCTGTTTTTGATTCCGTTTCTCAGCAAGTTATTTTAAAAGATTCCCTTTATAACGTGTTTGTAGAAAAATACGTGCAGATAGGCCGGCGAGGGGGGCATACCTATATTTATAATACTTTCCCGCGAGATACTTTTACTTCTGAAATCTGCATCATCGATTCCGCGCTCCATGCGTCGACCTGCAGCCAGTTTTTTCCGAACAATACGCAGATCGGCGGCGTCCGTTTTACCAACAGCAAATGTTTTGTTTACAATACTTTCTTGAGGGCGGAAAAAGATAGTTTATCCTACCAGGTTTGCAACAATTTTGGCACCTGCGATACGATCACCTATGTGTTTTCGGTGCGCGGGGACACGCTGGCGCTTCCTTTTTTCGACGATTTTTCATACGCCGGGCCTTATCCGGATAAAAGATTATGGGTAGATAAAAAAGTGTTTGTCAATAATACCATGGCTTACCAGCCCCCTTCGATTGGAGTGGCCACTTTTGACGCCCTGAACGAAAACGGAAAATTGTATTCCAGCGTAGTTGGTAGCGCCGTAAGTTCTGCCGATACGCTCACCTCGACTTATCTCGACTTGGGGGGTTTAAAATTGACCGACAGCGTCATCCTGAGTTTTTATTTACAGCCTAAAGGGCTCAATTACGCGCCCGGCGTGGCGGATTCCATGATCCTGGAATTTCGCAATCCCAACGGCGGCTGGGATTATGCGCGTTCGTTTTTGAACAATGATACCCTTCGGGTGGACGACGTGCGTCCGTTTAAATATTATGCTTCGACGCTGAATGATCCTTATTTGTATAAAGGTTTTCAGTTCCGATTCCGGAATTTTGCGAAACTCTACGGTAATTTTGATATTTGGCATCTGGATTACGTGCGGTTAGACAAAAACAGGCGGTCAGTTTCCGATTTTCAGGATATGGCATTGTCCGCTCCGTCAACTTATTTACTAAAGGATTACACGGCTATTCCGTGGCGCCATTTGAAAAGCATTCTTTCGACGGAAGTAGCGCCCAGCGTCCGGTACACCATTTCCAACCTTTTTTCAACCCCCGACAACAATATCGACTCCCGCGTTAGTTTTACGGAATTAACGACGGGAACCCAGTTGGCGACCCCGACCGCCCTTGCTAACGGAATTAATTTTGCTCCGGGCCTCACGACCCTGACGGTCGGCGTACCTGCCCCGGATATTGTCAATACCCTGAAAGGCGCCGCTTTCGCCAACGCCGATAGTCTGATCTTTCAGACACAGTACGTCATTCAGCCCAATAAAGAAATCGCGAACAGCGCGAACTATGCGGGCGTCCTTCGCAACGATACCGCGCGGACCATCACCAACTGCACCAATTACTTCGCGTACGACGACGGCACCGCCGAAATTCAATACTCAGGCCTGGGGGTAGGCACAGAAACGGCCTTACAGTTCACGGCGACCGTGCCGGATACGTTGCGGGCCGTGCAGTTTATGTTTCCGCACGTCAACGGCGACGCGGGCGGCAATTTCAACCTCCGTATCCGCCAGGACAGCCTGACCAATAATGCCGCCCAAACGATCTATACGGGTTTTAACATCAAACCCCTCTATTTGAGCGACCTGACGGATTCCATCCAGGGCTTTACGACCATCGATCTCGTCGATAATACCGGCAAACCCAAAGGGATTCCGATCCATCCGGGCAAATTTTATATTACGTTCCAAAATATCGGCGATATTCGCATACCCATTGGGGTCGACCGAAACAACCTCAATGCCGACGTTGGTCATTTGTTTTTGAATACGAGCGGCGCGGGCGTATGGGATACGCTGGCCAAACCGTCCGACACGATCATCCGCCCGTTTGGCGCCATCATGATTCGTCCGGTCTTTAGCAAACTGGCGCCTCGGGACAGTAAAACCCTGGGGTCTAACGACGTCGCCCCCGCTTCGAGCGCTTTCGCTATCTACCCGAACCCGGCTACCGACCGGCTTTTTATTGAATTGAAAGACCCGGCGACCCATTATGAAGATTATGAACTGGCGCTGTTCAACAGCCTGGGGCAGCTATTGAGGCAGGGGCCGCTCAACGGTTCTCCGGTTTCGTTATTGGATTATCCGGCGGGGATGTATTTTTTGAAGATCCGGAATTTGAGGGATAACCGGGTGTTTAACGGGAAGATATTGATATCAGAATAGGTTTATTCCTGTGATTCAATTTGCTCTTTTAGGTTCTCCTATTTTATAAATCCCGATTTATTGGTTTGGCGCTTTTCGAGGCGTTCTTCTAAAATGGTTTTATGTTGGTTGGTGACGTTCTCTGGCAAAGGTTCAATTAAAATAACCTCCTCATCGTCCGCCGAAGGCCCGTAAGCGGCCGGAACTGCGACGTTCAATATTCATAAAGACGACCGCTTATTGTTTTAATTCGTTGATAAGGTCCTGAGCTAAGGGCATATTGAGATTTTGAAAACGCAGTTAAAATTTAACAGACGGCGTATTCCGAATACTCCCGCACGGCGGACGATAAACAGCCTATAACGGTATCGGACTTGGGGACGCAGCGGTCGGTTAGTTCTTTGCCAAGTTCTATTTAGATCATATTTTGTTACACCCAGATTTTGCCATAGATAACATCCAAATTTCTAATAATTTGAAGTTTACTTATGTAAAATATCTTTAAATTCATCCAATTTTATAACATTCAGCGGAGGGAAGGCAAGACGCTTGAAAAAATTAAAATGCTTATCGTTGGAGACTAAATAATGAGCGTTGGAAGATATAGCAAGATTTGAAAACTTGTTATCGTCGGGATCTTCTACAATAAAATTGTAAGAAAAATATGGCTCGGCAAGTTCTACGTTTTCAGCGGCTAATAAAATCTCTATGATGGTCTCAGCAGTTTGAGGCGAATAAAATTGAGATAATATTTCAAAATATTCATTTAAAATCTCCGTACTGACAATCCAGGTAAAAGCTTCTTCCCTAAAAGCGAGATAAAGCCAATAATACTTACTTTTCGGTGGGATAGAAGCTATCAGACAGTTGGTATCAATGACAACGCGCATAATTATTGTTTGCTACGTTGGCTTTTATTCAATATCGCGTCTAAATCGCCTTGAGTTATATTTTTGGCAGCTATGTCAATTTCTAATTGACGGTGCAATTTGCCTTCTAAATAATTTAATAACAAGTCCCTAATTTCATCTACTTCCTGATCTGACATATCTCTGTTAAACAGCTTCAACAGCATGAGTTGCACGGGATTCAACGTTCGACTAGCGGTTCTGGATTCTCCTAAAATCATATTTCATAGTTTTGAAAATTTATAGAAAGTTGGCAGCGCTTTAGGGTTGTACAAATATACGGATTATTTTAGTTGATCAAAGCTAAGATATAGCTAATTTTGGAGAGCCCTCAAAACGCTCGTATTTTATTCGCCTTTGGAAGTATTAGACAGAAAAGATCATTTAATCATCCGCTGAACTTGAAAGTTGAATTCGCCGAACCTCCGGCTGTTCAATATTTCGCCACCTTCACCGGCGCTCTTCGCCCGCCCGCGTCCGACGTATACAACAAATATAAGCCCGAAGGCAGATTCGTCAGGTCGAAAAACAATTCCTGCGTTCCTTTCCGGACCGGTTGCGTTTCCATTTTGACGGCGACGCCCTGCGCGTTGAAAAAATGGAAACGGACGGGCGCTTCGATCAGGCTCGTTATTTCCACCGCCAGAATATCGTCGGTCGGCGTGGGATAAACCTTTTGCACGACTACCGGCGCATATTGTGTAGGGACTAACGCCGCTAAAGACGACGCCCCCGGCGTGGGAGGCACAACGAGCGTCCGGCTATTGTTCGCCGGATTTTGATCTGCCGGCATCGAGGCGAGCAGCGTGGCGGCAGCCGTAACGCCCGCTCCCAGCCCATCGAGCGCGAACACGGGGACGACGAGCGTCGCGCCTTCGCCCGGCGCGAGCAATGGAATCGTCCAGGTCTGGCAATGGACGCCGGCGGCGCAATATTCCTGATAGGCGCCCGCCGTAGGGCGGGGGACGCCGCCGTTCGCCGTATGGTCGGGTATTTTAAACTGGATTTGTACGTTCATCGCCGGCGCCGTCCCCACGTTTTTGGCGGTAATGGTGAAATTCAGCGTTGAGTATTTGGAAACAGTCGGATTGTCGGCGGTGAGCGTTTCGATGGAAATATCGTTTTGAACGCCCGTATCTTTTTTGACGATCACGTTGAACGAACAGGAAAAGATTTTTTGGGTGTAAACGCCCGTGCCGGAATAAGTCACTTTAGTAACGCCCACCGGGAATTTCTCTCCGCGACGATGATCGGCTTGCAGAGATTGTACGCCTAAACAATTGGTGAATATAACGGGTTCAGAGTCCCAGGTGGCGACTGCCGAATCGGAGGCTGTAGCAATGGTTACGTCGGCTGGGCAGTATCCGATATTCTCATAATTTACGACGCAAGGCAGAATACTGTCTTTTACCGTAAGATGAAAGGAGCAGGCCGACCGGTTGCCATGAGCGTCGGTAGCGGTGTAGACTATTTGCGTGTCCAAAGAGGAAGCATAAAATCCGGGCTGCAGATTAGAGGTCAGCGTCGGCGTTCCGCAGTTATCGGTCGCCGTCGGCGGCGTCCACGAAATCAACGTGCCGTAACATTTGACGCAACCATAATGCTCGAGATAAACGATAGTTGTATCTTTTGGACAATGCGATAATAGAGGCGGCTGCACGTCGTTTTGACACGGGTCTCTCGTAGAATCTTTTAATACGATGAAGGATAAGTTATTGTACCGGTTGCCATCGTAAGGAGTGGCGGAAATAAGCGATCCTGTGGCCGTGATATCGGCGCCCTGTGGGTCGAGCAAATAGACCGATAGAGTTAAAGTAACCATTTCGTTTTGCGCCAATGTTGGTATTGTCCATGTCAGACATCGCAATCCGTTTCCGCAATATTCCTGAAAAGTTCCCGCCGTCGCCGAAGTCTGCACAACGCCGGAAGTGAAAGCGGGTGGGTAAAACTTTATTTGTATATTCTTTTCATCGCGAACGCCCACATTTTTGGCGGTCAATGTGAACGGAATGAAGGAGTATTTCTTATATACGGACGGCCCGGTTATAGAAATGGCGACGTCCCCGCTGACAACGTCGCACGAACCGTCGCCGGTATGGCAGTAAGCCGGCCAGTCGCCTCCATTTGGTAGTCCGAAATTGTTGGACACGTTTCCATATTGAACCGTGGGACAAATTTCTTTTAGCTCTATAGGAATACACCCGCTCAGTTGATTATACGACAAATTTAATTCAGTTAATTTACTTAAATTTTTAAATGCCGTAGGGATAGAACCCGACAACTGGTTCTCCATCAATTTCAATGCTTCCAAATGAGATAAAACGCCTAAACTGTCCGGGATGGCTCCGCTCAATTGATTGCGGTCTAATATCAGGAACCGCAGATTTACTAAATTTCCTAAACTTGCCGGAATAATACCGGTCAATCCATTATCAAAAATACCAAGATCAGTCAACCCGGTCAGATTGCCCATGCTATTCGGTAAACTTCCCGTTAATCCATTAGCGGGAATCGTTAAATTAGAAACGCAACCGTCGCCGTTCAATGTCACGCCATACCAAGTATTAGTCGGCGCCTGCAAATTCCATTGAACAGTCCAACCCGGCCCATTCGTACTATTATACAAATCCACCAAAATCAACGAATCCCTTTGCCGGCAACCGGCGCCCGGAATCGTGCTGATGGTAATGGGCGTCGAAATAACATTGTTGGCGTAATTGGATTCCAGGATCGCGTTGCCGGAATCAATCTGCGAATACAATAAGTAGTTTCCGGGCGCCAGGTTCGCGGGAACGGTAATCGCTGCCGGCACGTCGGAGATCGTCCCAACAGGCGTGCTGGCGGTCGGAATATGACCAACCCAGATGGCCGAACCGTCCAACATCGGACTTTTGGAAAGATAATGGGCGATTACGTAAGCGCCGGTCGCCGTTGTTTGTCCTAAATTTTCCACGTCCAACATAAAATCCACCCGCTGCCCGGGGTAGGCGACGGCGGGATTGATCTGGCGCGCCAACGCCAGATCGGGCAAGCCCGAAACGACCGCCTGCGTGATCACGGCGCTGGCGCTGTCGTTGCCTGGATTAGCGTCGGCGGGCGAGGCGGCCATCAGTTTCACGCCGGCGGAAATAGCCGCTCCGGCGGGATCCAGCAAATAAGCGTTCAAAGTTAAGGTGGCGGAAGCGCCCGGCTCCAGCGCGGGGATGGTCCAGACGCGGCATTGGACCCCGCCGGCGCAATAATAGTTGTACGCGCCCGCCGAAGCGGCCGCGCCGCTGACGCCGGAGGTAAAGGGCGGCGGCGTAAAATGAAGCTGAATATTCTTTTCAGCTACGCTCCCTGCGTTTTTGGCGGTCAGCGTGAACGGGATGGACGAATATTTTTGGTAGGTAGGCGGGGCGGAAATAGAAACCGCCACGTCGCCCGCGCCAACGACTGCGTTCAGGCGCAGCGCGTAGAGTTCCGCGCCGCCTGCCGGCGCTATGGAATCCGCCGAATAGAAGCCGCCGTAGACGAAAGTATTAAAATCCAGAAAAGCGCCCTGTCCGGTGAAGTTTTTACCCAGCGTAAAAGTTTGCAAACTGTTGGAGGCTGGATTGTAGGCCAGCATTTTGTCTAAGCCGTTCGCATTAGATTGGTAGACCCAATAAATTTTGCCGCCATCGACGAAGGCGCTGATCAGAGAATCGGAAACGCTGAAGACGTAAACCGACTTTTGCGGCCCGCCGGCCTGCGCGCCGTCCGTGGTAAAAACAGTCGCCCGGTGGTCGCAACTATTACGGGCAAAATAATACAGCGTGCCTTGCAAAGCGGTAAAACCATACAGGGAGTCGACGCAGGGGTCGTCGCCCCGGACCGTAAAAGTTCCGGCGGCTGTGCCGTCGGTTCTCCAGAGTTCATTTTGCCGGTTGAGGAAATAGAGCAGCCCGCCCTGATTATTGGCTAAGGTCAGTTTCCCGAATCCGCTACCGAGGGGCGTGATGCGAAGCGAGTCGTTAACTTTGAAAAGCGTGTCGTGGACGGTGAAATAAAATTCGTCGCCCAATACGCCGAGCGCGTTTTTCGTGTCGAAAGGACTTAAAATAGTCCGGCTGTGTTGGTTGCGGTCCAACACGCGGTCTAAAATAGATAGGGAAGAGGAACTGGAAGAGATGCCAATGACGTCGCCGTTAGCATTGGTCGCCAGATAATAATCAGGGTTTCCAATAAAGACGGCGTTCGACAAATGAGAGCTTCCTTTGGAAGAGCCTGACGTCCGGTCTTCCGTTACGATAGCTTGCGAGCCGCCGCGGGCTCCGTTACTTTTATACAGATCCGTATGCCAGCCCAGACTAGCGTCAATAGACAGATAAAGTTCAAAATACAGCGAGCCGTTCTGAGCGAACATATTATCAACGCCATAATTATTGAAAGGACTGGTATCGTTGATCAGCGTGTCCACGATCGTCGACATCCTGCCGTCGATTTTGCGCAACAGGATATTGATGACGAAATTGGGATACTCGTATTCGTCTACCCGGTGGGTAAAAAAATAGACCGATCCGTTATAGACCGTTAAAAAACCGTTGATACCTTCCGCCCGCGCTAAGGGTACGGAAACCGGCTGCGTCCCCGCAGCGGAACCGTCGGTGGCGTAGATCTTAGACCCTGTTCCGTCGTCGGCAATGAAATAGGTGAGGCCCTGGTTGGTTACGAACCGCGAAGGATTGGACGCTCCGGGGCCTGGATTTATATCCTTGACTAAAGTAGGCGTTTGTTGAGCAAAAACGGGGGTAACCGTCCAAAGGGTGGCGCAGAGCAGGGAGAGTAGTTTGGTCATAGAAGCGTCTGTTTGAACGACAAATATAGCTGAAGGGGATTAACAATACAATTTTTTCAACTTAAACTTCAAACAAAATTTTGAACGTTTGTCCGCCTGAAAATGATCGAATACCTTAGATATTGAATCCAACAAACATCATCAATTTAAGCGGATAACCGATCCGCGATTTTGTATAGATCGCCGACGTCTCTCTTCTCAAAAATTTAACGCAACTCATGCAATGATTTACAGGTAACGTACAAAAAAAAGAACCTGATAACCTCTTAATTTTATCTTTTTGTACCTTCGCTCCCGTTACAAGAAATTCGCTTACCTAAAAATAAAAGCTGCAAAAAGATATATGGACATTACCGTACAAGAACTCAAACAAAAACTGGACGCGAAAGAAACTTTTATTTTCATCGACGTTCGCGAACCGCATGAATATGAAGCGTTTAACCTGGGCGCCGAACTGATCCCGCTGGGGACGATCCCGGACGCGGTCGAAAAGTTAAAGGAACATAAAAACGACGAGATCGTAGTGCATTGCCGGTCGGGCGCGCGGAGCGCCGGGGCGCAGAGTTTTCTGCAATCGCAGGGGTTTACCAACGTGCGCAATCTGACGGGCGGGGTATTGGCATGGACGGAAGCGTTTAAATAATGGTGAATGATGAATGAGGCAGTTTTTAGTCTGTAGATTCATTTTGTTCATGTATATTCTATTTTTTATCCTTAAAGGCGGCGAACTTTTAAAGCGGTGCAGATGGAGACGCGATATTTTGAGGCTATTCAGGCAGCGACGCAATATTTTGAAGCCGCGCAGACAGAGACGCAAGGCATTGCGTCTCTGCAATTTTCGTCCTTATTTTTATGAATCAAGAGGCGCTTTTTAAGATCCGGGAAAATGGGAAGTTCGGTTTTATCGACGTCACAGGGGATGTGGCGATCGAGCCGCAATATTATCAGGCGGAGGATTTCCATAATGGGTTCGCCCGCGTCAAGATCTTCGATACCGTCGTTCTGCTGGACGAACTCGGCAGGCCGCTGTTGAAACACGCATTTAATTTTGTCGGACAAATGGAGGAAGGGCTGGCGAGGGCACAGTTGGTTCATTTATGGGGATATATCGACGGGCGGTGTAATTGGATGATCGACCCGCAATTTGAAGAAGCGGATGATTTCAACGGAAGCCTGGCGGCGGCGCGTTATGGCGGGCGGATCGGGTTCATCGACCGGTCGGGCGCCTTTGTTATTAAGCCTAAATACGAGGCCGCCGGGAAGTTCAACAACGGGCTGGCCGCCGTACAGCTCGACGGGCGGTGGGGCTATGTCAATAATAAAGGAAAAATGGTCGTGGAGGCCGTGTTCGACGCTTGCGACGTTTTTCAGGGCGACGTGGCGGCCGCGCGGACGGGCGACCTCTGGGGGCTGATGCATAAAAGCGGGCAAATGATCGCCCCGCCGCAATATCCCGTCCGGGAAGGCGTCTCGGAAGGGCGCTTTTTTGAGGGCCTGGCCTCGGTGATTGTCGACGATAAGTTTGGTTATATCGACCCGACGGGGAAAATGGCCGTCAAGCCTGTGTTCGATTATGCGGGCGAATTTCACGACGGGCTGGCGCCCTTCCGCTATAAAGGAAAATTTGGCTACATGACCAAAGACGCCCGCCTGGAAATACAGCCGCAGTTTGACGACGCTCAATTTTTTTCTTCGGGGCTTGCGGCGGTGCGCCTCGAAAATCAATGGCTATATATCGACGCGACCGGCGAGATCGTAATCCCGCCCCGCTACCTGGACAGGGTTGAACCTTTTAAGAACGGGCTGGCACGAATTGAGAAAAATGGTCTTTGGGCGTATATTGATCCAGCGGGAAAAATTGTCTGGCTGGAGAGCGATTGGGATTGACAAAAAGAGATAATAACGTTTTTATGCGAATAATGGGTTGAAAAAGTCC
>JBBRMZ010000036.1:0-27086 GCA_038230555.1 Chitinophagales bacterium
AAGCAAAGACCACGAAGAAGGTTTAGATGTTGACATGCGGGTTTCAATCCAGCCGAAGCCAGACAAGGGTTTAAAAGAGATATTAGATTTACAAATATGGCAAATCAGGGAGTAGAGTTTCAATCCAGCCGAAGCCAGACAAGGGTTTAAAAGGCAGCCGTTTTTGTTTAAAATTGTAAAAAGGGATTTGTTTCAATCCAGCCGAAGCCAGACAAGGGTTTAAAAGAAAAAAGATCAACTTTTGAAATAACCCCGTTGGCGTGTTTCAATCCAGCCGAAGCCAGACAAGGGTTTAAAAGGTTACTGCCGCTTTGGATCGACGCTCCCGTACTACAGTCTGGTTTCAATCCAGCCGAAGCCAGACAAGGGTTTAAAAGGGCGTAGCTATTCAATTACGTCAGGATCAAGCGGTTACGCCAAAAAGAGGGTTCCAAAAGGTCAAAAAACTTTGCGACTACGATGCAAAGATATAGGATTATTTAAATAAAAAAATAAAATCTTTGTTTGGGCGGAAATTATTTGCGGCGACCGGCGTTTTCGCGCGGGAACAACCAACCCGGGGCGTTGCCCGCCCGAACATTGGAAACTCAACCGCCGGCGTCCGTCATCCGTGCCGCTACTCAGTCGACCGTTGGAACGGCCATTCCCTGTTCCAAAAGTTGATCCCGGATCTCCCCTCTTGCTTCCCCTCTTGCTTCAAGCTCGGGGGTAAAAGATTCAAAATCATTCAATACGTTCTCTTTCATTTCCGGCGAAAGTTTATTTTCAAATAATTGGGTTAACTCGGCTGCTTTCATGGGTACAATTCGATACAAATACTGTACAAAAATATTCAAAATAGATTGTCTTTCGGGGTGATTTTCCCTAAATTTAAAGAATTGAGCGACATTTTTAATAAAGCAATCCAGATTGGCCGCTTTCTTTAAAATCAGCATATACGCTCCCGGCGTAGTAACCGCGCTCAACGGAAGCAAAACAAAAAACCGCGCCCCCCAGTCCGGGAGACGCGGCCAAACCAAACTTCCAATGAAAACATCCTTTTACCTGAATCACAAAAATAAATGATGGGAACATTTCATCATTCACCATTATTAAATTAGTGCGTCGCAATCGTCTCAATCTTCATCGAGTTCCCCTGTTCCAGCAGGTAATATTTACCGCCGACCAGTTGGTACAACTCAAAAGCAAGACAAACCAGCAGCGAAACGTCCGGCGTGAGCGTCGGCGGCGCGGGCGGCGTACCCGTCTGAGGCAGCGTGGCGTGCAGCGTCAGCGCGGGCAAAGCGGCGTTGGCGACGTCCTGGTAATCGGACCAGACGACCGCCGCCAGACCGTTCAGGTTCGCGCCGCCGCCGGAAGGCGCATACTTCTGGTCGGTCGCGTTGTAAAAACAGTCGGACATGACTTCCACCGCCAGGCCAATGCGGAAATGCGTGGCTCCGGTAGGCGCGAAGATGGTCGAAGGGGCGTCCAGGACGTCCGTGTTGAACTGCGCGCCCGCGCGGCCCGCGTCGACCGTCACCCGGTAAGGCGCTTTGAACTGCATGCCAAAATGAGATTTGAGGTTGAATTCAAACGCTTCCAGCGGACTGCCGTACTGCGTGATCTGGATCGAACGCTGACCGCGCGGAGCGGCGGTATCCAGCAGGTTGATCTTTTTGAGCGCTGCCACGAGGCGACCCGCTACGCCGTCGTCCCAGTTGCCGGACGTCGAAAGCAAAGGTTGGCGGATTGCTTTGCCCGCCAGCGCGACGCCGCCGAACTCGCTCATGTTCTCCCGCGTGCGCTTGAACTGCGGCCCGGTCATGATCTGCTGCTTAGTAGGTCCGCCTGCCAGACCTGCAAAATACCCTTTTTTGCCGCTGATTTTGAAGTGGCGGATGTTGCCGATCTTCCCTACATAGGAAACGGCGCCTTTCTGAATAGCCATAATAATTAAGTTGTAATGATGAAAAAATAAAAAGCGAAGGTTCGGCTCCGTTTGACCGCGCGCCCAAACGGCGTCCTAAAATTCGCCAATCTCCCCTAAGGCTTCCAGCTTCCGGTCCGGCGATAAATACCGCAGCAGATCCATTAGCCAGGTCAATAAAGAATAAGACCGCACCGTCGGCACATACCGGACAATGACTTCGTAGACGCCCAGTAAAATGGGAATCCATAAACCGGTCAATTGCGACCAGACGTCGCTCAACCCGCCGGTCGTAACGACGACCGTCGGATCCGAAGCGCCGGAAGTCAGAACCTGCCCGAGAACCAGCGCCGGAAGCGCCGCCAAAGCGGTTAGAAAGTAAAACTTGTTTCTGAACATGAGGATAAGGTTGAAAGTGAAGAAAAGGAGGCTCGTAAAACGAAGACCCGGCTAGTCCCGTCGTTCGTTGATGCAAAGGTAGGAAGCCCCAAAAAGGGCTGTAATTATAAATATATGTAAATCAGTACATTGAGAAGCAAATTGAACAACCGCCCCTACCCGGAGACCAACCCCTGGCTGCAAAACGTGCAACCGGCGAACAGGAAGGCGCTTTTTACGCTCCCGGCCGGCCCTGTACAGGTTATTTCAACCGTCCGATTCTTAACCCCATAAAAAGTATGATGGAATTCAAAAAATTGTCTATTTTTAAAACTTCATTGCGCGCGGCTAAAAAAAGAAGGAAAACAAATTAGATCATAATATGAAGTATTATATGAAAATTCAGCATTCATAATTTATCATTCATCATTCATTGACATGATCAACAGCGCCATGCATTTCCTTTTTCGCCAGCGCATGCGCCGGATTCAACGCGCAGCCGCGCAGCCGCATGTTACGCAGCAGCGCCTGGCGATGCAGTATATCCGCCAAAATCAACATACCGAATGGGGCAAACTTCACGACTTCGCTCATATCCGCGATTATAAAACCTTCGCAAAAAACATCCCCGTCCAGGATTACGAATCCCTTAAACCGTTGATCCTTCGCATGATGCACGGCGAAAAGGACGTCCTCTGGAGCGGCGGCGTCCGTTGGTTCGCTAAATCCGCCGGCACTTCCAATGATAAAAGCAAATTCATTCCCGTCTCCAACCATAACCTGAAGATCTGTCATTTGCGCGGCTCCTGGGATACGGGGGCCCTCATCTATCACAATAAACCCTCCGCCCGCGTCTTCGACGGCAAAATGCTCGTCATGGGCGGCAGCCTCCAAACTTTTGAGCCGCACCCCGGTACGCGCTTCGGCGACGTCAGCGCCATCATCCTGGCCAACATGCCGCCCGTCGGAAATTATATTTACGCCCCGTCTTTGGACCTCGCGCTGACGCCCAACACCGAAGAAAAACTGGAACGCATGGCCCGCGCCCTCGTAAAAGAAGATATGCGCCTCATCGCAGGTGTGCCGACCTGGACGGTGTTGTTGTTAAGAAGGGTGTTGGAAATAACCGGGAAAGACCATATTCTGGACGTCTGGCCGCGCCTCGAAGCCTATATACACGGGGGGGTCAGTTTCGCGCCTTACCGCGAACAGTTCCGGCGCTTCATGCCGAAAGACGATTTTTTGTTTTGGGAAATATACAACGCCTCCGAAGGTTTCTTTGCCGCTCAAAACGAGGCGGGCGCCGACGATATGCTGCTGCTCTTAGAAAACGGCGTGTTTTTTGAGTTCCTGCCCGAAGAGGAATGGCATAAAGAGGTCCGCCGCGCTATCCCGCTGGCCGAAGTCGAAGTTGGAAAACATTACGCGCCGGTCGTCACCACCAATGCCGGGCTGTGGCGCTACGTTCCGGGCGACACGGTGTTGTTTACTTCCGTCGCGCCTTACAAAATCAAAGTATCGGGCCGCACCAACCAGTTCATCAACGCCTTCGGCGAGGAGGTCATGGTGGCCAACACCGATAAAGCGCTCGCCGAAACCTGCCGGATGTTCGACGCCCTCGTCAACGATTATACCGTCGCGCCCATTTATTTTGACCGCCAAGGGAACAAAGGCGGTCACGAATGGCTCGTCGAATTTGAAAAAGAACCCGCCGACGTCGAAGCCTTCAACCACTGGCTCGACGCCAACCTCCAGCGCATCAATTCAGATTACGAAGCCAAACGATACAACGGCCTGGCGATGGAGCGCCTCAGCCTGCGTATGGCGCCCCGCGGCGCTTTCCGCGAGTGGCTCAAAGCAAAGGGAAAATACGGCGGCCAGAGCAAAGTTCCCCGCCTCGCCAACCACCGGAATTATATTGACGAAATTATGCAGATGACCGGCCAGCCTCCTGCATAAAGCCATTGTCTGGCAGCCTTTAGCCTTTCCCAGGGAACGGTTACGATTACCTTACAAAAATAACTGAGTTTAAAAACAACTCAGTTACTCAAACGCTTTTCTAAATCATCCAGCCGCCGCTGAAGATCATCAGCTCTTTGCTTTTCAGTTTCTTTTTTGGTTTTTTCTTGGTCTGCTCTGGCAGTTTCGGCGTCCGCTCTAGCCGTTTCGGCGTCCGCTCTGGTCGTTTCGGCGTCCGCTCTGGTCGTTTCGGCGTCCGCTCTGGCGGCCTCGGCGTCCGCGCGCGCAGTTTCGACGTCCGCTCTTTCCCGTTCCTCTGCGAGCAGTTTTTCTTTTTCGCTAAATTTTCTCTCCATTTCGTCTTCCAGATCCATTCGGGCGCGCATAGCGTCGTCCGCTATAGCCCATGTTAGGCGATTAATCATCTGCGCGAAAGATTTTACGAATATTTATGCAATAATATGCCGTTTTATTGAGAATTTGAGCGATTTAAGCGCCTCGCGCCTCAATTAAGATAAGGCTCCACCGAAGTTTGCAACATTTCTATGAGTTCGGGATCCATAAACTGGTAATCGTCTTCGATCTCCAAAATAATGATCTCTTTTTGCCGTGTCTTATCCCCAAATTTTTCAATCAGCCGGGTTCTGTGATGTTTTTCCATCACAAAGACCAGGTCAGCCCAGTCGATTAATTTTTCAGAAATCCGGACGACCGCCTCGTTCTCCGTCCCCGCCGACCGGACCGTGTGGCCGGCAAGGTCCTTAAAAATGGTTTCCGCCGTCCGGCTGCGCCACTTATTCCGGCTGCAAACAAATAATAAATTCAAGTTATGATTTATCAGTTATGACGCGCGGTTCATTCAAACTACGCGCTTTTATTTCCGCGCGCGGGCGACCAGCGCCGCAATCCCTAAAATGACCCACGACAGGAAAGGAATAAACAGGAACACAAAAGCGGGCTTCGTCCCCGCCGGACTTAAAGCGCCGCTATAACCAGTCAGAGAACCAACGGTCAAAAAAATCGTCAGGAAATAAAGCGCCCGGCTATATGCAGCCGTCCACCGCGTAGAAATTACATTGGCTGCCAGCATGGCAATGAACGGAGCAAGTACCCAGGCCAAAAAAAGCCCGACCAAAAAAACCGACGGATTATTTTGTCCCGCCCGGAGCGTAAAAACGAGCGACCCAACGGCCCCGGTCAACGCCAATCCAATAGCAATAAACCGCAGTAAACGGATACTGAAATTTTTCTCCATGATACCTGTTTCATAATAGCCGCCCCGAAAAAGCTGATAGCTGATAGCTGACGGCTAATAGCTGACGGCTAATAGCTGACGGCTAATAGCTGACGGCTAATAGCTGACGGCTGATAGCTGATAGCTGACGGCTGATAGCTGACGGCTAATAGTTGATCGCTGACGGCTGATAGCTGATAGCTGACCGCTTTTTTTCAATAATCCAATTTAATCCGCGTCCGTATCCCCCAGCTCGAAACGTTCGGATGATCCAGATAACTAAGCCTCCGGATATAATCCACCCGCAAAAAGCGGAAAATATTGGCGATCCCGATTCCGGCTTCCATATACGGCTGCGCGTTGAAAGAATAGGTCAGTTGGCGGCCCGTCTCGTCCACCGGGAAACGCAGCAGGCCGTTGTCCTTGCTCGGCTGGTTGGCGGCGTCCAGCCCGCCCCAGAGCGCTTTGAACGTCAGCACCTCGCGCAACTTGAATTTTTTGACGACCGGCATGCGGTTAAAGAAAAACCCGCCCAGGTTCCAGTTGACGTTGCCAGAAACGTGCTTATCGCTAATGAACTCCAGGAAATTCATCAGATTGTACGATTCCATTTGATATACGTAGGTTTGATTGGCGCGATGGACGTCTAAAAGCGGATATGGAACCGTTCCAAAAATGCGTCCGCCCTCCACAATCACGTCCGCAATACCCAGCGGCGCGGGATAAAAGATTTTCTCTACTTTAAAATCGACGGAATGATAATCATACTCGCTGCCAAAAATCCCTTTCAACCCCTTCGTATATTTAAATTCCAGAATCGGATACCGGTTCAGGATCGGCGTCCGGAAACTAATATCCTGGTAAAACTGTTCATTCGGCGCGTAGCGCAGCGTAAATCCCGCTTCCGAAGTAATGACCTGCGGTTTGATTAGATACTGGTCGGTCAGTTCATAGTCAAATTTCAAAATACCCGCCGGTTTTAACCCCGTATTTTTGGCAAAGACCGAAAAAGCAAATCCCGATTGAGATTCTTTAAGGTATTGGGCGCCAATGGTTTCGTTGTATAACTGCTTGTTATTCAACCCTCTTTTAAAAGACAATAATAAATTCCCTTCGTTAACGTACTGCAAGTCCTGACCAGGAATTTTCAGGTCGTTCAAATACCAGAGCTTCAATTCATTAAACGGAAAAACGTTGACCGGCTTATCGCCCAACGAGTAACGGCCGCCGAAATACCCTTTCCAGTGTTCGTCTTTCAGGCCGTAGGCGGCATAGCCCTCCAGTTGCAGTTTTTTATCCGGCAGCGCTTTATTATAAAAACCGCCAAACTTCAACCGGGTTCCCTCGATCTCGTTGAAGTTATAAAACGAATAGACCGATCCCATATCGAAATCTCCCAATGCCACATAGCCCTGGAAAAGGAAGCGCGCCGCTTTGGAGATGAAAATAAACGGTTTATTGCGCAGTAGCGTATCAACGGTCGCGATGATTCCCTGCTCGTGGCGGCTGAGCGTGTCAATCCGGTGGGTCTCCCAAAAAGACGCGTTCCGCTTGTCCGAATTGGGATCGCGGAACACTTTGGCCGCGCCTCCTTTAAACAGGCTGTCGGGCAGCGGGGTATTAATTTCATAATCCCTGTATGTCGTCGTTTTTCGCCCCAGCATCGACCGTTTTTTTTCGCCGCTTCCGATCCCGAAATCCATAAAGATCTCGTCCCGCGTCAGCATCAGGCCCCGTTTCGTGGTCCCGAGGCTGTCGCTGATGGCCGTAGCGCTTTCCTCCCAATCATATTCCTGGACGAGTTGCAATTCGTTGACCCAGTTCAGGTTAATGTCTTTCGGGATCCCCACGTCGATCTTGCGCACCGCGTAAGTGGAATCCAGCGCTACCCAGAGGTTGCCCATAAAACCCAGATCCGCTTTTTCGCGCGGCGCAAAATAGAGATGGACGCAGGGCGTACCCTTAATTTTGACGGTGTCCTGTATATAAAATCGATACAGTTGGGGCGCGATCGGCGACAGCGGACTGACAAAAGCAACCGTCACGAGGTCAATCGAATTTTCGTAGAAATTGATCTCGCGGTACATATTGTCGATATAGTTCGCAAATCCGGGGACGTCTACAAAACTGGAAGCGATGGTACTATGCTCCCCCCGGACGTACTCTTTTTGCGACGCCGGCGATTTCCGGTAATAAATGTCCGACGACAGTTCGCGAAAGAAAAACGCTAAGTTCACTTTGCCCGTCGCCTTGTTGGTATCGACGTTATTGAACAAAAACGGCGTTTTTTTGAACATAAAATTGTTCCGGAACCCGTCCGTGATGTTGTTCAGCGCGAACTCTACTTTCTCGTATTTCTGGTAATGGTAATAGTCAAATCCTTCTTTGCGGTTGCGGTCTTTATGTTCGATCACTTTGCGGATCAGTTCCACGGCGGGATTTCCCTTGTTCCTGTATTTTCCGGCAACCACTGTTAACGGTCCCAGCCCCACCGCCTCTTCCTCCATTTTTAGCGTGACCTGGTTGCTTTGCCCGACGTTAATTTTGATCGTCTGCGTTTGGTACCCTACGTAACTCGCTTTGAGCGCCGAGCGGTTCTCTTTCGTTTCGAGGTAAAAATTGCCGTTCACGTCTGACGTCGTCCCGATCCCGGTCCCGTCAAACTGGATGTTGATGTACGGCAGCGGTTCTTTGCTTTTCGCGTCGATCGCCTGTCCGCGAACGGTCGTGAGCGATTGACTTTTCCCTGAAAAAGGGAAGTGCAGCAGCGCGGCGCAGCAAAAAAAAGATAGAAATGTAAATTTTGTCGGCATGGCTGATCTGAATAGCAGAATGCGATTAAAAAATAGTGTTTTTAAGAAAGCGCGAAAGAAACGTCCGGTTCAATAAAAAGTGACGCCCTGAAAATTGACCGGTTGATTTAAAACCCGGCAAACATAACTAACGGCGGACGGCTAACAAGCAGGCCCTTAGCCGAACAAAGAAACAAAAAAAATTCTATATTTCAAATACCCTTCTTCCCTGTCCTTTTTTTTGTAAACGGATTCTTTCGGCGCGCGGATGCGCTATCGGCAACTTTTTAAAAAAATAAGCGAAATAACAATTACTTTGTTCTCCTTGAAAAGCTAATCCATTAACTTAAAAAAATTAAAATCGGGAGTCCGCCTTTACTTTTGTTAGCTTTATACGCTAAAAAAAAGTAATTTTGTAGGTATTTATTCAGTCAATTTGCAAATGCAAGTTATACTCAACATTCCAGACCCGCAGGATTTGACAGCGCTTTTATCAAACTTTTAAAAATTACCCTGTATGAAAAAGAACCAATCCATTCAACTTATTTGCACTATCGCGCTCGTTTTGATCGTCGCTGGTTGCCATAAAGACGCCGTAACCCCGCCGACGCCGACGCCGGGCTACGAAGCGGCGACCAAGTGGGCGGATGAAACGCTTTTTGTTATTAAATTTACGCCGGCCAACTCCCCTACCTACGCGTCGAGATGTTTGGCTTATATTGGGTTGACCATGTACGAAACGACGGTAAACGGATCGACCCAAAACCGGTCGATGGCCGGCCAGCTCGCCAACTTGGATACGCTGCCGAAGCCCGAAACCGGCAAAACCTACAACTGGACGGTCGCCATGAACGCCGGCGAGGCATATATCATCAAAGCGCTTTATCCGCATGCGCCGGCTGCGATCAGCGCCACCGTGGATTCGCTGGCTGCGGCGATCCTGGCGGGCGAAACAACAGGTTCCGCGCAGGACGTCCTCGACCGGTCGAAACAATACGGCGTCGCCGTGGCGAACGCTATTTATAACTGGTCGACCGCAGACGGCGGCTATCAGGGCTATCTGCACAATTTTTCGCCCGGTATTACGCTGCCGACCACGCCCGGAACCTGGTCGGCGCCATTGAGCGGACAGTCAAAATCCAGTTTACCGCTGCATCCCTACTGGGGGCAAAACCGGACCTTTGTACCAGGCGACGGCGTTTTGCCCATCCCGGCGATAATTCCCTTTTCTACAGACCCGGCCTCGGCTTGTTACGCGCAGTTTATGGAAGTCTATACTAAAAATAAATCGCTGACCCAGGCGGAACAGGAAAGCGCCGCTTGGTGGGGCGACGACCCGTCGGAAACCGCCGGCCCTCCGGGACATTCGTATAACCTGGCCAACATCGTCGTCAAAAAAGCGCAACCCGATCTGTTCAAAGCCGCCCAGACCTTCGCGCGGGTCGGCATAGCGACGGCGGACGCGTTTATCAACTGCTGGAAATGTAAATACACGTATTTTTCCATTCGCCCCGCCGCTTATATCCGTTTGACGGTGGATTCCACTTTTGTGCAGTATTGGCCCGAACCGCCGTTCCCGGCTTTTATCTCCGGCCATTCCACGCAGGGAAACGCGACGGCGGCCGTCCTGACCGATCTATACGGGGGAAGTTTTGCTTTCACCGACGATACCAATGCCGCGCGCCCCAAAGACCTGACGCGCAACGTGGAGTATAAAAGCCGCTCCTTTGCTTCGTTCCAGGAGGCGGCGATCGAATGCGGCTATTCGCGCGTGCTGGGCGGCATCCACACCCGCCAGGACAATGAAACCGGGCTGGCGGTCGGCGCTGTGATCGGCGCCAACGTCAACGGTCTGCACTGGCTGAAATAAAACCCGAAGCGTTTAAAATATTTACCTCGTTTTTTACACAGGTATTATTTTATAGGAAGGTTCGCCCGCGATGGGCGGACCTTTTTTTTGTTTAGGGGGAAAGTAAACGAATGGTATTAACAAGCAATTATTTAGCTTATATTTGTGTGGCTATTTTTTAATTTGCGCTCATTATGATCATCGCCAATCCGCTCTACGACGTCATTTTTAAATATCTGCTGGAGGATCTGGATATCGTCCGCGAATTCCTGTCCGTCATTTTGGGCGAGCAGGTGATCAGCGCCGATCCGAAACCGCAGGAAATATTGGCGGAAGGCGTCCAGCAGGACGTCAGTATTTACCGGTTTGATTTTAAAGCGATTGTTAAAACCGCATCGGGCGAGCATAAAAATATCCTGATTGAGCTTCAAAAAGCCAAACAGGCGCTGGACGTCATGCGTTTTAGGAAATACCTGGGGGAAAATTACCAGCGCGAAGACGCGTTAATCGAAGAGGATGGCTCGCAAAAAACTGCTCCCCTACCCATCGTAACGGTCTATATTTTGGGTTTCCGGCTGGACGCCATTCCGCAGCCGATCGTCAAAATTAACCGAGAATACCGGGACGCCGTCACCGGTGAAACGCTTTTGGTCAAAGAAGATTTTGCCGAACTGCTGACGCACGACAGTTATTTTATCCAGGTTCCCCGGCTGCGAAGAGAGGTGCGGACAAAGTTGGAAAGCGTTTTACAGGTGTTCAGCCAGGAATACCGGATGGAAGATCCGCGCCGGCTCGATTTCAGGGGAAACGCCGACGACCCCTTGGTCAAAAAAATGCTCGACCGGCTGGAACGGGCTTACGCAAGCGAGAAAATGCGTAAGATTATGGACATTGAAGACGAGCTGGCAAAAAAGTTTGGGCAAAACGCCCGAAGACTGGAACAAGAAACTGCCCGTGCCAACGAAGCCGTCGCCCGTGCCGACGAAGCTGCTGCTCGCGCGGCCGACGAAGCCGCCCGCGCCGATCAGGAAAAAGCGGAAAAAGAAGCTGCGCTTGCCAAAGCCAACGCCGAAAAACAACGAGCCGACGATTTGCAACGCCGCTTGGACGACTTGGAAAAACGCTTAAACGGCTAAGCCGGTTTTTAAAAGCCATTCTATTTTTCATAACCAACTTTAACTAACTATCCATGAAATTTTCCCGCTTCTTCGCGCTTTGCCAAAACTTAAACCTCATTTTTTGCTTCGGCATATCGTTGTTTTCCGCAGGCGCCCGCGCGCAGGAAAACGCCTCCGTCGTCGTCTATGTCGACCGGGGCGGCGATACCATCAGCCGCCATATTTACGGGCATTTTTCGGAGCATTTGGGGCGCTGCATTTACGACGGCCTCTATGTGGGCGAAAAATCGACCATCCCCAACACCAACGGGATGCGCAACGACGTGGCGGAAGCGCTGCGGAAGATCAAAATACCTAACCTGCGCTGGCCGGGCGGCTGTTTTGCGGATACTTACCACTGGAAAGACGGCGTCGGCCCCAAAGATCAACGCGCAAAAATCGTCAACACCTGGTGGGGCGGTTCTACGGAGGACAATAGTTTCGGGACGCACGAATTCCTGGAACTTTGCCGGCAGCTAAAAACCGAACCTTATATCACCGGCAACGTGGGTAGCGGGACGCCGCAGGAAATGCAGCAATGGGTCGAATACCTCAATTTCGACGGGGTCAGCCCGATGTCGGACTGGCGGAAGAAAAACGGGCAGGACTCGGCGTGGAAGATCAAATATTTCGGCCTCGGCAACGAGCCCTGGGGTTGCGGCGGCAACATGACGCCCGAACATTACGCCGATCTTTTCCGGCAGTACGCCACGTTTGTCAATAATTATAACGGCAAGGCGGTCTATAAAATAGCCGGCGGCGGCAATTCCGACAATTACCATTGGACGGAAACGTTGATGAAAAATATTCCCCTGAACCTGCTGGACGGGCTGGGGCTGCACCATTATTCCGTCAACTGGAGTAATAAAAGTTCGGCCACCGAATTTACGGACGCGCAATACGTAGAAACCATGCAAAAAACGATTCTCCTCGAAGCGCTCGTTTCTAAACATGCGGCCATTATGGATAAATACGACCCAAAGAAAAAAGTCGGCCTGATCATTGACGAGTGGGGCGGCTGGTACGACGAGGAATCCACGGGCGGCGTTCTTTATCAGCAAAACACCATGCGCGACGCCGTCCTGGCGGGCATAGCGCTCAATATATTCAACAACCACGCCGACCGCGTGCGGATGGCCAACATCGCGCAGACAGTCAACGTCCTGCAGGCAGTCATTTTGACGAAGGGCGATCAAATGATCCTGACGCCCACCTACCACGTTTTTGATCTGTACAGCGTCCACCAGGACGCCCGCCTGCTGCCGACGGACGTTCGCACGGATTCCTTTGTTTTTGAGAAAACCAGCCTCCCCGCTGTGAGCTGTTCGGCCTCGCGCGACCGCCGGGGCGCCACGCATGTTACGCTGACCAACCTCGACCTGCGCCATTCCAAAAAAATAACCGTCGACCTGCGGGGCATGACCGTTCAGTCCGTTTCAGGCAGAATTTTAACCGCTCCGAACATTCGGGCGCACAATACTTTTGAAGTGCCGCAGACCGTGAAGCCCGCGGTTTTTACCGGGTTTTCAAAGAAAAATAACGGGTTGACGGTGGAGCTTCCGGCGGCGAGCGTAGTGGCGCTGGAAATGCTATAAACGCCCCATCATCCCGAAAATCCCGGCCCCGACGTCCGTTTATCCTCAGCATCCATTTGTTATTCGTCAACCCCTTGAGTCACACATAAGCCGTATATAAGCCGTATATAAGCCGTATATGAGTCAGGTATGAGTCAGATATAACCGCGCCTTCAGATTGTATTCAGTTTGGGTGAAGGTTGAACTAAAAGGCGCCTCAAAAACGCCTTATTCAAAAAGGTAAACCGGTGTTTATCCGCTATTGCTGGTTTTAACCCATTATTCGCATAAATAACATATATCCGGGCTTCAACCCAATTTACCCCATCGTGCTTATTAAGTGCTGTCTAAACTATGCGGCGCTCGTTGATTGCTAACCCTGCCTTTAATACCCATTCAATGAAAAAACCTTTATTTTTTTTAGTTATCCTGATCGCCGCCTGCGCGCCATCACTGAAGAAAGACGCAGAAAATTCACAGGAACAAACTGCCGACGTCCAAACCCTGGATTTTAGCTTTTTCAGTAACTGGACCGGCGGTTATTCTTTTAAGATGGATTCGGCGGCCCGCTGTTTTGTCGCGCTGGTAAATCCGGGCAACGGAACGTTCAGCGTGTATCAGGCTGCGGTAACCAAAAAAGAAGTAACGCGGTTGAAAAGCCTGGCGCAACGGGTTGAACGGTCGCAATCGGAGGGCAGGTATGAAGGGACCGTGTTTGTCTCTGACGCCGCTACTTACCAACTGATTTGCGAAAGTCCTTCCGAAAAACGGCGCTACTGGGTGCGCGCCCTGCCCGCGCCCGCGCCGCTGAACGCTTTGGAGAAAATGATTACCCGCCTGGCCATGAGCGCGCCGCGTGTAAAAACAGACGCCGCTGTTGAGTTTGAAAGCCGGGACGGCGTTTTTGCGCGTTAACTTATTCGGACAAAAAATTTAAAGAGGCGATAATGGCGGCGGGCGTTAGAAAATTTCATACTGACGTCTTATATTTGTATGGGTTATACAATTATAACCAATCAAAAACAGACTCGTGCGATTGACAACCAAATTTTATTTACTGGCTTTAGTGGTCGTATGCGAACTCGCCGCCTGCCACCGCGCCAAACCGCAACTGTTTACCCAACTCCCGGCGTCCGAAACGGGCGTTACTTTCGCCAACCGGATCACGGAGACGGACAGCATCAACATCCTCGAATACGAATATACCTATAACGGCGGCGGCGTCGGGTTGGGCGATTTCAACGGCGACGGCAAGCCGGACATTTTCTTCACCGGCAACCAGGTTCCCTGCCGGATGTACCTGAACAAGGGAAATTTCAAGTTTGAGGACGTCACGAAGGCGTCCCATACGGACGGCGCCGGGCGTTGGTGTTCGGGCGCGGCTGTCGTCGATATCAACAACGACGGCAAACTCGATATTTACGTCTGCGCGACCACGCTGAGCGATTCGACCAGGCGCCGGAATATGCTCTATATCAACCAGGGCAACGACGCCAACGGCGTTCCGGTGTTTAAAGAAATGGCGGCAGAATACGGGATCGACGACAACACCTACACTACGAACGCCGTTTTTTTTGACTACGACGCCGACGGCGATCTCGATATGTATCTGCTGGTGGACCGCTCGGTCAAAGGGCAAAACCCCAATACTTATTCGCCTAAAAACATCGACCTGCATACTAATTCCGGGCGGCTCTATCGCAATGATTTTGACTCTAAACTCGGCCATCCGGTTTTTAAAGACGTCACCAAAGAAGCGGGCGTTCAAAAAGCGGGCTACGGGCTCGGGGTCAACATTTGCGATATTAACCGCGACGGATGGAAAGATATTTATGTCGATAATGATTATCTGGCCAACGATATGCTCTGGATCAATAACCACGACGGCACTTTTACGGACCGCGCGGCGGAATATTTCAAACACTCCTCCTACTCGGCGATGGGCGTGGACGTGACCGACCTCAACAACGACGGGCTGGCGGACGTGATTTCGCTGGATATGCTACCGGAATTCAACTACCGGAAGAAAACCATGACGTCCGCTAATAACTATTCGACCTACCAGAATAACGAACAATACAATTATCAATATCAGTACGCCCGCAATACGCTGCAACTCAACCAAGGTAATCTGCCAGGAAATAAACAGCCCATTTTCTCAGAGATTTCCATGCTGGCGGGCGTGGCGGCCACGGATTGGAGCTGGACTCCCCTGGCAACGGATTTTGATAACGACGGCTGGCGCGACCTGATCATTACGAACGGGTTCCCAAAGGACATTACCGACCGCGATTTTATTTTCTTTCGCTCCGAAAATGAATCTTTTACCGGCAGGCGCGCCATGTTAGGAATGATCCCGCAGGTAAAACTCAAAAACTACGCCTTCCGTAACAACCATGACCTGACCTTTGAGAACGTGACCGACGCCTGGGGAATCCAGACGCCCAGTTTTTCCAACGGAGCCGCCTACGCGGATCTGGACGGCGACGGCGACCTGGATTATGTGGTCAACAACATCAATGATTCCGCTTTTATTTACCGGAACAATACGCGCGAGCAGCGCCCCGAACAGTCGCATTTTCTGCGGGTAAAAACCAAAGGCGGCGCGGGCAACGTAGACGGGATCGGCGCCACGCTGGAACTGACCTACGGCGGCGGGCAAAAACAATTTTACGAACAATCGCCTTTCCGGGGCTATCTCTCGACCATAGAAAACATCGCTCATTTTGGGTTGGACACTTTCAAAACGGTCGAATCGCTGAGGGTAATTTGGTTTAACGGAACTGAACAAACACTGAAAAATATTCCCGCGGACCAGGTATTGACTGTCGATATTAAAAACGCGCAAATTCCTTCAAAAGGAACGGCGCAGCCCGTTGCGTCCACGTTGTTTAATGACGTTACCGATACGCTCGGCGTCCATTTCAAACATACCGAGCGGGATTTTATCGACTTTTATATCGAAAAGACCCTTCTGCATAAGTTTTCGCAATACGGACCCGCGCTCGCCGCAGGCGACGTGGACGGCGACGGACGAACGGACGTGTTTATAGGCGGCAGTTTCGGAACCAAAGGCCGGTTCTTTATGCAAACTCCCGCCGGAAAGTTCGAGGAACGCGACCTGCTCCCGGGAACCGACGCCGAAAAAATAGGCCAGGACGCGGGCAGCCTCCTGTTTGACGCCGACGGCGACGGAAAATTGGATTTATACATAGCGTCCGGCGGCAATCAGCGACCGGCCGGAGATTCAACTTATCAGGACAAATTTTATATCAACGAGGGCGGCAAGTTCCGGCTGGCGAACTCGGCGATCCCCGCCGCGCGGATCAGCAGTTCCTGCGTCCGCGCCTGCGATTACGACCGCGACGGCAAGCTGGATCTTTTTGTCGGGGGACGGGTCATTCCGGGCAGTTTTCCTAAACCCGCTTCGAGCCGTTTGCTGCACAATGAAAGCGTTAAGGGAGCGCCAAAATTTACGGACGCCACGCCAGACGTGTTGAAAAACGCGGGCCTGATCTGCGACGCCGTCTGGACAGATTTCGACGGCGACGGCTGGATGGACCTGATCGCCGTCGGCGAGTTCATGCCGATCCGGTTTTTTCACAACGACCATGGAAAATTAGTCGACGTCGCCGGGCAGTCCGGGATTGCCGGCGCGGTTGGCTGCTGGACCAGTATTGCCGCCGGCGATTTTGACGGCGACGGCGATATGGATTATATTGTCGGCAACCTGGGGCTGAATAGTTTAATGAAAGCCTCGGAGAAATATCCGTTCAGCATTTACGCCAAAGATTTTGATAAAAACGGCTCTTGGGACGCCATTCCTTCCGTCTATTATAAAGACCCTAACGGCTGGCCCATTGAAGTTTCCTATTTCGGTCGCGACGACCTGATGAAGGAAATGAGCGTGTTCATGCACAAAAAATATACCGACTACAAAGCGTTCAGTAATCAAACCGTTCAGCAAATCTTAGGCGCCGATAATTTAAAAGACGCCCTGATCCTTAGGGCCGCAGAAATGCGCTCCTGCTATCTCGAAAATCTCGGCGGCGGAAAGTTCGCGCTGCACCCTTTGCCGATGCAGGCGCAGTTCGCCCCCGTCAACGGCATGGTCGTCGACGATTTTGACGGCGACGGCGCTTTGGACGTCTTGGCGGTCGGTAATGATTTTGGCGCCGAGGTCGGCGTCGGGCGCTACGACGCGCTCAACGGACTGCTGCTGAAAGGCGACGGGAAAGGCAGATTTACTTCCTTACCGATGTCGGAAACAGGATTTGCGGTGACGGGAAACGCGCAGGCGCTGGTTAGACTGACCGACGCACAAGGCGGTTATTTGACAATGGCGTCGCAAAACCGGGGGCCGGTAAAAGTGTTCAGGAGTAAGAATCTCCATTCCGTTGCCGTACAGCCGATGGACGCGGCAGCGCTCATTACTATGCCGGACGGACGGAAGCGGCGCGTGGAAATTCCTTACGGATCGTCGTTTTATAGTCAATCTGCTCGGATACTAACCGTTCCAGCAGGCGTTCGACAAGTGGAAATGATTGATTTTCAGGGCAATAAACGGGCGGTCGCTTTACAATAACTATATAAAATCCCCTCTGGCTTTAGCCGAATTTATGTTAGAACAGTCTTTCAATGCCAATTGCCATCACAAAATGCCGTCCGCTTAGGCTAAATCCGGTCCCTGCGGTAATATTTGAAACCCGCCGTTTAAAAACGGCGGCAATTGAAACCAGATAATTTCACTATACAAGCAGACAGCTAAAAAAAATAGAGACGGGATAAATCGCGTCTCTATTTTTTTATACATTAAATGATAACCTCTATTTGATTAACTTTCCAACGCCGCCGCTCCACCAACAATCTCCGACAATTCTTTCGTGATCGCTTCCTGGCGGGCCTTATTATAATTAATCCGATAGGTTTTGAGCAGCTCCTGGGCGTTGTCGGTTGCTTTATCCATCGAGGTCATGCGCGCGCCATGTTCCGAAGCGTGGGTATCGAGGAGGAATTTATAAAATTGGGTTTGTAAAATAGCGGGAGTCAGCATCTCCAGCAACGTATCAACGTCGGGTTCGAACAGATAATCCGCTTTCATTTTAGAACCGGCACCCGGCGCCGGCGCGGCGGACGTAACCGGCAGTATCTGTACCGACTCAGCAAATTGCATGGCAGCATTTTTAAAACGGCTGTAGGCGACGGATACGGAGTCAAATTTTTTCATACTAAAACTCTCCATCAGCAGTTTGGAAACGTCGGTCGAATGATCGAAATCCAGTTTCGCAAACAGATCCACATAATCGCCGACCACTTTGCAATCGCTATATTTGCGGCGGAAAAAGTCGTAACCTTTTTTACCGATACAAATAATGGTCAGCTTGCCTTTCTGGCGCGGAACCGCATATTGGCCTTCGATGGTATGCACGGCGGCCTTGATGATGTTTGCGTTAAACGCGCCCGCCAAACCGCGGCTGGAAGTGACGACCACCATACAGGCGTTTTCCACCGGACGTTGCGCGGCAAAAGCGCTCGCCGATCCGCCCCCGCCGCCGGAGGCGAGGATGTTGGCAAAAATAGCGTACAGTTTTTGCTCGTACGGGCGCATCTGCGTAATAGCGGTTTGCGCCCGGCGGAGTTTAGCGGCGGACACCATTTTCATGGCTTTGGTGATCTGCTGCGTCGAAAGCGTGGAAGCTATCTTATCGCGGACGTCTTTTAAATTGGCCATAACTATTTAACTATTTATTTAAACTGCGGAACCAACTCCGCCGCCAATTTTTTCACCGCGTTCAAATCGGCGTCGTCCAGTTTTCCTTTCTGGAAATTCGCCAAAATAGCGGGCGACTGGCGCTCCAGTTGCATCAGGAACGTTTCCTGAAAATCGTTCACCCGGCTCAACGGGATCGCGCGTAGGGCATTTTGAGTGCCCAGATAAATAATAGCCACTTGTTTTTGCACCGACATCGGCGAATATTGCGGCTGTTTCAGGATCTCCACGTTGCGGGAGCCCTTGTCCAAAACCAATTGCGTGGCCGCGTCGAGGTCTGAACCAAATTTGGAGAATGCCTCCAACTCGCGGTATTGCGCCTGGTCGAGTTTCAGCGTGCCGGACACTTTTTTCATAGATTTGATCTGCGCGTTTCCTCCAACCCGCGAAACCGAAATACCAACGTTGATCGCCGGACGGACGCCCGCGTTGAACAGATTGGATTCAAGGAAGATCTGTCCGTCAGTGATCGAAATCACGTTCGTCGGAATATACGCCGAGACGTCGCCCGCCTGCGTTTCGATGATCGGCAGGGCAGTCAGCGATCCGCCGCCTTTGATGAGGCCCGCTTTTTTCAAAGATTCCGGCAGATCGTTCATGTTGTTGGCGATCTCGTCATTGGCGATGATCTTTGCGGCGCGCTCCAGCAAACGGGAGTGCAGGTAGAAAACGTCGCCCGGATATGCTTCGCGGCCCGGCGGGCGGCGCAGTAATAAAGAAACCTCGCGGTAAGCCACCGCCTGTTTAGAAAGATCATCGTAAATGATCAGCGCCGGGCGGCCCGTATCGCGGAAAAATTCGCCAATGGCGGCGCCGGCAAAAGGGGCGTAAAACTGCATCGGCGCCGGATCGGAAGCGGCGGCAGAAACAATGACCGTGTACGCCATCGCGCCGTTTTCTTCCAGCGCTTTGGCGACTTGCGCTACCGTGGACGCTTTTTGGCCGGAAGCGACGTATATACAAAACACGGGTTCCCCCTTGTCAAAAAATTCTTTCTGGTTGATGATCGTATCAATGGCGATAGCGGTTTTGCCTGTCTGGCGGTCGCCGATGATCAACTCGCGTTGTCCGCGGCCAATCGGAATCATGGCGTCGATCGCCTTAATTCCGGTTTGCAAAGGTTCATTCACCGGCTGGCGGAAAATAACGCCGGGGGCTTTGCGCTCCAGCGGCATTTCATAGCGCGCGCCAGCAATTTCGCCTTTCCCGTCGATCGGTAAACCGAGCGGGTTAACGACCCTGCCGACCATACCCTCGCCGACTTGGATGGAGGCGATGCGTTTGGTGCGGCGCACTTTAGAGCCTTCTCGAATTCCGTCTGCCTGGCCCAAAAGCACGACCCCTACGTTGTCTTCTTCAAGGTTCAGCGCGATGGCTTGCGTTCCGGTTTCAAACTCCACTAATTCTCCGGCCTGTACATTGTTAAGTCCATATACGCGGGCGATACCGTCGCCTACCTGCAACACGGTTCC
This sequence comes from Chitinophagales bacterium, assembly GCA_038230555.1. Taxonomy (GTDB): domain Bacteria; phylum Bacteroidota; class Bacteroidia; order Chitinophagales; family Saprospiraceae; genus JAAFJT01. Next base: position 20,095 of record JBBRMZ010000036.1, read on the forward strand.
CACTTCTTCCAATTCGGTCGCCGTAGAAAATCCCGACAATTGTTGTTTAAGGATCGCCGATATCTCGTCCGGTTTGACGTCTACCATGATTATCTATTTTTTGCTTGACTTAAAATGTGTAAAATCTTTATTTAATTATTGTCGTAATAACCGAGCCATTCAAGCGGCGAATTGCGGTCGCCAATAGACGCATTTAATATTTTAGCCGCTACAGGCTCAAAGTTAGCGCTATTACTCATCAGGACAACCGCAATTTTTTTTTCAGGATAAGCCACGAAATAATTTTGCCATCCGTCGTCATGACCTGCGTGAAAAAACGCTTTGCCGTAATTTGTTGTAAATAAACCAACGCCCAACCCCCACGATAATTCTATAGAGTCATATTTGTGACTCGCGCTGTCCCTTTCCGGTCCAAAGCCTTTTTTGGAAATAATTTTTATTTGCGGCGTTCGCATTTCTTCAAACAGCCGCGCGCTTATTCCTTTTTTTGCCAATAGCGCCTGTACAAATTTTGCATAATCTGCGGCGGCGCTCGTCATGGATCCCGCCGCTTTGGCCGACGTTGTTTTTTTGACGCCGATTACTTTCCCCGCTTGGTCATATCCTAAAGCATAATTTGCGTCAAAAGACGTACGCCAAATCATGCTTGTATTTTTCATGGAAAGCGGGGTAAACACGAGTTCCTCCGCTAAATCCGCTAATTTCTTACCCGTATATTCTTCCATTGTAAAGCCCAACAAATTCATCCCTTCGTTAGAATAGTAGAATTTTGTTCCGGGTTCAGCGATGAGATTAACTTTATTTTGATAAAGATACCTCATAATCGGCAATCCCGAACTGTGGCTCAATATCATTCTTGGCGTTATCTTTTTAAAAGCGTCGTCTTTTGACAGATCCTGCCATTTTTCATAATCTCCGACCGGTTTTTTCAGGTACCGGTAGATGGGCGTGTCCAAACTAAAAGTACCCTGATCGACCAGTTTTAAAAACAAGTATGCCGAAACCGGTTTGGTAAAGGAAGCGGCATACATTTTGGTCGAATCCGTCAACGGCGCGCCCGTTTCCTTGTTGCGCAAACCAAAAGCCCGCTGATAAACTACTTTACCTTCGTTTAAAATCGCGACGTAAAGCCCCGTAATATGAGCCGAATCAATGATGTTCTTCAGGCTCAAATCCAACGCTTTCGTTGATATTTTTGAACCGTCAATTTTTTTTATCTCTTTACGCTCCTGCGCCGAACTGACTACAACTGCGGCGGCCAGGCAAAAAGTAAAAAGTCCTAATTTCATTCGCTTCTTCTATTTGTTCACCATTTTTAAGGCTGCCGGCGCATACCGCTCCCCGGCAACCGGCGGCAAGAAATCCCTTAACGCGTTGATTTCTTCTACCGAAAGCGATACGTTTAGCGCGCCGATATTTTCGTCAAAATTAGCGATTTTCCGGGTTCCGGGGATCGGGATAATATCCTTACCCTGCGCCAGCAACCATGCCAGCGCCAGTTGCGACGGCGTACATCCTTTATATTGAGCGATCTTTTTAACTTCTTCGACCAGTTCAAGATTTTTATAAAAATTTCCGCCTTGGAAACGGGGATTAAAGCGGCGTAAGTCGCCTTCCTCAAAATCTTCCGGCGTACTGAACTGTCCGCTCAAAAAACCCCTGCCCAATGGGCTGAACGGAACAAAACCGACGCCCAGTTCGCGGCACACGCTTAAAATTTCTCCTTCCGGATCGCGCGTCCACAGCGAATATTCGGACTGTAGGGCGGCGATCGGGTAGATTGCGCAAGCGCGCCGGATGGTCTCGGCGGAGGCTTCCGACAAGCCTAAATATCGTACTTTTCCTTCTTTGACCAGTTCCGCCATGGCGCCGACGGTGTCCTCAATGGGCGTATCCGGATCTACGCGATGCTGGTAATAAAGGTCGATGGTTTCTATACCTAATCTTTTCAAACTTTTTTCGCAGGCTGCTTTCACATATTCAGGCGAACCTTGTACGCTGATGTTGGTCGAACTTCCGACGGCGTTTAGCGCAAATTTGGTCGCCAGAAATACTTCGCTTCGCCTGCCCTGAAGCGCCTTGCAGATTAAATCTTCGTTATGCCCATAGACGTCGGCGGTATCCCAAAAGTTAACACCGGAAGCCAGCGCGTGATCCAGCGTGCGGAGCGATTCCGCGTCGTCGGCTTTGCCGTACGCGTGGGAAAGCCCCATGCAGCCGAAGCCGATGGCGGATAATTCCTGTCCGGTATTTCCTAATTCGCGGTATTCCATGCAAAGTTTATTAAGCGCTTTTAATTTGTGTGGCCCCTAAAAGCTAATAGCTAACGGCTACTGATCACGCGAAAATTTGCTTTTGATACGGATTGTCTTTAAACTGTTTTCTCAGCAGTTCCAATTTATGCGCCACGCTGTCGTCATAAATTTTATCGCCGAATTCAACGACGAACCCGCCGATGAGCGACGGATCGACGGATGTTATCACGTCTACGGTTTTCAATGTGTCGTGGCTTTGCTGCATTTTCAACCGGATAGCTTCGAGGTTTTCCGGGCTGAGCGGAGCGGCGGACGTAATATGGATGGTCGTGACGCCCTCCATCAGTTTATATTGTTCCAAAAACTCCGAGGCAATTTCAGGCAGTAGCGCTTCGCGGCTTTTGTCGATACATATCTTGAAAAACTTGAGCGTCATATCGCTGTACATGGAACCAAACAGCGCCGTAACGACTTTCTGCTTTTTATCTGGCGGAATGATCGGGCTACGCAACATCATCGTCAGATCGCGGTTGTGGCAGGCCGCGTTGAAGTTTTTCATATCGGCGACCACGTCGCCGATCCTGCCGGTTTCAGACGCAAGGTCGATCAGCGATTTGGCGTATCTGCCGGCAACTCTGGCAATGGACATAGTCTAGTTGAGTTTAATATCTTTAACGAGGTCTTTAACGAAATTGTCCTGCTCGGGTGCGCCCGCCAGGTTTCTGCGCAATATTTTACCGGCCACATCGATCGCCATCTGACCTGCCTTATTTTTGAGGTCTTCCACTGCGGCGTTTTTCTGGTTCTCGATCTCCGTCATCGCGTTGGCGACGATCTTTTGCGACTCCGTCCGCGCCTGCGTTTTGGCTTCGTTGATCATTTGATCGCGCACTTCCTTAGCTTCGTTCATCATCTTCGTTCTCTCTTCGCGCGCCTGCGCCAATAACGCCTCATTTTCAGATTTCATATTGGAAATTTCCAGCCGCGCTTTCTCAGCGCTTTTCAGCGCGTCGTCGATCGACTGCTCGCGCGACTTAAGCGCCGTCCCGATGGTGCGGAAAGCATACCGGCCCAGCGGAATCCAGACCATCAAAAAGATTAGCAACGTCCAAAAAAATAAACCAAAATCCGGCTTGATCGGAGAAAAGTCGACTAAAAAAACCATGTTTCTTAATTATGAATGATGAGTGATGAAAGATGAATGGTCGTAATTCAAACCTCAAACTTTATCAATTACTTATTATTTACGCATCCTGTTTATCCTATAATCCTGAAAATCCTGATTCAGACAATAACCGCTTAAAAAATCAGGGCCGCCAACCAACCGTTAGCGGCGTCCTGTTTTTTACTTTCGACTACTTCAATACGAACGATAAAATGATCGCCGCAAAGGCTGCTCCTTCAATGAGCGCCGCCGCAATGATCATTGTCGTACGAATGTCGCCAACTGCTTCCGGCTGACGGGCGATGCCTTCAACGGCTTTGCCGCCTACCTGTCCGATGCCAATCCCGGCGCCTAAAACCGCCAGACCCGCGCCGATAGCCGCTACTGTTCCAGTCATTGTATGATATATTTAGAAAAATGAAAAAGCGTCATTATATAATGATGAGTTATGAATGATGAAATAATAATCATTCATCATTTATCAATCATCATTTTTATACTTAATCCACAAAATGTTCGTGGGCTTCGTCGTGAGACAGGACATGGTGATCGCCGTGGTCTTCGATCGCGGAACCAATGTACATGGCCGATAACAACGTAAAAATATACGCCTGTAAAAACACAACCAGTATTTCGATCAGGTTAATGAAAATAACAAACGGGATAGCGACCGCCGCGCCCGTCGCCGCGCCGCCGACGCTTCTGCCGGCGTTGCCAAACACAAATACCAAACTCACCAAACTTACAATAATCGCGTGACCTGCCGTAATATTTGCGAATAAACGCACCATCAATACAAATGGCTTGGAAAATAAACTCATTAATTCGATGGGCGCCATAACAAACTTTACTGCCGTCGGCACGCCGGGCATCCATAAAATATGTTTCCAATAGTTGCGGTTGCCGCTCAGATTTACGATCAGGAACGTGATGAGCGCCAAAACCATCGTGGTGCTGATATTTCCCATGACATTCGCGCCAAACGGGGCCAGCGGAATCATTCCCATCAGGTTATTGATAAGAATAAAGAAAAACACGGAACACAAAAAAGGCATATATTTTTCAAACTTCGGCCCAATATTCGGTCGGGCGACGTCTTCGCGCAGGAAAATAAACAACGGCTCGAACAGCGACTGCAACCCTTTGGGCGCTTTGCCCGGATTTTTCTTGTACGCGTTGGCTACCGTTAAAAAGATCAGCGCCAGGATCAGCGACGCCAGGATCATACTGAACACATTTTTGGTGATGGAAAAATCGTACCATGAAGTAGCGGCAAAGAGTTTGCTGGAATCTTCCAGGATATATTCTTTCCCCTGATATTTGATAAAATCCTGATCTGTTTCTTTGCCGTCAACCTGAACTTTGCGCTCGCCTGCATATTCCTTTTCACCGTTTTCTTCGCCGACCGGATCCAGCGCTACTTCCTCGTCGGTCGGAAATTCCTTAATTCGTTTCGCCAGGCCGTGATCTGTCGCGAACCCATGCGCCGCTTTTTCGCCGTCCTCAAACCGGGCAGACGACATAGCAATCCATCCTTTATCTTTGGTATAGAAAAAACAAGGGAGGGGAATAACTACATTCCCGAACAAATGAAATTCGTGGGAATCGCTAATGTGCCGGATTACGTTGGGGGACGGGTTATAGGGTTCCTCTTTTGGAGCGCTTTCTGCGGCAAAAGCCGCAACGCTTTCGCCGGTCAACAGCAGAAAAATGAAGCTTATTTTTTTTAAACGCGAAGCGATCAACATATAACTTTATTTGATTTGGATGGCAGACGCCTAAAAACGGCGCAAAGGTAAGCGCTGTACTGGTATTATTAAAGCAAATAAAGGTTTTTTGGTAAAAATTTAAGAAGAAGATAAAGAGAAGAATTTATTTTTTAATCTCGCGATCAACGTCCGCCAACGCTTTCAGCGCTTTTTGATAAACGTCCGCCATCCCCGCCGGATTATCCTTGCCGGCGAACAGCGCCAGTTCGCATTCCTGTAGGACAGATAGGAAGGCTGCGCTGCGGGCTTCGCTCACGCCGAGAGACGTTAATTTTTCCAGCGTGGTCGATTTGGAGAGTTCGGGTCTGGGGATATTGAGTTTATCAGCTACATAGCCATAAAGGGTTTTGGAAATCTCGTCGTAGAAAGGGCGCGGCTGATTATTTTTCATCAGATCCTGCGCGACCGAGAGGCGGCGCTGCGCGGCTTTAGAAGCCCCGCGGATTCTGACAAGGCCGACGTCGCGCAGGCGCATCCGCGTCCGCCAGGTCCGGTAGGCCGCCGCTGCGCCGACCAGCAAAAAAGGTCCTATAGCCAGCGCCCAGAACAGCGACGAAGCAAAAAAAAGGTCGCCTTTCGTTTGGAAATGAGTCGTCGTTTTTAGAAAACGAATATCCTCAACGCCTTTTGGGCGTTCGGCAGCGTTGAGCGTAGCGGCTTTAGCGGATCCCTGCGCGATGGAGAAATTGAATGTATTGGGAGTTAAAGCGCTGTATCGACCTTCGGTTACGCTAAAATACGTGAATTCAGGGCGCAGGGTATAGGATCCCGGCTTTTTCGGGATAAGGAGGTACTCGATTTCTTTAGTCGTGACGATCTGCCCCTGCTCTTCGTCCGAATGTTCGCTAACTATTTTGGGTTCGTATATGTCCAGTCCGTCTACAGGCGGCAAAGGCGGGGCGACGATCCGCTTAGGGTCTCCGTTTCCTTTGATGGTCAGGCGCAGCGAAACGACGTCGTCCGTGGTTGCCTCGGTCCGGCTGATGCTATCCTGCATCTCGTAAGCGCCAACGGCCCCGGTAAATGAAGCCGGTGCGTTCGGCGGGAGCGCTTTGATTTGTACGACGACCGGGTTGGAGGCCACATTCATGGTTTGAACGGACGGCATATTGAACAGGTCGTCGAACGTATCGCCGGAGTTCCCGTTTCGGACGACGCCGGCCTGTATGCTGAGCGGGTCGACGGTCAGCGTTCCTTCCTGCAACGGGAAAAGAGCGACGCGGCTGATGGTTTTGACCACATACCGTTTTCCGCCCAGCGAAACCTGCGATTCCCCGCGATTGAACGAATTGATATCTTGTTTATAAAATCCCGGATATTCGGATTCGTGGAGCAAATTGACGCCGTTGAGGCTGACGCGGGTATATAGTTTATAATCCAGAATAATTTGCTGGCCTACGCGCGCTTCATGCCGGTCAGCTTCGGCGCGAATAAACACGACGTCTTTAGAATTGCCTTTGACGGTCCCTTCCGGCGTAACGACGGCGGGTTTGGCTTTCGTGATCTCTATGGTCAGCGGGTTGGAGGCTATGACTTTGCCGTTGGCGCGCACCGTGGCGGGGCGGATGGTAAAAACGCCGACGTTTTTGGCGACCAGGATAAAAGACCAGGATTCCGAGCTGGTCGCGGAGCCGTTGACCATTGTCATGCTGTTCATCCGGTTGGGGCCTCCGGCAATGGAAAAATCGTTGAACGGCGGGGCCGAAAAAGCGCTACCCTGCGCGTTGGTCAGCGTAAAGCGAACCTGAAAAGTAGCGCCCTGCGGTATTTGTCTAAGGTCGGTATCTGCAGTGAAAGAAATCT
>JBBRMZ010000037.1:0-26835 GCA_038230555.1 Chitinophagales bacterium
GTAAATTAAATTTTCAACACGGGTCTTGATAGCTTTGAGTGTTTATACGGAAAATTATCGAAACATATTCGTTTGGGCGTCTTAAATATGTTTTTTCTAACGTAAGAACCGCTTTTTTTGTTTTCTTAAACAGCGCGCGCAGATCAAAGGCCTGAAAAAAATAAAAGGCAGCCGGACGTCCATACCCCGGTTGCCTCTTCTTATTTTTAAAATACTGTTTTATTTTTTTAACTCCACGTTGAACGGAACGTCTCTCGGCGGCATACACGACGAATTATTGCAGGTCATATATGTCACCTGCGCTTTGATGGTTGGCGCCTCGCCTTCGTTAACGCATACTTTCTGGACAAACTGCATGGAACCTTTATATTTAGCGACGAGCATATTAAAATTGTGGTCGAAGATCTCTTCTTTATGCCCGACTTCTTCCGTTTCGCCGTTCAGTTGAACGCCCGGTTGGGCGTCGAACGTAAAAGATGTTTTTACGGGACCATGCGCCCCCTCCAAATGTTGGGAATATAAATACCATCCCGCGTCTATGGAGGCCGTAAAAGTAAGTTTATATTCGTTGGAAGCGATTTTCTCGGCGGCAAAGGTCCATTGAACGGGTTCGGCCATTTGAGCGCGGAGCGAAAAGGAAACGAAAAGGAGGGTCCCGATGAACGCGGCAGACTTCATAGTTTGGTAGTTTCCGATGGTAAAAAAATGTATCCTTCTTATTTTTAAGGATCATGGGACTGATAAGCGCTAAAGTAGTAAAGAATATCGGATAAATGTATATTTCTGTAAACATTCGCATCTTTTTAGAGGCTTATCTTCCATCGCCCTTATAAGCTCGTCCGTCCGGAATAATGTATCTTTGCCAAAAGAAAAATATAAAAATGGTCATAGCAAATCCCATCTACGACGTCGTATTCAAAAGAATGATGGAAAATGACAGAGTCGTCAAATTCTTCATTGGAACACTTTTAGAACAAACGATTGAAACTGTTGAATTAAAACCGCAGGAATTTACTTACACGGACGAAATGATCGGCGTCGCCGTTTTCAGGCTTGATTTCATTGCGACCATAAAAACCGATGAAGGCGAATACAAAAAAGTATTGATTGAAATTCAGAAATCAAAAAATCAAAAAGATTTGATGCGTTTCAGAAAATATTTGGCGTCGCAATATCAAAAAGAGTACACGGTTAATAATGGAAAGATCGCATTGCCTATCACCACTATTTACGTGCTGGGTTTTAAATTGCCCGAAATCGAAACCGCCTGCTTAAAAGTTGAACGCAATTATTTGGACCTCGTCAATAAAACCCCGATAACAACGAAAAGCGATTTTGTAGAAAAGTTAACACACGACAGTTTTATCGTGCAAGTGGAAAGAATTACCAACCGATACCAGACAAAACTGGACAAATTACTTAGTATCTTTGAGCAAACGAATTTTGTGGACGACGACAAAATTATTAAAGAGTTCACTCACGAAATTGACTTGGACGATATAAAAATAGCAACCGATTTGCTGCACCATGCCGCCGTAACGCCGGAGGAAAAAAAGAAAATTGAAACGGAGCAGGAAGCATGGAGAAGCATCGACGCGATGCTTTATAACCAAAGAAAAGAATTTTTTGATTCATTAGCGCTGAAAGACGCGGCGCTGGCGGAGAAAGACGCAGCATTGGCACAAAAAAACACGGCACTAGCAGAAAAAGACGCGGCGCTAGCCAAAATGCTGGAAAGGTTAAATGAGTTGGAAAAACGGCAGGGCGACACTAAATCTTGAAGAATGAATCCTGAAAACACCTGAATAAAATTCAGCAAGCCGCCAAAACATTTTCTCTTTTTAACATTAATACGCTGTGTTTAAAGCGGTAATATCCTACATTTCGCCGCGCATTACCGGATTACTTCACTTAGATACTTCCAGATAGTTTCCACAACAATGCGGTTGCCTGCGGCAGTCGGATGGATGCCGTCAGGCTGATTGAGCGCCCGGACGCCGCCCACGCCCTCTAAAATAAAAGGGATCAGTACAAGGTTATTTTTTTGAGCGAGCGTGGCATACATGGAGCGAAAAGCGTCGGTATATTTTTTGCCCATTTGCGGCGGCGCTTCCATACCCGCGAGGATGATGCGCGCGCCGGGGCTTTTGGCTTTGACAGAGTCTATGATCGCCTGCAAATTCTGAATGCTGACGTCGGGCATAATACCGCGTAAGGCGTCGTTGCCGCCCAACTCCAGAATAAAGACGTCAATCGGTTGCTGCGAAACCACCCAGCCAATGGTTTCTTTGCCATCCGCCGTGGTGGCGCCGCTGGTTCCGGCGTTGACGCAGCGGTAGGGCAGACCCAGCGAATCTATTCTTTGCTGAGTCAGACCGACGAAACCTTTAGAGACGTCGTCTAGGCCGTATGCGGCCGTCAGGCTATTGCCGAAAAAAATGATATTCTTTTTATTGGTGATCGGGGTTGCGGTTTCGATTTTTGCAGAATCGTTTTTAACTGCTCCAACGGGCGCGGAATTACATGAAAAAAATAAAAGACTAACAACCGCGCAGGCGCTCCACAGATTTATTTTCATATCGAAAGCATTAATCAAGATATGCGCGTCAAAGCGCTTTTACAGACCAAGTTAAATTTAGCCGAAAGATACCGCCTGTAAACGATGTACGGATAAATAAAATTTTCGGATCCAGTTATTTTTATAAAGAATAGGGACGAACCCGCACAAGCTGACAAGCGGTCGCGGCCTTGTGCTATATTATTATATTGCTAACTTGTTTTATCGGGAAAATTTGTTTATTTTTAACCTTTTATTTAAAAATATACGCGCCTGCCGATCCAATTACTGGCGCGCTAATCAAAACGAAAATATACTCCCGCCCGGAATATATCCCGGAAATAATTATATGGATAACAAAAACTTTCACCCTTCATCCTCGTCGGTCATCTGGAGAAAATTTGTCCGCTCCGTTAATGTATTAGGCCCCGGATTGATTACGGGCGCCAGCGACGACGATCCTTCGGGCATCGTCACCTATTCTCAGGCCGGCGCGGGTTACGGATTAGCGACGCTCTGGACGGCGTTGATTACGTTCCCGCTGATGGCCGCCATCCAGGAAATGTGCGCCCGGATCGGCATGGTCGCAGGCAAGGGACTGACCGGAGTGCTGAAACAACATTACCCCCGCTGGGTTTTGTACGCCATGGTCTTGTTGAGCTTTCCGGCCATTACGCTGAACATTAGCTCCGACGTTGCCGGCATGGGGGCAGTCGCTACCCTGTTGTTTCCAAAAATTCCGGCCTATGTTTTCAGTATCGCTTTTACCTTCCTGATTTTGGCGCTGATTATTATGTTTCCCTATCCCAAAATTGCAAAGACCATGAAATGGCTTTGCCTTTCTTTGTTCCTATATATCATCGTTCCTTTCCTCGTTAAACAGAATTGGGGCGACGTATTGCGCCATACGGTTGTTCCGACCGTCATTTTTGATAAAGATTTTATCGGTATCCTCGTCGCCATCCTCGGCACAACCATTTCGCCCTACCTATTTTTTTGGCAGACCAATATGGAAGTCGAACAAATGAGCCAGCAGACCGGAAAAATCTTCATTAATAAACGGCTCATGGGTCTGATGCGGGACGACGTCAATGTCGGTATGCTATTTTCTAACCTCGTCATGTTTTTTATTATCCTTGCTACGGGCGTGGTGCTGTTTCCGAAGGGAATCCACCAGATTGATACGGTCGAACAGGCGGCTACAGCTTTACAGCCGCTGGCGGGGAACATGGCCTATATATTTTTTACGTTGGGCGTCGTCGGTACCGGCCTCCTGGCCATACCGGTTCTGGCTGGTTCGCTTTCTTATATTGTCACCGAAACTTTTGGATGGAACCAGGGTCTGGACAAAAAGTTTTCTGAAGCAAAAGGATTCTATACGACCATTGGCGTTTGCATGTTCATCGGCCTGGCGCTTCAATTTGTCGGCGTTAGTCCCGTCAAAGCGTTGATCTATACCGCCATTTTGTATGGGCTAACCGCTCCGCCGCTAATTGCCATGATCCTGCATATTTGTAATAACCGGTCTATTATGGCGGATTTTGTTAATTCCCGCTGGTCTAATATTTTGGGATTCGTTACCCTGGCGCTGATGACCACTGCCGCTCTTGTTTTGCTTTACTTTCAATTTGTAGGCTGATAGCTGAAGGCCTATCGATCAAACATACTATGGACGAACTTATTTACCGGATTGCCCTAACCCGCGTTCCGCAGGTAGGAGCGGTAACGGCGAAAAACCTGATTAGTTATTGCGGCAGCGCCGAAGCGGTTTTTAGCGCCTCCAAAAAAACGCTGGCGCGCATCCCAGGCGTTGGGGAACTCGTTGCAGACGGTATAGTCCGCGGCGCGGATTTACAATATGCGGAAAAAGAAACGCTGTTCTTGGAACAGCACGATATTCGCGCGCTTTTTCACACCGATAAAGAGTATCCATACCGGCTCAAAAATTTTCACGACGCTCCTTTAATGCTTTTTTATAAAGGAACCGTTTCCCTAAACCCCCTGCGGTCTGTTGCGATCGTCGGCACCCGGACGCCGACGCCGGCCGGTCGGACGCTTTGCGAAGAATTGGTCGAAGGGCTCCGGCAATATGATCCTTTGATCGTCAGCGGTTTGGCCTATGGCGTCGACGTCGTCGCTCACCGAAAGTGCGTAGACCTGGACGTGCCGAATATCGGCGTTCTCGGAGCCGGATTGCGGAACATATACCCTAAGGATCATCAGACAGTCGCCGCAAAAATGTGCGAAAATGGCGGCTTGCTCACTGAGTTTAACAGCGAAGTTCGCCCGGAAGCCGAAAATTTTCCCATGCGCAACCGGATCATAGCGGGTATGTGCGACGCCATCGTAGTCGTTGAAACGGCTAAAAAAGGCGGTTCGATGATCACTGCGAATATTGCTTTCAGCTACGACCGTTCTGTCTTTGCTTTCCCGGGCAGACCAGGCGATAAATTATCTTTGGGATGCAATTATTTGATCAGATCCAATAAAGCTGCGCTCGTGGAATCTGCTCAGGACGTCGCTCAAATGATGGGATGGGACGACGCGACGCCCGCTACCCTTGGCAGGCAACCAAAACTTTTTGAAGCGCTGGAACCTGAGGAGGAACGTTTGTTGTATCTTCTTAAAAGCGAACCGGAAACTCCGATCGACCGCCTGATCCGCGCGTCAGGTCTGGCGGCCGGCGAAGCGGCCGCTCTGTTGCTCACGCTTGAATTTAAAGGGCTGATTCGTTCCTTACCCGGTAAACGATATGCCGCGATCTGAATCAAATAGCTAAACAAAAAAGACGGAAAGCTTTCGCTCCCCGTCCTCATTTCACAACCAAATTAAGCTTAAAAGAATAATTTTATTTTATAATAGCTATAAGAAAAATTCAATAAAAGACGGCGCGCGGCGCGCCGTCCCGCTCTTTTTCACCTGGAATAAATTATTCTGCCGCAAACATAATACTTTCGTTGTGCTGGCTAATGTCCAGACCTTCCAACTCCTGGCCTGGCGCTACGCGTAAAGGCGTCAGCGAAGCGGTCAGTTTAAATAAAAGATAAGAACCGGCAAAAGCGTAAACGACTACAATAAAGAGCGCTTTTAAATGCGTAATTAAAAGCGTAGGGTCGCCGGTAGTAAATAAACCTTTGCCGCCAGAATCTACGCCGCCATAGGTCGCCACTACTGCAAACATGGCCGTCATCAACATTCCTGTGATACCGCCGATACCGTGGCAGGGAAAAACGTCCAGCGTATCGTCCACACTAGTGCGGTTCAACATTTCGGCTACCTGGTTGCTGACCAGAGCCGCAACAAAACCAATGAACAATGCCGGGCCAAAATTGACGTATCCAGCCGCCGGAGTGATGGCCACCAAGCCGACCACCGCGCCGACGCAGGCGCCTACCGCCGAAGCTTTTTTGCCTTTAATTACGTCGAACGAGATCCAGGTAATCGCGGCAATGGCTGAAGCCATGTGCGTATTCATAAACGCTTTGACTGCCTGACCGTTAGCCGCCAGCGCAGAACCCGCGTTGAAGCCAAACCAGCCGAACCAGAGCAAACCTGTCCCTAAAATTACGAAAGGGATATTGACCGGAGCTTCGCTTTGTCCGTCGATATGCGTTTTTCTTCTGCCAAGAACGATTGCTCCCGCCAAAGCGGCGCAACCGGAGGATATATGCACTACTGTGCCGCCCGCAAAATCCAGTACGCCCCATTTATTGAACATACCGTCGGGGTGCCAGGCCATGTGCGCCAGCGGGCAATAAATTAATAAACTAAATAAACTAATAAAGACAATATACGCCCAAAAGTGAACGCGTTCGGCGAACGATCCCGTTATCAAAGCGGGAGTGATAATAGCAAATTTTAATTGAAAAGCGGCAAATAAAACAAAGGGAATCCCGGAGGCCATCACTTTGTGCGCTTCCAGACCCACGTTATTGAACATAAAGTGCGTGGCCGGATTGCCGACTATACCCATTCCGCCCCAGTCTTCGCCAAACGCTAAACTAAATCCTACTACAAACCAGATCAGGCTGATGACGCCCAGAGCGATAAAACTTTGTAACATGGTTGAAATAATGTTACGGGAACTAACTAAACCGCCGTAAAAGAAAGCCAGGCCCGGCGTCATTAATAATACAAGCGCCGTCGCGACGATCATCCAGGACATATCGCCCGAACTCATAGCTTTTTGAGCCGCTGCATCCCCTGGGTTGATCGTCGAATAGTTAACATGGTAGAAAGCGCCCAAGAGGCAAAAGACCAGTAAAATCGCAAAGGCGATCATTACCATTAATTTGTCGCTGATTAATTCTTTCATAAGCAAATTTTTTTTAAAGAGTACTGAAATTAATTGGTTTTTAGTCAATCGACTATTTTAATTGATGGCGTAAAATTATATACAAAGTCGCCAATCGTCAAGAAATGGGAAAACTGCATTTTTCTTTAAAATAAAAGATCGAAAAAAAGTGGTTTAGTAGATTTTAATAAACATAACAATATAAATATTGATATAAAGTTTTTAATTTCCAAAATAGAAATTTTAATTCTTAAACTAACCTATCAAACATAAAAACCGCGTTTCCGCAGCTGCAAACCCTACGGCTAATCATTACGAAAACGGAACAAAAAGTTAAATTTTTTAAACAACTTTAACAAATGCGCGTTTGGTTAATATCGTTGAGAACAAAAAATAATATAAATTTTTATTCTCCCGCTAATATGCAGTTTCATAAAAACGTTTAATATATATTCATAGAGCAAATCTCTGTTTTCTTTTTTCAGTTTGTTGGAGCCTCTTATAGCTAATATTTAATAAAAAATTAAGATTTACGATTTTGCCCCTTGACTTTTAATATATATTTCTATAACTTTGTTTATCAGCGGCCAGCGCTTCTCTTTGCTATCCGGCCTTCTTCTGCACATTTTCCATACTCATATATTTATCGCTCCTATTCTAAAACCATTTTTACTTACTAAATTTTAATCGCCATGTTAATTTTTGCTATCGTTTGCGTCGTCTCCTGTAGTTTCGGCATTGTCGCGATGAATGAATCGCGGGCGGCCAATAAATCCAGAGCTAAAGCCAGATACCGTTAATTCAACCGGGAAGGACCTGATTTCAAAATTCAAGAGGGCTATGCGTCGTACGCATAGCCCTCTCTTTTTCTTGGTCGTCACTCTTAGAAAGTTATTTACTTTTGTTTATTTTGACGTCAGACTATGTCCTGATGATCCGTCGGATCCTTTTGACGGCTTTTGTGCGCCATTTCCAACATATAAGAAATAAATAAACCGCCTCCGCCAAAGACCATAATTAATCCAAAAATAATTCCCGCCTTAAAGTCCGACTCAAACTTATCCGGTAAAAACGCCCCGATAATATTGCCCAGCAACAAACCAAGACCGACGCCGATTAATACCAGCGACCATTTCAAGGCCCAAAAAGAGCTGCCGGGGCCGCGGGGGTCGCGCCTTTTCGGTTCTGATTCTATCACAGGATTCAATCCTTTCTCGATCATCGCCATCCGCTCCACGTTTTGATAATAACGCAGGACTGCCAAATAAGTAAATAAACCAAGCGGAACCAATATTGGAATTAAAACCGCCGCTAAACCAGGATTCATAAGTATTTTTTTAAGAATGATAAATATAAATAGCTGCAAAAGTTGTTCTTGCTAAAACTCCATATTATGACCCGCCGACTTTAAATTAGGTTACATTTAAACACAAAAACCCCTGATTATTTTTGCGGCAAACCGGCGCCTTTCTTTTTCATCGCCCTGTAACCTGTAGGACGTTCCCCCTGTCCAATGGAATATAACTAATTGTCTGTAAAAAATGCCGACGCTTATTTACCTAATTTGTTTATAAATAATAAAGTATAACTTACGGCTAATAGTTGATAGCTCACTTGGTGAAAGCGGATAACAAATATATCGACGATTTTGCGTTAATAGAGCGGATTTTACAGAACCGCGAGCGCGACGCCGCTTATCGCGCGCTCGTCGACCGCCATAAAGATTTTGCTTTTACCCTCGCTTTCCGCGTCCTGAATAACCGCGAAGAAGCCGAGGAAGCCGCCCAAGACGCTTTTATACGGGCTTTTAAAGCGCTGCCTACTTTTCAAAATCAGTCGAAATTTACGACCTGGTTTTATCGGATCGTACTCAACGCAGCCCTATCGCAGAAAGAAAAAAAGAAAATTCCAGTCGACGAACTCGACGAAGCCCGAACGATGACCGGCGAACTTTCCGCCGATCAGACAAAAGCGCGGGAGCAAAAGTATTTTATACAGAAAGCACTCCAACAACTTTCGCCGGACGATGTTTTATTTATTACGCTCTTCTACCTGAAAGAATTATCAATGGAAGAAATAGCCCAAACAACGGGCGTCGAAACCAACACCGTCAAAGTGAAAATACACCGCGCGCGCAAAAGGTTAGCCGAGGCGTTGCAAAATATGCTAAAAGGAGAAGAAAAAAATTTATTTTAAAGCGTTTATTGGTTAAATAAATTCAGAATACTAAATTTACGAGAAATGATAACGAACGACGAAATATTAGAAATCATAGACGCAGCCGCATCGCGGGAACTGATCGACCGCCATCGCCGTCAGCTACAGACGGACGCCGACTACCGGCGTCGTTTTCAGTTTTTTGAATCGCTGGAATCCGCTTTGTATGAACTGCCGCTTGAATCGCCCTCTCTCCGTTTTACAGAAAATATATTAGAAAAATTAAAACCAGCGATTCAAAAAACGCGTCCGTTTCCGCGCTGGTTTCCATTCATTGTCGGAGCCCTGTGCTGCGTCGCTCTTACAACAGCGCTTTTTTCTCCGGCTTCCGCCGTTTCTGCCGACGCGACTCCTCGGGTGTTTCAATATGTTCTGACCCAGGGCGCGCGCCTTTGGCAAATTTACCTTTCCGCGCTTTCCGGCAGATGGTCGATCTATCTTTTGGGATTAACCGCCAGCGCGGCCTTATTGCTCGCTTTCGACCAAAAATTATTGCAACCTTACTTTCGTCAACGCGGACTTAGTATCGGATAATGACAGACCTTGAGGTATTTCTGACCGCCAAAGGCTTTATCTCCGTCCCTTTGATCCTCAACGGCGTCGGCCATTTTGAAATACAGGCGATGATGGAAGGACGTCCGGTTTGCCTGATCGTCGACACGGGCGCATCCGGTACCGTTTTGGACCTCGGCTATATTCGCAACCTGGGCGTCGAACTGGAATTGCAGGATATGCAGGCCGGCGGAGTAGGCGACACGCTGTTGGATATTTATCTTTTTTCCTGCGTCGGCTTTGAAATAGGAGCCTGCGTCATAGATCCGCCCGTACTTTATGCAATGGATCTGAGCAAAGTCCGCGAAAATCTAGCGCTTAAAGGCGTCAACGCCGACGTGCAGGGAATCCTAGGAGCTGACATTCTGAGCACCTGCGACGCCGTACTGGACTACGCGCAAAAAAGATTATTTTTAAAAACGCCCGCTTCAAACGCGCCGGACAGTCCGGCAGGCGAAAAAAAATAACAAAAACAATTCCTCTTCGACGCTATCTCTGCCTTTTTTTCTGCCTTTATTTATAACTTTGCGGATGGAAATTGTAAAATTAAGTTCCGGCAAATTTGTAGGCGAAGCCCTTACTTTTGACGACGTATTGCTCGTCCCTTCCTACTCCGAAGTCCTTCCCCGCGAAGTAGATATATCCACCCAACTCACGCGGCGTATTCGTATCAACGCGCCCATGATCTCCGCCGCCATGGATACGGTAACGGAAAAACAACTGGCCATCGCCATTGCGAGACAGGGCGGCGTAGGAATCATTCATAAAAACATGACCATCGCCGAACAGGCCGCCCAAGTGCGCAGCGTTAAGCGCTCCGAAAGCGGCATGATCATCGACCCCGTCACGCTGCTTGCCAGCGCCTGCGTGGGCGACGCGCTCGACCTGATGCGGCAATTTAGTATTGGCGGCATTCCCATCATCGACGACCGCGGCAAACTTATTGGTATCCTCACTAACCGCGATCTGCGCTTTGAAAAATCGCGCTCCCGTCCGGTCACAGAGATCATGACCACCCTTAATCTCATCACCACGCCGGTCGGCACCACGCTCGAACAGGCAAAAGTGAAACTTCAGGAGAAAAAAATAGAAAAACTTCCCGTCGTAGACGATCATAATAAACTGGTCGGCCTCATTACCTATAAAGACATTATGAAAGTCCAGGATTATCCCAACGCCTGCAAAGACTCGTTGGGCAGGCTGGTCGTCGGCGCCGCCGTCGGCGTTACTGCCGATATGGACGAGCGTATCGACGCCCTTGTGCACGTCGGCGTGGATGTGGTGGTGATCGATACCGCCCACGGCCACAGCATTTACGTTCTCGAAGCGGTTCGCCGGACTAAAACACGTCTCCCCGACCTGGAGATCATCGGCGGCAACGTCGCGTCCGGCGCAGGCGCCCTGGCCCTCGTCAAAGCGGGAGCCGATGGCGTTAAAGTGGGCGTCGGGCCGGGTAGCATTTGTACGACCCGCGTCGTGGCGGGCGTCGGCGTTCCACAACTGTCGGCCATCCACGAAGCCGCCGAAGCCCTAAAAGGCAGCGGCGTGCCGATCATCGGCGACGGCGGCATACGCTACACCGGCGATATTGCGAAAGCCATTGCCGCCGGCGCCAGTTCGGTCATGGCAGGCTCGTTGTTTGCAGGCGTCGAAGAAGCGCCCGGCGAAACGATACTGCTCGACGGCAGAAAATTCAAGGTATACCGCGGCATGGGTTCCCTGGGCGCCATGGAAGTGGGTTCCAAAGACCGCTATTTCCAGGACGTCGAGGACGATATCAAAAAGCTGGTTCCCGAAGGTATTGAGGGTCGCGTCCCGTATAAGGGCAGCCTGGAAGAAGTAATGATCCAATACATGGGCGGCCTCCGCGCGGGCATGGGCTACTGCGGCGCAGCCAACATCGAAGCGATGCAACAGGCAAAATTTGTCCGCATGACCAGCGCCGGCTACCGCGAAAGCCATCCGCACAACATCACAATCACTAAGGAATCTCCAAATTATACGCGTTAAAGCCTTCTTATTTTTTAACAAATTTTAATATATGAAACCTTTCATTTTTTGCTCCGGCATAGCCCTTATTTTCTTTTCCTGCAATTCCCCTGGCAGCGCCGACCAAAAGCCGGCGGCTATGAAACCGGATTCCGCCGCGACTACCGGATCGGCGCCTACGGAAGCCGCTGAAAAACCGGCCGCTCCCGTCGTTCACAGCGACACGCTTTGTTTCGAAAAACGCTTCAAAAAAGACCTGAACACCGTCCAGCTCGTTATGACCGGCGACAGCGTAACCGGAACAATGATCTGGGCGCCCTGGGAAAAAGACGGCGCGGCCGGAACGCTCGCGGGCAAAAAATCCGGCGATATTATCACGGCGCTCTATGCATATACCATCGAAGGGAACGACCAAAAAGAGGAAGTCGTTTTCAAAATCAGCGCCAACGAGTTGACGCAAAAAATTGGCCCTTTAATGGACAAAAACGGCGTCGAGGTGATGAAAGACCCCGCTAAAGCGGCCTTTAAGGAAATCTATAAAAAAGTTGATTGTAAGAATATAGTTCAGAGCGGCGAGAAATAATCCGTAAGTAATAATGCGGCGTCCGCTGCCGCGCAAATCTTAACCCCTTGCGTCGGCATTTTCTTACATCTTGGCCTTTTTATATAACATCATACTATGACTGACAAACCCTTCATCGTCCGCGCCAACGATAAGTTGTTTAAAGTGTTTTTCCAGGCAAAGCCTACCGCAGTAGATTTTATTGAACACCTTTTACCTAAAGAACTGGCTTTACAATTAGATGCGGAGAGCCTGACTTTAGATAATTCCAATTATGTTTCAGGTATTTTGGCGGAATATTTTTCGGACGTTGTTTATCGCGCGACCTGGAAAACTAAAAAAGGAAAAATTACAATTGTCCTGCTTTTTGAACACAAAAGCGTTCCCGATCCCGTCATCTATGAGCAATTATTTCGATATCTACTGGCCATTTGGGAGAAAAATCGCCAGGAAAATAAAGCCCTGAGTTTCGTCATGCCTATTGTTTTCTATCAAGGAAAGACGCCTTGGATCAAAAAACCATTTTCTGAAAGTTTTGAAGATTTTGACCTCGAATTGGAACGATTTGTCCCTTCTTTTGATTATATTTTAATATCTTTGGAGTCGATACATGACCGGGAAATATTGGGGCTTTCAGAGTTTTCTACGTTAGGCGCGATGATGCTGGCTATGAAAAGAGGAGACAACCGCTCTTTTATTGAGCGTCATTTCCCTTCTTTCTATAAATTTGGCGAGCTTTATCCGCAGTTAGTGCAACTTAAACAAGCGCTCACGGTTTATTTAGCTCAACGTTCGTCGTTGAGCCGTGAAGAATGGAGGGAATTATCCGATAAAAATTTATCATTAAATATGAAAACAGAAGTCATGGAAGTTGTCGAATCAGCTTATGAGCGGCTTATTAAACAAGGAAAAGCTGAAGGAAAAGCGGAAGGTAAGGCGGAAGGTAAGGCGGAAGGTAAGGCGGAAGATATTGAGCGACTTTTATTAAAGTCTGCTCTTTCTGAAGTAGAAATTGCTTATATTCTGGAAATTGATCTTGATTTCATCTATTCGGTGAAAGAAAAACTGATTGAAACAGGAAAATTAAAAGCGCAATAGGCGTTATGCGCTTAACACCAAAGCTAACCAGCATAAGCGTCCGTCTATTTGTTGCGTTCGCGCTCGTCTTTGCAGGCTGCCGGGACGTTCAAAAAGAAAAACAAGCGCTTATACAAAAAGAAGTGAAAATAACCGTCGAAAGTTACCGGGCGCGCAGGCGGGCGGAGTGCATGGCGACGGTCTATGAAAAAGCCAATAAAATGGCCGATTCGATCATTATGACGCGCGCGAATCTGGCTGTGGACAGCGCTACGCTCATCAAAAAGCCGGAAAAGCCCGTCAAGCCCGATTTTAAAATACCGTTGGACAGCGCTCCTGTTCGCCCACTATTCAAAAAATAAACCTTTTATTTTCATCTTTAACCTCCTTCCGCGTACAGATCCGATTGATCGCGTCTTACTCCCGCCGGTTTTTCAGCCCCGCTTTTTAAAGGACAGGTAATCCAGAAAATAGACTACTTTTAGCGACAGCGTATGTAGTTGCGGATTATCCGTCAGCCGGCCCGCGTTAAAAAAATAGTCTTTTTGCGTGTCTCCTTCGGTTCCCTGGATAACGTTTTTATAGGTTATGATAAAATCGCTGCCCGGAGAAAAACGCCAGTCGAACACAAGATCGAGGTTGAAAAGGTTATAATTAATATCGTTCAGCCGCGCGCCTTGCGGGCTTTCACCCCGGTAAGCCAGCGGGGCGCTCAGGGTTCCGTCGGGATTGAGCGTGTAAAATTCTTTATATCGCACTTTCGACCAGTAATGGCGAAGCCGGAA
Organism: Chitinophagales bacterium; assembly: GCA_038230555.1. Lineage (GTDB taxonomy): Bacteria > Bacteroidota > Bacteroidia > Chitinophagales > Saprospiraceae > JAAFJT01. The sequence goes on from JBBRMZ010000037.1 coordinate 14,034, forward strand.
AGTCAGGAAAGCCGAACTGTTGAACTTCCAGTCTAAAGAAGGCGCGTTCACTACGGTCGATTGATCGTATTTCCCAAAGAGAATTTCATTATCTAGCGCGGGGGTATAACCCATGGAAGCGGCGTCGACCGTCGAATAGCGGACATAATTAAACCGCGGATTATATTGAAGATCCCATTTCAAAGAAACATGATCGTTTAGGCGGTAGCGCGGCGTAAATTCGGCGTCCAGACCGTCTCTGCCCGGGGCGTCATGTATCCGGTTAAAAAATTGCAGATCAAAGGCAAATGGCTTTCCGTAATCGGTAGATAGAAAAGGGCCAAAAGCGACGCTGGCAGGGCGTAGAAAAAATCGGCTGTAATCGGACGTCCGGGGTTCGTAATAATCGTGTTGAGCGAACGGGCTGGCGTTCATACTAAGTCCAAAAGCGATTAACTTTTTGGTGAGAAAGAAAGTGTTAAAGCCGGTTTCGAAGCCTGAGTAGACATTGGGCTGCTGCAATGTGGAATAATCAAAATACCCGTTGACGCGGACCTGGTTAAAAGCTCCATGGGGTTCATTCATAAAATAGCCGTTCCAAAATCCATAATCTACGCTGTTGGGCGCGCGCTCATAGCCCAGGTCGCTTTGTTGATAGTCCCTGCCGATCAGCCAGTTCCAAACCTGGTATTGATATTTCCCGCTGGCCTTCGCAAAATTCATTTGATATTTTAAACCCAGCGAAGTACTACCCGGATAATATAGCTGGCTCAATCCGGCGTTTCCATTGAAAGTATATAGATTTTTTTTATCCTTAAAATCCCAAGCCGTTCCCGTGACGTTAGCGTTATAGTCGGCATTCCCTTCCCGCCAGACGGTGGTATTGATTAGCGAAATATAAGAATTGTTTTTTAAATTTTGATCCAGAACCAGCACGTTGTAATTAGTCAACGGGTTGGTCAGATAAGTCCGGTCTTTACCTTCGGCGTCCCGGATTACGGCGTAAGTCTGTCCGGCGGTAGCATTAAACAGTCCAATTCCCAGACCGCCACTCGTCCGGCCCGAAATTTTGGTGGCGTTATAGAGTTGAGCCGTCGATGGATTGCTCATAATCGTATCGCCGGTATTGAGGTTGTTGGCGACGTCATAATAATGAAGCGGCTGGCCTACGCGCCTTGAATAGAAAAATGAACCTTTATTAAATAACTCCACGCCCTCTGTGAAAAAAGGGCGGTATTCGTCATATTTCACTTCAAATGGCGTCAGGTTCAGCACTTTTGGGTCGGAAGGGACCTGCCCGAAATCGGGGATAAGGGTCATGTCCAGCGTAAAGGCGTCGTTGATTCCGTATTTGACGTCCATGCCGCCGGTGATACTTTTGCCCCATTGATTGACGGGCGCGGCCGTTTTATCATGGTAGTCGGTCAGGTAGGTCGCTATAAAAGGCGTCGCCTGCAACCGCACGGGCGATTGTATATTCTGGACGCCCTCGAGATCGCCCCATTGATTAACGAATCCATTGATGTTTTTATCAACAAGGTTCCAGAAAGATTTTTCGCGGGAACGGCGAATAGAGCGCATAAAATTGATCCGCCAATGCTGGTCTTTAACTTTGGGGAAGCGTATGGCCGAATAGGGTATAGCCATTTCAATTACCCATCCTTTGTCGGTGATCCGCGCTTTGCTTCTCCAGACGGCGCTCCAGTTAAAATCTTCGCCGCCGTTGCCGTTGCCGTTATCGTCGCCTTGTGGAGGATAATATTTAGCGTCTCCCTGAACGTCCGCCGCCGTAACAAAAAAGCCAAAACCATTAACGCCGTCTTTATAAGTATCGAAGAACACGGCAAAATAATCGTCGTTGCCGATGTTATCGCGCTGGGTGAGTTCTTTCAAAATACTGTCGGGATGCGGGTCAAAGAGGGTGGCGCCGATATACATAAACTTATCGTCATAAAGAACCCTGACGTCGGTTTTCTGTTGCGAGGGTTTACCCGGATTCAGTTCGAGCTGAATAAAATCGTTAAAGGGATGGGCGGTTTGCCATTCCGGCTCGTCAAGGACGCCGTCTATTTTGACGGGCGCGGTCGTTCGGGTAGCAAACCCTATTCTCCGCAGCAGCGAATCCGCAGGAGCGGCAGCATCGCCTGCGCGCGCGGAGTCGGGCGTAAAGGAAATTAGGAAAGCAAGAAAACAGAAAAATAGAAATAAACGGTTTTTCATGCGCTTTAGCATATTATTTACGTACGGAAACATCTGGAATTCAGATAAAGACGACCGGAATCTAAATTTGTTACAATCCCGATAGAGACAAAAAAAGAAACGCAAAGTTGCGCGCCTGCTCTAAAGAAAGAAAGTTTTTTTGGCCAACGACGTTTCCCAACCGATGAACGCCCGTTAACATAAGACGGCTGGAAAAATAATAACCGACGCTATTTCAGATTATCGGCCCATTCTACCAGAATTGCATAAGACGCCGTACATTTGCGCCCGTTCTCAACCCTTCGCATCACTCAACTAAATACATTAATGAGCGCTACTTTCCACCCGCTGACCGTCGGTAAAATTGTCAAAGAAACTGCCGACGCCGTTTCGGTGAGTTTTAACGTACCGAAAGATCTACAGGAAATTTTTAAATATTCGCATGGGCAATACCTGACGCTCCGTTTTCACATCGACGGCGAAGAAGTACGCCGCGCTTATTCCATGTCGAGCGCCCCCTTTGAGCGTGATCTGCGCGTGACCGTCAAGCGTATTCCCAAAGGCGCGGTTTCCAGTTATATTTCCGAAAAGATTAAAGTCGGCGACGTCGTCGACGTGATGCCTCCGCAGGGCAGGTTTTTTACGGAACTAAACCCCGAAAACCGCAAAACATATTACCTGCTTGGTTCCGGTAGCGGTATTACCCCGTTGAAATCTATCCTGAAGAACATTCTTGAAGTCGAGCCGCAAAGCGTCGTTTATCTCCTCTATGGAAATCGCGACGAAGATTCCATTATTTTTAAAGACGCGCTCGACGCGCTACAACAGAAATACGCCGGACAACTTTTCGTAGAATATACGCTCAGCCAGCCCAAAGAAACCAAAGCGGGCGGCCTGGGCGGTTTTTTTAAGAAACCGACCATCGCGTGGGCGGGAAAAACAGGACGTATCGGGAAAGCGGCCATCGAAACTTTTCTGCGCGAACATCCGGCGCGAACAAAAATATCTGAATATTTTATTTGCGGACCTGGCGCCATGCCCGAAATCGCCGCAGAGATTCTGCTCGCGCAGGGTGTCGACAAAAAGCATATTCATACCGAGCATTTTCTGTCGCATCCCATTGACACAGGCTCGGCCTCAAGCATTTTAACGACCGCCCGCCTGGTTGCCCATCTTGACGGAAAACGAATAGAAGCCTCCTTACCGCCCGATAAAACCATTTTGGACGTCCTCATAGGCCTTAAACTGGATCCGCCGTATTCCTGCACATCCGGCGCCTGCTCGACTTGTATGGCTAAAATCATTAAAGGAAAAGTAAAAATGGACGCTTGTTTTGCGCTTGATGAAGACGAAGTGGCCGCAGGTTATATTCTTACCTGCCAGTCGCGCGCGCTGACAGAAGAGGTGGAAATTTCTTATGACGTTTAATTCTTATTACCGGGCAGGATTTAGACTATCGCGCCGTACAACGGAGACCTTGTTTTGTCTATTCAAATCGGTCTGAATCGTTTTTTTAAGAACAGCCTTCATCTTTAAGTTCCCTTTGTCCAGTTCTTCCCATTGCCGGATCTGGTAAGGCGACCCGGCGGCGTAATTAATATGAACGTCGCGTTGAAGATCGGGATAATGAATCCGGAGCGTTTTACTTTCCTTTTCTCCGTCGACGATTTCAATGGTTGCGTCCTCGACATTTAACGGCTGACGGAACAGGCGACTGAAAATGAGCGAGGGAATCATGCGCACCGCGCCCGTCGGCACGCTCGCCGGATCCAGCCGGATACGATTAATCAGTTCGTCTTCATAGATTGCTTTGGGTAAATAGACGGTATTATCCCCTTCTTTTTCGAAATAAGAAAAATGGCGAAGTTGTATGCCGTCGTCATGGAAATTCAACTGTGCAAAAGTTTGGCCGTTCACGCCTAAGGTCGAGCAAACACTTTTAAGCGAATAAGGTTTTGCGGCCAGATCGACGGGCGTAAAAACGGATTCCATGATTGTAAAATCGGATAAACCAGACGTAAACCGCCGGATCTCGTTCATTTTTAACACGCTTACCTTGTCGCGCGGCGATTTAGAAGGGTCGTCCAGTTTTACCTGCCGCGCGTTGGAAAAATCTTCCGTCACAAAAATGAGTTCTGCGGAGCCGCCGTCGCGCATTTCGCCGTCGAGGAATTGCTGAAGCGAATAGGTGCTCAGCTCGGCTTTTCCGCCAGACCAATAATTATTAAAAGATAGAAGATTGGGCGCTTTATAATCTTTCGGTAACGGCGAGGCGGCGTCGGAGGAGGAGCGGGCGCTGTTCTTTATACAACCTTCGGAATATACCGTAAAAAGGGTAATTATAAATAATAATATATTTTTAGTAAATTTTTTTATTTCAAAGATCATTTGAATGAGATTAATAAATACTATTTAATAGCATGGCGCTAAAGTAGTTTTGCCCCTAATAAATTTTATATTTAATTATTTTAATAAATTATTGGCAATATACGGTTTTACGGGTTAAGGTATAGCCTTCGCCGGCAGTTATTTTGGCATAAATTTATATGTTATCAACGTGATAGAATCTGAGAAAACCCGGTCGTCCTGTTGTTTGATCAATGAACAAACGAACAGAACCCGGTCAACGGTAACAGAATTTGGCGAACGCTTATCCGATTCAAAGCTTCCCAACAAAACCGGCTTCGCTAAAACTATTCGTTAAAGGTACGCCTTCTTCCCCTCTCAGGCTTCCTGCCGGTTTTTTGGTATGTTTTTAGTTGTTTGCAGCCGGGCGTTCTTCAACGCGCCGTCGGCTGAGCGGCTTGTTCTTTTCTGCCTCAAACAATTTAATCGTACTATGAGAAAAACGGACAACCTCGCTTTATCCTTTTACAGGATTCCGGCGCGGAGACTACTAAGCCTCCCAGCCCGTTCGCGTTGGCGCCCGTCCAATCCGCTTCTCCCGGTCGTTCTCCCGTTCCTGGCGCTCGTCTTATTCAATTTAAACGGTATACGCGCCGCAGCGCCATTCGCTGCGTTCTCTGGTTGCAGATTGAATACAATCTTTTTTCATGATAAAGATATTGTCCGTCCGGATATAACCGGGATGATTCCCGCGCCGGTCGTCTCCAACGACGGCGTTTGCCAGTTTGGCTCCAGCCCGCGCAACGGCGGTCTTCGCGCCGTCTGCGGAATATGCTCCGACGGCGCCCAGCCCAGAATTACCTGGTGGAGCGCCGCCGTTGGGGGAATACCCATTGGAGTCGGCGCATTATTTAATCCATTAATCGCTGGATTCGTCGATCCGAATTTTGCCAGCCAGACTACATTTTATGCGCAGTGCGAATGTAGCGACGGGGTCAGCGCGCGCGTTGCGGGCGTTTTTTCCGTTTATGCGGTCTCCAGTATAAAAATTGCCGGGCCGGGTTTAGTTTGCCCGCAGGCCAATTCCGGTTACATAATTTCAGGCGCTTTGTCAACCAGTACCTACGCCTGGACTTTAAGCGGCGGGGGAGCCCTTACCCAGATTTCACCCTCTTCTGCGGCCGTCCAATGGAAAAATTTATACAACGGCGACGGACCGTTCTCTGTCAAAGCGACAGAAACGACGGCCAATGGTTGCATTCAAACGGTAGAGCAGATCGTTTATATTCGCCAGACCGCGCTTGCCGGTATTGGAAACCTCAATGTTTCGCTCAACGTAAATTGCGTTGCCGGTCTGCGGGTGGAAGACCTGCTCGTCGGCGCCCGCACAGGCGCTTCGGATATGAAGCTGCAACTGATCCGCGGAGACGGTTATGTATTTGAATCGGGCGTCGATTCCATCCTTGTGGACGGCGTGGATCCGTTGGGTTTGCCTTATTTATATAAAGGAAAAACCCTGCAATATAAAATTACGGAACCTTGCTCGGGTTCGGTTTGCACGGGCTATATTTTGTTTCAAAACAAGCAGGCGCCCCTTGCGTCCTGCCCTCCGGACGTTACGCTAAGTTGCGTTCAGATACCGGCGTCGGTTTCGCCATTGGCTTCGCTGACGGGCATGCCGCAGGTTTCCGATTGCACGCCCGCTTCCATTAATTACCGCGACGTTACCTACGATCAAAATTGTTCGGCGCCGTTTACTTCGCTGCCTTCCGGAATCGGCTCCGCGCATACTTTTCCGCCTTTTAACGATATTATCCAGGTCATCGACCGCATTTTTACGCTGACTACGACCGCCGGCACCTCTTCTACCTGCGAACAGTTAATTTTTATCCGCAAAGCCAATATCAATCATATACTTTGTCCGCCCGACGCAACTTTTAACTGCACGGAAAGCGCCGACCTGACGCCAAAAACAACCGGTTACCCGATTTATGATATTGACGGCGACTTTTTAACGCAGGGCGACCGGTATCCGCTGACGGCAAGCATTTGCAACCTCGCCGTTTCCTATGAAGACAAAACCGTTCCGCTCTGCAAGGGTAGTTTCCAGATTTGGCGTACCTGGACCATCGTCGACGTTTGTTCCAACGCCGCGCCGAAAACCTGCTTACAGACCATAAAAGTTTTAGATAAAACGCCGCCGACGGTCAGGGCGTCATTTACGCAGTTTTACGCCGACCCGGTTACGCGTTCGCTGGCTTCGGTCGATACAAGCGTCGTTTTCGACGGCTATTTTATACAAAACGGCGCCCAAAGCGCCGGAACGCTGCAGGACGTCTGGGCGCTGGGTTCGGCGGGCGATTGCGGGGGTAAAGCTATTTTCACACTCGTCGCTAAAGACCCGAACTGCACGGGCGGTCCCGTAACCGTCAGCGCCAACGATACGCGGATCGTCCTCCGCAACGCCGCTTCCTTCAACGCCTCAACCGGAGAAACGACTTTTGTGTTCGACGCCATTTACGGCCAGCAGGGCGATTTTACGGCCACGTTTACCGCCGCAGACGCCTGCGGATATGCGCTTGCAAAAAAAACGTTCATTGTTCACGTCCGCGATAATATTAAACCCGCTCCCGCCTGCGTCCAGACGCTAAAAGTTTCTATAAGTTCAGACGGAACCGCTTCCATCTATGCCCGCGCTTTCGACGAAGGTAGCAGCGATAATTGCGGGATTTCCAGCCTCCAGGTCAGGCGAATCTCCGTCAGCGACGTCAACGGGTTGCAAATAGCAAATCCTGATCCCGCTTTTTACGATCAGGTTATTTTTGACTGTCGCGACCTGACGCCCGCCAGCATTCTCATAGCTATGCGCGTCACGGATTACGCGGGCAATTTCAACGACTGCATGGTTCAGGCAATCGTCGAAAATAAAATACATCCTACCTGCATTGCTCCTGCTGATAAAAAAATCAGTTGTACGCAACTGGATTCCGCCGGTCTCGAATCCCTTGGCCGCGCCGTTTTTACCGACAACTGCGGCGTCCATGATACTGTTTATGCCGTCGTCCAGAGCCTTGATAATTGTAAAACCGGGACCATCGTGCGGCGTTGGGTAGCGACGGGCCAGACCGGGCTAAAAGATTCCTGTTCGCAAACCATCACCATAACGCCCGTTTCGGACTTTACGGTTGATTTTCCCGACGACCTGATCCTTACTTGTTTCAGCGACGTCATTTCAGCGGACTCGCTGCGGAACCGGATGTTAAACAATCCGCCGACTGCCGACGGGCATATTGTCAATAATGGCTGCGGCGTCATTGGCGTCCAGGTAAAAGACGATACCATTATCGGCGCGCCGGACGCCTGTTTTAAAATCCTGCGCCGGATCGCCGTCATTGACTGGTGTAAATACAACATCAATAATAGTTCCGTAATTTTTACCGGCGTTTGCTACGGACAGCCCCTGGCGGGCGACGTCCACAGCGATTCCGCCTGGGCGACCCACAATCAACCGGCCTGGCAAAACCTGCCCCGGCCTGTCGGAGTAACTCCGCGCGACCGCCTTTTCCGCGACGCCGACGGCATCGTCGCCCCCGGTTACGACCCGAAAGCGCCGGGAGCCGTAAATTCGTATTCGGATGGGATCGTTTGTTATACGCAGATCATCAAAATTATCGATACCGTTCCGCCAGTTGTCGTTTGCCCTCCAAATAAAACGGTGAATGATCTGTCCGCTTCCGGTTGCCTGGCGCTTTTTAACGATACCTTGCGGGCGTCCGATTTTTGCAAAGGAGGTCAGCCTTCCGGTTCCCCGCTTACTTATCACTGGACAATGACCGCGCCCGACGGAACAACGGTCTTATCCGGCGGCGCTCAGATTTTGCAGGCGTCCCTTGCCTATAAAATTCCCTATAAAATTAACTGGCAGGTCGTCGACGCTTGCGGAAATACCGCCTTCTGCGCCTATACGGTCACGGCTCGGGACGCTAAAAAACCAACCATCATTTGCCGCGACATCAACGCCTCGCTGGCGCGTATGGCCGACGGAACGGGCCGGGCGACCGTCATGGCGACCGACCTGCTGGCGTCCAACCTTTCGGACAATTGCACGGCCGTCGATTCGCTTAATAAAAGGCTGGTCGTCGTTAAAGCGAGCGAAAGCGCGCATACGTATCCGGTCGCCGTCGCGGGTAAGGATTTTAAATCCATTTCTTTTACCTGCGACGATCAGGACAAAACCGTTCCCGTCGAACTCTGGACGATGGACGACGCCGGCAACGCCGATTTCTGCGTTGCCCATGTTACCGTCCAGGACAACCTTCAACAAGCCTGTAGGACGATCATTCAAAGCGCCGTCGTCAGCGGCGACGTGGAAACCGAAAATCAGCAGACTGTTCAACATACGACTGTCACGGCACATGACGCCTCAGGCGCCTGGGCGAGCGAATACAGCACGCTGGCCGACGGCGTTTTTAGCGTCGCCAATCTCCGCCTTGGACAGACCTATCAAATTACCGCCGCCAATAACGAACTGCCGCTGAACGGCGTCACGACTTTTGATATCGCCTTGGTAAGCAAACATATTTTGGGCGTTCAACTCCTGAATTCTCCATATAAACTGATCGCAGCCGACGTTAACCGCGACGGCGATATCAGCGCCGTGGATATGTTGCAGATGCGCAAACTAATTCTGCACATCATTCCCGCTTTTCCAAATAATTCCTCTTGGCGGTTCGTCGATAAAAAATATGTGTTCCAATACCCCGATAATCCCTTTGCCGAAGATTTTCGGGAAAATATTGCTTTAATGAATATTCCCGCCAACGCGCAGGCTAACTTTATCGGTATTAAAATCGGCGACGTTAACGGCACAGCGCATCCAAACGGCCTTGTGAATACGGAAACCCGCCACGCATTCAGCGCGCTCAAAATCCAGGCGGAAGACCGGATGTTGGAAGCCGGCAAAACGGATACGCTGCACCTGACCGCCGAGGCATTTTCCGCTGCCGGCTTCCAGTTTACGCTGCATTTCAACAACGCGGAAGTTTTAGAAATTATCCCAGGCGACCTGCCTAATTTCAGCGACGCCAACGTCGGGATCTTTAAAAACGACCTGACCATCAGTTGGAACGGCGCGACCGGCGGCGGTAACCCGGCGATGCTGTTCAGCGTCGTTCTGAAAGCTAAAAAAAGCGGCCCGTTGAGCGCGACGACCACGTTAGGCTCCAACCTGACCCTCGCCGAAGCATACGCCGCCAACGGCGAACCGCAAGCTGTCCGCCTGCAATTTCGCTCCGCCGCCAACGACGCTTTTGCCCTTTACCCTAACCAACCCAACCCGTTCGACGACGCCACCCGCATCGGCTTTTCGCTGCCCAATGCAGAACCGGCGAAACTGACCGTGTTTGACGCAACCGGTAGGTTGCTCTATATGCAACAGAATAATTTTCAGCAAGGCTATAACGAGATCCGTCTGAACGCCGACGCCTTATCCGCGCAAGGCGTCCTGTTTTACCGGCTGGACGCGGGCGGACAAAGCGCCGTCCGTAAAATGATTAAAATAGAATAAGGAATGCGAATAATGGGCTAAAAATGGCATTAGCGGCTAAATACGAGCTATCTTTTGCAGATATTCAATTTTAAAACATTAGGTGTACGGCGTTTTTGAAGCATTTTTTAGTTCAACCTTCCCCCTAAACCAGGTACATTCTTAGTGGAGGTCAGACGTAACTTATACCTGACTCAGACATGACTCAGACATGACTCATACCTGACTTATATGTGCCTTATATGTGCCTTATATGTGACTCAGGGGGTTGACGAATAACGGGCGGTTGGTTATATGATATACGGACGTCCGGTCGGGATTTAGGGATAAAAGGGGCTATTCTCCCGTTGTATCCGCTTCTGATTTTCGGGTTTATTGTTGCGGCGCCATTTTGGACTTTTTCGACCCATTATTCGCATAAGGAATAGGTTATCAATTGACCATCAAATCATTACCGGCTAAAAGCGAACAGCCAAAGACTTTTGAGTTTTAGATCGGTTTTTTAATGAAGCCTTTGACGCCTCGGCGTTGGGGGCTTTTTTATTGTAAAATTCTGATCCAGGCAAAATATATAAGGCTAAAATGCTTATGTATTGATTTTTTCTTATTTTTGTTTTTTTAATAACGACCCAGCCGCTCCTTTTACGTTATGCTCAATTTTTCCGATCACGACTTATTTGAAATAAACGAAATAGATAAAGCGATTAACAAAGCAAAGCGCAAGATCGCGGAATGTTACGAGGCGCTCCCGAATGCGGGCGTCGCTACTGAAGGAGATTATCGCAATCAAATCGCTTTATCCAGAAACGCGATTGAGGCCCTAGAAGCCGGCAAAAAAAAGATTATTGAAAAATACGAGCGCGAACAACCGAGTTCGATAAACACAATTCTTTCTGATCCGTCAAGACCAATATCCAAAAATGACTTTATCGAAACCATCCGGCAATATGTCGAACAAGGCGCCACCGAAGAAGCGGTTGCCCTGCTGCGTCTACAAATTGCCGATTATGATCCCGATTTCCTGAACGGCGCTATTTCGCTTTCCGGCCGCTTCCGGCGCGCTAAGGAGGAACGTCTAAATAACAGGATTTCCAGGGATGAATACGAACGCACAGTATCGCAAATTGACTACGCCATTTTAGAACTCCTGCCAAAAAAAGTTGACATACCGCCGAATAATTCCCAACCCGAAATTGCGCAACCTGTCCGAAAAGAAGAGGAAGAAAGCCGCCATATAATAGAACCTGAAATGGTATTCGTCGAAGGCGGCGCTTTTAAAATGGGCGGTAATGATAGCAAATACATAAAACCAATTCATACCGTTACGATAAACAGTTTTTATATCGGTCAATTTCCACTAACAATAGTCCAATTTGCAGACTTTATCCAGGATTCGGCCTACGTAACAACGGCTGAAAAAGAGGATTCGAGTACTGTTTGGACCGGTTCAGAATGGGAGGTCAAAAAAGGCGTTTTTTGGAAATACGGCGTCGGCGGTTTTCTTCGTGCTATCTCAGAATATAACCATCCGGTCGTCCACGTTAGTTGGCTTGACGCGACGGCGTACTGCAATTGGATGAGCCGGAAAACCGGAAAAAAATATCGACTGCCATCGGAGGCAGATTGGGAATACGCTGCAAGAGGCGGCAAAAAAACACGGGAATACCAATATAGCGGAAGCAATGACGTCGGCAAAATTGCTTGGTACAAAGAAAATTCAGACGACAACACCCATAAAATAGGAATCTTAGAACCCAACGAATTAGGAATTTATGATATGTCCGGTAACGTCTGGGAATGGTGCGAAGATTTTTGGCATGAGAATTATGAAGGCGCTCCTAACGATGGAAGTCCATGGTTAAAAAAAGGCAATCAAAACTATAGGGTTAGTCGCGGCGGATCGTGGGACAGCAATGATTATCTTTGTCGCATCTCTTATCGGGGAAATATATTACCTAAGACTCGAAGCGATCTTTTAGGTTTTCGGATAGTTCGGGACATTTAACCTTTACTTTCTTACACTTTTAAATTCCTTACGCAACCGCAAACTCCGTTGTCGCCCGAACATGAGCCGGTAAAAAACCGATGACAATATCTGAAGGCGGAACGCCGCGCTCCAGCAGATCGTCCACAATATTATAATCAGCGCTGTTTTCCTGGAGCCAGATTTTGCCGTCTTTTATATTGAGGTGGAAAATACTAAAATATACCCGCCGCCGATTCTCCCAGCCTACCGCCATTATTTGGTAATGATCGCGATTCTCGTCAAAAATTAATTCTTCTTCGACGTCCTTTTTTTTATTGGAATGATGATCTGCATAATTGGTTAAGAGTTCCTTAATCCAATTTCTATAATTTACCAGTTTATCCATTGGCAGACTTCTTCAAGTAATTCGTCAAATATTACAAGGTTAATATGCTCTACTTTAATAATTTCCACGATCAAAGGTCTTTGGAAAAAAGAATGATAGGCAAACTTGGGAATAGCCAGGTATAAATCGCGATAATCAGATTGTTTGGATAAAATCCATCGGCATAGTTTAAACTTGCCGTAAGCTTTGGCAAAAACTTTAACAGGAAATGAAGCGCTAAATCCTTTAATTTCTACTGCAATTCTCTTACCGTCCTTTTCCGCGCCGATCAGTTTTTCCGCGCCCAAGTCAATTTCTCCTTTCACGTCGCCGGACTTTACTTTCAACGGATCGTCCGTAATCGTCCAGCCGTCTTTTTCTA
>JBBRMZ010000038.1:0-26715 GCA_038230555.1 Chitinophagales bacterium
ATAAATGATTCGGCGATTCCTATAAAAACGCCTTACACGGATAACGGATTTTCTCTCGGCGTCAATTTTCAATATCAGGCTCATTCAAGCTGGTCGTTGGGCGTCCGGGCGGATACAAAACAAATACGCATCCGAAACCCCGACTATTTTCATGAAGATAATGGATTTATGCTGCTGATCGGCAAAAAAATGTAGAATAAAAGGAATGCTTTCGCTTAAAAATTTAGATCATGCAAAAAATATTTGCCTTGTTCGCCAGTCTTTGCTTAACCTGTGCCGCCTGTAATAAATCGGATAACGGCGTGGAAGTTCTTGGGAAATTTGCGGATGGCAAAGTAACCGTCAGCGGGACGGCTACCTACGCTTCCAACGGCGCAGCGATTGCGGGACTGCCGGTTACAATGCAATTTTATTCAATGTACTCCGCTTACGGACAGAGCCTTGAACTGAGGTCCGTCACCGACGCCGCCGGCGCTTTTACGCTGTCGGCTCCTAATCCGCAACTTCCTGTTGCGGTTGGAAGTTTCGTGCTGCGCGCAGCGCCGGACACGCTCTTAAAATATTACTGGACACAATTCAGCGAAAATGGCGTCGTCCTGCCGGATACGGCCGCCCAATTTTCAGCGGGGATCTCGCACCCGTTTGACCTGAAGTGGGGAGAAACCAAAACGTTAAATATGAAATTATTCGATGCCCATATTTTATATATACGGTCTCAGGACGTGCTGACCAGCCACACGCAGATTACTTTTAAGGTAAAAGCCATTTCCCAGGCAACCGGCGATACGGTACAGACAATTACTATTTTGCCGTACTGTCCGACGAACCCGACTGTTTTAACGTTTGTCTCCAAACCCAATACGCCCATCCAGGTCACGGCGTCCATTTTTAGAAATTATACGCTTTCCGAAGAGCGCCTCCTGACGGTTCCAATGGACAAAAAAGACAATTATTTGCAGATAGCAAAATAAGAAGATTCTGTGACAATTTTTGTGGCATTAAAAATTAAATGGCTGAATCAAACTCAATTACGCGAACTTTTCACGACATAAAGTCCGAAAAAGGGATGTATTTTTATTTTTTTGCAAAAAAAATAAAAGACGTCCCATCCCCTCCTCCCTGCGCGCGGGTGCGTGAAAGCATTTCATAAAAATTGTCATACAACCAATAAGAATTACAAGGCAATTTTAGCAAAGCGATTCCCAGTATCTTTTCCGACAAAGTCGGGGGAGATACTGGGGAGGGATATTCTTTAATTTTTGCAAAAAATTAAAGAACACCCCTTTCAGAATTTTTTTCTAACTTTGACTCTATGAAACGCCTTGCGCCTTTATCATTAGCTTTTCTGATCCTCTACAACGCGTTCGGGTACTACGCGCTCTATGCTGTTGAACAAGATCAGGCTAAAACCATTTCTTTAGATCAAAAAGGCGAAACCGCGTTTAAAGTCCTAAAAATTCCCGTTTCCGCTTATATTCACCTCGAAGATACCGAGTTTGAAGAAACGCAAGGGCAGTTCCTGGAAGACGGCGTTTGCTATAACCTAATCAAAAGCCGCCGCGTCAACGATACGCTCTACGTTTATGCGGTTTATAACGAACGCGCCGATCGGCTGACGGCGCAATTCAACGATTATTTTAAGGACGGGCAGATGCAGGGCGCTTCCGGCGCGCAGAAAAGCCCGGTAAAACAGGCGCTTAAAAACTTTTTGAAACATTATTTGCCGCAACCGTCGGAATGGACTGCCGGATTCGCAGTAAATGCCCAATCATCGCTTTTTAAATTCGCGCTGATTAAAAAATGTCGTTCCGCGATCGCGGCAGGCGTCCCAACTCCCCCTCCAGAACGAGCTGTATAAATAAACGGCTTCAAAAAGCGTTAACTTTACGCCGCCTGGCGTCTTTTCACTCATTTATTTTAATATTCAACCACGCATGTCCTATATATTCAAGCGGATCCGTCCGTTGACCCCGTTCTTCGCGGGCGCATTTTTTATGCTTTTATGGAGCGGCTGCTCTGAAAAAGTCAATCCGAACTTTCAGAAAGAAGCGGCCAACCCGGATTATATGTACCGTTCGCTCGATAAACTCACGTCGGTGATTAAACACGATATTTTTCCGCCGATGATCGCCTCTCGCATTTATGCTTACGCGCAAATTGCCGCTTACGAAGCCGCCGCCGCCGGTGCGCCGGATTACGTCAGCATGGCCGGTCAGCTCAAAGGTTTACAACCGCTTCCGAAACCGCAGGCGGACGCCCAATACTGTTTCCCGGTCGCCAGCGTACGCGCTTATTTGAAAGTGGGCAGGACGCTGATTTTTTCAGAAGATTCGATCAATCAGTTTGAAGCCGGTTTGCTGAAAGAAATGAAAGCCATCGGCGTCCCTAAAGATGTATTTGACCGCTCGGTTGCTTTCGGCGATACCGTCGGCGGCGCTATCTTGACTTGGGCGAAAAAAGACAATTACGCGCAAACGCGCAGCGCATCGCTTTTCCCGGTAAACCTGAAAGAGATTGGTCGCTGGCGGCCAACTTCGCCGGATTACGCAACCGCTTTTGAGCCGCATTGGGCCGAAATTAAGTCGATGATTATGGATACTTGTTCGCAATTCATGCCCCCTCGTCCGCCGAAATTTGACACGCTCAAAAACAGCGAATTTTATAAACAGGCCTACGAAGTTTTCAAGGTAGTAGAAGACTCGGCGGCGGACAAAATAGCCACCGCCCGCTATTGGGACGACAGCCCGGGATCGACCATGAACGCCGGACACGTCAATTTTCTGGTCAAAAAAGTAACGCCGGGGGGGCATTGGCTGCACATTGCCGAAGGCGCCGCCAAACAGAAAGGGTTCAACTGGATGCAATCGTCTGAAGCGCTGATGATGGCCTCTGTCTGTATTTACGACGGTTTCATCAGTTGCTGGGATGAAAAATACCGCAGTTGCGTCCTGCGTCCCGAATCCTATATTTCAAAATACATTAAGTCCGAATGGCAGTCCGTGATCGTCAATCCTCCGTTCCCGGAATACCCAAGCGGCCACAGCGTCGTTTCGGGCGCCGCCAGTACGGTGCTGAACAATTATTTTGGCGGCGACTACCGCTTCATCGACAGTACCGAAACGCAATTTGGCTTGGGCGCGCGTACGTTTAATTCTTTTGATGAAGCGGCTAAACAAGCGGCTATCAGCCGTTTGTACGGCGGCATCCATTACCGGGCGGCGGTCGAAAATGGCCTGGAAGAAGGAAAACAAGTCGCCGATTTTGTATTCAAAAAGATCCGGACAAAAAAAAGCCAGACGGCCCTGCCTGCCGGGTTAAGTTTGAACGACAAATAAAAATCAATCGTCTCGATTTATACGAACTTTTTAATAGCAGGGACGAACTTTATCCGAATAAAAATAACTGACCAGCAAAATCATAATTGCAATCAGGGGGAGTGCCGCGCCGGGAATCCCGCTATTGTAGTGCGCGAAAAAGGCGAGCGTAAAATCAAAGAACAACGCCGCGTAGGCCCACTCTTTTAATTTAGCGTTGTTATTCAATAGAATAACTGCGGCGGCGGCCAGTTTGGCGATTCCCAGCGGGTACACAATATAAGCCGGATAGCTCATTTTGGTTACAAGATCCGTGATCATGGCATAATTAAAAAAATAATTGGCCGCCGAACCGACCAACAGTAGGCAAAGCAGGCCCGTCGAGACCCAGTAAATAATTTTGTTCGTTTGCATCAAAAGCTGATTTTTTTGTGAAGCGTTAATGTATTATCCAAAGATAGCCGGATAAATAGTAGTTTCAGCATAAAAAAATCCATTAAATTTTCCCGATCGTACATATTTGGCTATGAACATTTAGCAAAATATTGGAACTTGTCAAGTTAAAAGGAGCCGTTTACGACCGCGTTACCGTCCGCGCGACCTGGGACGTCAATATTCCCGCATCTTCCCGTGCGGTGTTGCCTATCGTAGTCGAAGGCGGCGGTGTGTTAAAAATCGAAGGGCGGGAAATTGTACAGTATTCAACCGCGTTTTTAAAAAGAGGTCATTGCAAACCCCTGCGGCGTACCGACGGCTAGCGGCGCGTCAAAACTAAAGATGTCCTTTTTTGGTAAAAGAAACGCTTTCATAAGTAAAACTATGTATGACCTCGAAAATCTATTTACTACTCAGACATAGATTTACAGAGAGGTTTTTTGACGATTAAAGACAATCCTGTCAGAAGGGGCAAATAGAATTTGGTTAATTTCATAGTTATTTAAGTAGGTTTGAAAGTTGAAAGATAGGTTTGATTTTCAAAATATCGCTATGCCACTTCCTGGGGCGGCGTTCCCCGGAAAGCGTCCATTGTAGTAATTCTTTCCAGTTGAACAGCTTTGCCGGTACGCGCCGATTCATAGATCGCTTCCATGATTTTATGATCCTGTAGACCTTCTTCTCCTGGTGTATAAGGCGTCTTGTCGTCCATAACGCATTGAGAAAAATGATCCATTTCGAGCGCGAACTGCTGTTTAGGCGTCAGCTTTGGCTCCTGCTTGACTTCCATTTTCCCCTCCGCTTTAGAGGCTTCCATGCGAATGTTTTCATATTCAAATGCCGGATCGAGGCCGAACCAGCCGCCGTTGTCGCCATAACAACGATACCGGCGGACGGTATGAACGCCGTAGCTGGTAGAAGCGTTCGCCACAGCGCCGCTTGGGAAGTGCATTTGCCAGGTTACCGTTTCTTCCACTTCTTTGAAGCGGGGATCGTCCGGCGTGCTGAACGAACTGGCCATTACTTTATAAGGTTCTTCGCCCAGAATAAAACGGCTGGTGTTCAGGCAATATAGACCAATGTCAGGCAAAGAACCGCCGCCGGACAAATTTTTGTGAAGTCGCCACTGTGCAGGGTCGCCAATATTCTGCGTATTAATTCCCTCGATCAGTTTTACTTTTCCAAAATGTTGTTCCCGCGCCCATTTCATCGCCAGCCGGTTATGCGGTTCGTACTGGATCCGGTAGGCGATCATCAATTTTTTTCCCGCATTTTTGCACGCGGTAATCATGTTTTGAGCTTCTTTGGAAGACGTCGCCATCGGTTTTTCGCACAGGACATGCTTGCCCGCTTTAGCGGCGCGGACGACAAATTCCTCGTGCATACTGTTAGGCAAAACTACATAGACCGCGTCGATCTCCGGGTTGGTGCTGATCTGGTCAAAATTCTGGTAGTTGTAAATATTTTTCTCCGGTATACCGTGTTGGGCCGCTACATTTTTGGCCTTCGCCGCGTCACCGCTAACCAAGGCGACTGGTTTTGAATATTTGCAGGAACCAAAAGCCGGAAGGATCTGTGCCAACGATAAATGCCCCAGACCAACGATGGCGTAGCCAATCCTTTTATCCGGCGGCGACATTTTAGCGGTCACCGAATTGTCTTTTTCACTTGCCTGCTCCAGCGACGGCAACTTAATAGTGATGGCGTCGGCAGTAGATTTAGGATTCGCGGCGTCCGGTATATTGTAATCGCCGGGACCCGGATTTAATCCGTTAATGACCGTAGCGGAGACAAGGCCCATACTTGCGGTTTCTAAAAATTGTCTGCGGTCAAAAGCGCCGGGCGCAGGCGGGCGTAAAAACCTGCTTTTGTTCATCCGTATTTTTGCATTTATTTGTTAAGGTAAAAGGTTGGTGCGTTTAAGCGTCCTTTTAAATCTTTCAAATAAATTACGGTTTACAACAATAACAGGTTTTTTACCTGGTTTATTTTAACATTTCAAACGCCGATAATTTTGATCTGTTCCGCTGTCAATAATGGCCTTCGCATATATTTCAGCAAGAGCTGTGCAACAGCCAGCACATCTTTTTCGCAATACCGGGCGATACGGGGCAGGTCTTTATCGTTCCAGTAGACTCCGGCGACCTCGGAACCGTCGATATCGTCTTTTGGGGAAGGGAAACCAAACAGGGCGGCAAGTAGTTTAAGGGAGGAATAAGCTTTGTGGTCGCCGAATTTCCAAAGTTCCATAGTGTCGAGCAGGTGCTTGGTTTCCCAAGGTTTTTTACCGGCCAGATCGAGCATTTTAGGTAAAGCCAACTGATGGATCAGCATCCGGCGGCAAATAAAAGGAATATCAAACTCTTTGATGTTATGGCCGCACATATACTGGTTTTCCGGCTTATTGAACCGTTTGTTCAACAGGTCTGCAAAATCCATAAGCAATTGCGCCTCGTCGTCCGCAATAAAAGATTTTAATCGCAGGACCGGCCCCCCGCTTTCTTTGTCGACGCCGACCACGCCGACAGAAATACAAATGATCTTTCCAAACTCCGCATAAATACCCGCGCGGTCAAAAGCGGTATTAGCTTCGTCGTCGCTGATCTCCCCATCGTATTTTTTCAGAACGCTTTTGGATTTATATTTCCACAACTGGCGAAAAGTTTCGTCCATATCTTCATAAGCGGGCGTCATAGGCGCCGTTTCTATATCAAGAAACAAGACGCTATTAATATCTATATATTCTAACATATGTGTTACCTGTTAGCCGTTGTTTTTAAAGAAATTATAAAGTTAATAAATAATAAATTATTTCGCTCTAAGATAAAATAGCTCTCCTGAATCTTCAAAACAAAGAACTACGTAGATGGTTAACAGCTAACAGCTAACAGCTAACGGCTAACGGCTAACGGCTAACGGCTAACGGCTAACGGCTAACGGCTAACGGCTAACGGCTAACGGCTAACGGCTAACGGCTAACAGCTAACAGCTCATTCACCCATACAGTTCGTAAATAACTTGGGAACGGTCGTAACCCATTTCAACTATTAATTTGGCGACGGCGTCGTCGACCATCGCGCTCCAGCCGCAAATATAGAACAATATGTCCGGTCGCGCGGTCGCGTAGGCGGCTTCGTAGATCTGGTGAACGTATCCTCTAAATCCCGGCCATTCCGGCTGGCGCGAAAGCGCGACGTCGTAACGAAAGCCGGGCAGTTCGCCGGCGAGCGCCTCCATTTCCTGACCGTACAAAATACCCGTTTCTGTGCGGGTTCCAAAGATCAGGTGCAGGTTTTTATGCGGCGTCTGGCGGTTGCGCAGATCCTGGATCATGCTTCGGAAAGGCGCGATCCCCGTTCCCGTACAGATAAACACAAGGTCTTTTTCTATCGGCTCGCGCAAATAAAAACCGCCTTCGGGACCTTTGAAACGGATAGCGGTCCCGACGCCTGCTTCTTCAAAAAAGAACCGCGTGCCTGCGCCTGGCTCGTACCGGGAAATACAAAACTCCAGAACGCGCCCGCCGTCGGGCGGATTGGCGATGGAATAACTGCGCCAGCGCTTCAACCTTTTATCGCTGATGGGCAGATCCATCACAACAAATTGGCCGGCTTTAAAATCGAAAGGGTTTTCCCCTTCTGTTTCCACCCAAAATCGTTTGGTACCCGTTCCGGCGTCTTCAATTTTAATAATATGACTATCGTACCACAAAAGCCTTAATTAATGATGAATGATGAAGGATGAATTGTTATAACCTGAAACAGGTTGATCGAACGCTAAAGAATAGAAAGCAATGTAAAAACAAAAGAGACGTAACAATCTGCCGCATGTAAAAATAAGAGAAATCAAGGAATAATTTTGATAATTTTGTCGGCGTTACCTATTAATAATTACCAACGCCAATTAGTTGTGTTAAATAAAATAAACAGGCCGGCCGATGCTCGCGACGATAAAAATCATGTCGGTTTTTATAAATCCCCGTTAGGCGACGTCGAAATAACGACTGACGACCGCGCCGTCCTTTCCATTTTTTTTGCGACCTCTGAAAAAAGGCCGCGAATTCAAAAATAAGCGACCGCCGACCGTCCGGAAATCATGGAAACCTGTTGCCAACAACTGGATCAATATTTCCAGGGCGCGAGAACAACGTTCGATCTGCCCCTGCATTTTAAAGGAACTGATTTCCAGGTAAAAATCTGGTACGCGCTGATGGAAATTCCTTACGGAGAAACCATAACCTACCTGGCGCTGGCGAAGCGGATCAATAACGAAAAAGCCGTCCGCGCCGTCGGCCAAACCAACGGAGCCAACCCTGTTTCTATCATCGCGCCCTGCCATCGGGTCGTCGGATCCAATGGAAAGCTCGTTGGCTATGGCGGCGACCTGTGGAGAAAAGAAGCCTTGCTGAAACATGAAATTCAATATAAACCAAAAACCGGCCTGCTCCTCTTCTAAATTTTCCTAAATTTGTTGTTTAATTGTAAGGGCCGCATCGAACTTCATCGGCGCTCATTTCATATTTCATCATTCATATTTCATATTTCCTAAAGTGAGCTTGGCAAAATTGAACGAGATGCGCCAGGGCGCCGATACAAAAGACTGGAAAGGGATAGAAGATTTTTTCAATCAATCTGTCCAGCTCCTGCATTCCGGTATTACCGTCGACCTGTCCGATCCCTCGCAACCAGTCGCAATGATCAACGCCGTCGCAGAAACGCACCGCGGCGGGATCGGGAGCGCGGCCGTCAACGGTGGCGTCATTGCAGGCATGATCGACCTGGCCGTCGGACTTTTAGGATTCCAATACCTGAATGAAGGAATGACCGCTACCGCACATTTATCCATCGACTTTATACAGCCCTTATTGGGAAATCGCGTCGTCGCGCAGTCGCGGGAGACTTTTGTCGGCGAAAAACGCGTATTCGGAACCGTGACCGTTAAAAACGAATGGGGTGAAGTCTGCGCTGTCGGAAGCGGAACGCTGGCAAAAAGAATAAAATAAATTGAACAGTTGGTGAATGGCGCCAGATTTTTATTATCATAGGGTAAAAAACTTTCTAAAAGTAAATAAGTAGTTGAATAAAGGTAATCGCTGTAATTTTTAGTCAAATTCAAGCGCCGGCTTCGCCGGAGAAAAGAATTTTTAGGACGCGCTCGTCCATCGTTTCTCTTCGCGCGCCGGCGGCGCGTCACAATAGCGATTATTTTTTTACGGCACTTTAACTCATACTTGATTCATACTTAAGTCATACTTGAGCCGTACCTGAGTCATACTTGAGTCATACTTGAGCCGTACTTGAGTCATACTTGAGCCATAATTAACCCATAACTTGTCTTTAAAAATTATGACCATTTTACAAGCTGGTCTCGCTCAGTTGGAACAAGTAGCCGTCCTTTTCAACGCATATCGGGAGTTTTACGAACAACCGTCCGACTTGCCAGGCGCGCTTTCATTCATCGCCGGGCGAATGCGTAACAAGGAAAGCGTTATATTTTTAGCGTCAACTTCCAAAGGGTTGCCTGCCGGATTTATCCAGTTATATCCCTGTTTTACGTCCGTCGGAATGCGACGTATGTGGATCCTGAACGATCTGTTCATAACCGACGATTCCCGGAAGCAGGGATACGCGGAAGCCCTGATGAACGCCGCCAAAGATTTTGCCCGCGCCGACGGCGCTAAACGCCTGATGCTGCAAACCGGGATTGACAATTTTTTTGCCCAGCAACTTTATGAAAAAATGGGATACGTCCGCGATACCCATTCCTACTATTACGAACTCGAATTGTAAAGACGCGCAACCCTCTAAAAATGTCTGCGGAAACCGGTTTATTTATTTGGTCGATCTTTATTTTTCTGCTTCGTCTTTCTTTTTGCCTTGCCGCGGCCTGGCAATTGTTTTTTTGGCTCTTTTTCTTTGCCCGGTTAGCCTTTTATAAAGAAAAAACGATTCCAGAGACGCCCTTGCTTCCTTTCCCAATTTCCGTCGTGATCTGCGCCCGCAACGAAGCTGCCAACCTCGAACAAAATCTCCCGCGCTGGCTCGAACAGGATTACCCGAAGTTTGAATTGATCGTCGTCGACGACGCTTCCACCGACGCCACGGCCAATGTGTTGGAAAGTTTTCAGCAGCGCGACCCGCGCCTGAAAATTATCCGGCTTAACGAAAAAAAAGGAGGAGGCAAAAAATACGCTTTGAGCTGCGGGATAGAAGCCGCCGCATTTGACTGGCTGCTGCTGACCGACGCCGATTGCGCGCCTCCCGGCGACCGCTGGATCGAAACGATGCAAGAAGGGGTAGTCAGAAACGGCGACGCTACGGAAATCGTTTTGGGTTTTGCGCCCGACTTCAGGCGCATATGCTGGCTCAATATTTTTATTCGGTACGATACGGTCTGGACGGCCGTTCAGTATTTTTCTTTTGCGCTGGCCGGCAAACCCTATATGGGCGTGGGGCGCAACCTGATGTATAAAAAAGAACTATTCAGGCGGGCAGACGGTTTCCGCGCGCATAGCCATATCGCTTCCGGCGACGATGACCTGTTCATTAACCAGGTCGCTACGGCAAAAAATACCGCAGTCATGCTGGACGATAAAACTTTTATGTATTCAAACCCGAAGGAAAATTGGCAGGATTTTAGCAGACAAAAAAGCAGACGGCTCTCCGCCGGCGTGAAATATAAGTCAATTACCCAATTTTGGCTCGGTGCGCTCGCCATATCTCACTTTTTTTTCTATATATCGGGTTTTTTTTTGCTTGCATTAAAAGTTAGCGCTATATTTGTATGTACCTTTTATGTGGTAAGAATCATATATCTGCTTTTGATTTACGCAGCTATCCTGAAGAAGTTCCGCCAAACCGATCTTTTACCCTGGATACCTGTATTAGATTTTGTACATATATTTTTATACCTTTATTCGATCCCCGCGATCTTCACTAAAACATCGATCTGGAAGTAACTTAACGCAGCAAATTATTTATCCCTAACATTATGCAAGATTACGATTTGGTCCTCTCCGCCATTGAAGGCAATCAGTCTGCCTTTTCAACCCTCATGAGCCGTTACCGGCCTTCCGTTTATCATGCCATGTACAAAATGGTCAACAACCGCGACGACGCGGACGATCTGACCATCGAAGCCTTTGGCAAAGCTTTCCGGAAGCTGGAGTCCTACGCGCCGCACTACGCGTTCAGCACCTGGCTTTTTAAGATTGCAATCAACAACTGCATCGACCACATCCGCAAAAAGCGTCTTCACACGCTTTCCCTGGACGAGCCGCTCGACGCTAATTCCGACTTTAGCTTTTGCCACAACATCCGCGATTACGATCCGGATCCCGAGCAAAAACTGGTACAGGAGCAAAAGTTGATCATGATCCGCCGCCTCGTCGCGCAGCTCAACGTAAAATACCGCCTGATGATCGAACTGCGCTATTTCGACGAACTGAGCTACGAAGAGATCGCCTCGCAACTTGATGTGCCGCTTGGAACCGTAAAAGCGCAATTATTCCGTGCAAAAGAAATCCTGTATAACCACCTTCAGACCCCGGGCGCCCGTGCTTTTATTGAAGCCCGGACAAAAAAGGAAGTCTATTTAGCGGAAGCCTGCTAAAAAACTTCTGTTTGTAAGGCAGGGAGCCGCCGGTAGGGTTCCCTGCCCTTTTGTCCCGGACGCTTAATTGCGCAGTACGGAAACGGGCATGTTATCGTCATGTTTGCCCGAAAGGGTAGGGGTTTGCGCTGTTGAAGTGTAGGAACGCACGTTCTTATATACATAATCGAATAATTCCCGGATGGAAACAATTTTATTGCCGTCCACATCCGCCTCTCCTTTCAGTCCCCGGATCAGGTAATGGCTAAAAATGCCCGACCGCAATCCCTGGTCTTCCATCGAATATTCTTCTGCTTTTGACGACATCATCAGCGCCAGGCCTCCTTTCGTGTCCTGGAATGCTGCGTAATATTTTTGTAACACGCTGGCCATGGTAGCGCTTTTCATCGCCAGTAATGTTCCCGAATGGCAGGCGTCTGCGATGCAGAGTTTATGTTTTGCCTGGCTTTCCGCCATGATTTCCTTAATCTCCGTATGCAGCAGCCGGTTGTTGAACCCGTCAAAATCGACCGGAAGGAATGCCCCTTCCAAGCCGTGACCGGAAAAATAAAAGATTACCACGTCGTTATCGTCCGCGCGCAGCAAGGTCTGGCGCATGGTCTGTAAAATATTGGCGCGCGTGGCGTCCTCGTCGACCAGGATGCGCACCTGAGCGTCGGGCAAAGCGCCGCCCTCCGGGCTTTTCAGGAAAGCGTAATATTGATAGGCGTCCGTGGTCGGATATTTTAGATTGGGCATGGTCGTATAGCGCCCTACGCCGACCACTACGGCCCATATCTTAACGGCAGGGTCGCGGTCGATCTCGACCGTTGTTTGAACGGGCCGGTTGTTGGCGGGCAATTCTCCGATCGGGCGTCCGTAATCCCAAATAGCGCCCAAAACCCGTCCGGTGCGATAATACATAATGCCTTCGCCCTTAGGCGCGTGTTTTTCCCAGCGACCCACGTATTTGTCGCCGTTGCCGTAATAGCAGGTTCCCTGCCCTTCCGGCTGCCCGTCTTTGAACTCGCCGACATAACGGGAATTGTCGCCGTACATAAATTGCCCGATCCCCTCCTTGCAATAAGTATTATTACAATCCGGCAAACTTTTTGCATTCGCCGCCGCCGTTCCATTGTTTTGATTCGGTCCGGGCGTCGAGGTGAGATCGACTTCACCGGTTTCGCTGGAGGTCATTTTGCCCGCATTCCACTGCCCGCTCGTTACTTTTCCGTCGGGAGCGTAAAATTTCCCTTCCCCTTCTTTCAGATTATTTTTCCATTCGCCTGCATACTTTTCGCCCGTCGGGTAGGTCATGGTTCCGTTCCCTTCAAACATGCCGTTCTTGAAATTGCCGTTGTACCGTTCGCCAGATTTAAAACTATAAAAACCGGTTCCGTTGGGCAGATCGTTCTCCCAGGCGCCTACGTATTTATTGCCGCTACCGAAAGTCATCGTCCCCTGACCCGAAAATCGCCCTTTGTGGAAAGCGCCCGTATAAACGTTTCCGTTGTTAAAAGTATATACGCCGACGCCTTCCCTAAGCGATCCAACCCAGTCGCCGTTATAACTATTGCCGTTGGCAAAAAAGATGGTTCCTTTGCCCTGTAATTTCCCCCCCCTGAATTGTCCCTGGTATTTATTGCCATTCTCAAACTGATACGTTCCTTTGCCATTTTCACAATCGCCTTCCAGGCATTGTGCGACGGCGCCGCCCGAAAAAGCGGCAAGTAAAAACAACGATAAAGCAAAATTAAACGTCAGACGCAGCCGGTGGCCGCCGATAGAGCGCATTTTCATCAGAAATAAAATTAGTGAATGAGGAAATATCTTGCCGGTAGTTCGCCGTTCGAGGGACGTCTAAAAAAGAAGGCAGCTCTTCGGGTCAGAAGACTAAATTACGCGCAATAGTCATGCGGTATTATTCGTTCCGACGCTAAAAAACGCCCGATGCTCATCGCCGGTGAAGCGACAAACCAATCAAATTAATCATTTCGAAATAGAAAACTACAGTAAGGGTTTGGCAATAAGCGATAGCAAAAAAGCGGTTGAGTAATAATGACCGGTTGCAGTAAAGCGCTTTCTAATAACCATTTTGACGGGCCTTTATTGTATACGCAAAAAGTTAAAATTTCTCCTATTTATTGATACAAATACATTGACCGGTTGCGTTCCAGCTCCCGGAAATGCGGGTCTTTCAGGTCTTTGATAAAATAAATGGATTCGCCGGTGGATTTCATCTCCGGCCCCAGTTTTTTATCGACGTTCGGGAATTTATTAAAAGAAAATACCGGCTCCTTGATGGCGTAACCGTCGAGACGGTTGACCATCTCGAAATCTTTCAGTTTGTGCGTGCCCAGCATGACCATCGTCGCGTATTTCAAATAAGGCACATTATAAGCCTTGGCAATAAACGGCGTGGTGCGCGAAGCCCGCGGGTTGGCTTCGATGACATAGACCATATCGTTTTTAATGGCGAACTGCACGTTCATCAGGCCGCGAATATTCAAAGCGAAGGCCAGTTTGCGGGTATATTCAATCATTTTCTCAATAACCTGTGGCGACAGACTGTACGGCGGTAATACGGCCGAACTATCGCCGGAGTGGATGCCGGCAGGCTCGATGTGTTCCATGATCCCCATAATATGCACGTCGTCGCCGTCGCAGATACAATCAATTTCCGCTTCGCTGGCCCGTTCGAGGAACTGGTCGATCAGTACCTTATGATCGGGCAGGTGCTTAAAAATACTGAGCACCGAACGCTCCAACTCCGCGTCGTTAATAACGATCCGCATCCGCTGACCGCCCAGCACGTAGGACGGGCGCACCAGTACCGGGAAAGAAACTTTGCGGGCAATTTCGACGGCCTCGTCGACGTCGAGCGCCACGCCGTATTTCGGGTACGGAATATCCAGCGTTTTCAGCATATCCGAAAAGCGCCCGCGGTCTTCGGCAATGTCCATGTTGTCGAAACTGGTGCCAATGATCTTTATGCCGTGTTTGAACAGTTTTTCCGCCAGTTTCAGCGCGGTCTGTCCGCCCAACTGCACGATGACGCCTTCGGGCTGTTCCAGTTCGATGATCTCCAGGAGGTGTTCCCAATAAACGGGTTCAAAATAGAGTTTATCGGCAATATCGAAATCTGTGGAAACTGTTTCGGGGTTGCAGTTGACCATGATGGCCTCGTAGCCGGCCTCTTTGATCGCCATAATCCCGTGGACGCAGCAATAATCAAATTCGATACCCTGCCCGATCCGGTTCGGCCCGCTGCCCAGCACGATGACTTTTTTGCGGTCGGAGGGAATGCTTTCGTTCTCGCTGTCGAAGGTGGAGTAAAAATAAGGCGTCTGCGCGTCAAATTCGGCGGCGCAAGTATCGACCATTTTATAGGTGCGGCGGATACCGAGTTTATTACGGCGCTGCAATACCTCTTTTTCGTTGATTCTCAACACCCAGGCGATCTGCGCGTCTGAATAACCGACCTGTTTTAATTCCAGCAGGAAATCGGCGGGTATATCTTCCGCCACGTTAAACCGTTGCAGGCGGTCTTCATATTCGACCAGCCGTTTAATTTGTTTGATGTACCACGGGTCGATCCGCGTGAGTTTATGAATGGTTTTGCTTGGCACGCCCAACCGCAGGGCGTCTTTGACGCGGTAAATGCGGTCGTCGCTGGCTTTTTCGAGGCGCTCTAAAATATCTTCCGTCCGGATCCATTCTTTCATATCGGCGCCCAAGCCGGCGCGGTTGTTTTCCTGCGACTGGCAGGCTTTCTGCAACGCTTCCAAAAAAGTACGCCCGATGGCCATGACCTCTCCCACGGATTTCATTTGTAATCCCAGCGTGTCGTCGGCCCCCTGAAACTTATCGAAATTCCAGCGCGGCATTTTCACGATGACATAATCCAGCGCCGGTTCAAAATAAGCGGACGTGGTTTTAGTGATTTGGTTCTTCAACTCGTCGAGCCGGTAGCCGATGGCCAGTTTGGCGGCAATTTTTGCGATGGGGTAGCCGGTCGCCTTGCTCGCCAGCGCCGAAGAGCGCGATACGCGCGGATTGATCTCGATGGCGATCAGTTCCTCGGTTTCCGGGTTTTGCGCAAACTGGACGTTGCAGCCGCCGGCAAAATTGCCCAGCGAGCGCATCATTTTGATGGCGTTGTCGCGCATCAGTTGGAAGCCGGTGTCCGACAAGGTCATGGCGGGCGCCACGGTGATGCTGTCGCCCGTATGAATCCCCATCGGGTCGAGGTTTTCAACCGTACAAATAATGACCACGTTGTCCGCGACGTCGCGCAACAGTTCCAGCTCGTATTCTTTCCAGCCCAAAACCGCTTTTTCGATCAGCACCTCGTGGGTAGGGGAGGCGTCCAGCCCGCGTTTCAGCAATTCCGCAAATTCGGATTCTTTATGAACAAAGCCGCCGCCGTAACCGCCCAGCGTATAAGAAGGCCGGATCACGAGCGGGTAGCCAATTTTTTGCGCCGCTTCGTAGCCTTCCAAAAAAGAGTTCGCAATAAACGACGGCGCCACCTGCATTCCGATGCGCACCATGAGTTTCCGGAACTCCTCGCGGTTTTCGGTCAGTTCAATGGCGTCGAGATCGACCCCAATGAGGCGGGTTTTATATTTTTCCCAGACGCCCTGCTTGCCGGCTTCGATGGCCAGGTTCAGCGCTGTCTGGCCGCCCATGGTGGGCAACACCGCGTCGATCTGGTGTTTTTCTAAAATGGTCACGATGCTTTCGACCGTCAGCGGCAATAAATAAATATGGTCCGCCGTCATCGGGTCGGTCATAATGGTCGCCGGGTTGGAGTTGATCAGGATGACTTCGACGCCCTCCTCGCGGAGCGAGCGCGCCGCCTGCGTTCCCGCATAATCAAATTCGCAAGCCTGGCCGATGATGATCGGCCCGCTGCCGATAATGAGGACGGATCTGATGCTGGTATCTCTTGGCATTTTTCGTGTTGACAGTAAGTAGGGTGGTAGAGGTTGACAACTGGCGGTCATCCGCAGTTGTCAAAAAATCGGGCAAAGATAGTGAAAGGAGGGAAAAAGAGGGAGGAAAATTGTAAAGCCGCAAGATTTTGCGTTTAAGGCCGAGTTATATCCCCCTTCCGAAAATACAAATAAAAAGGAACCCCGACCGCCAGCACGCCCAGCCCCGCCGCCGCAGACTGCCAGGAATCTTTCCCCGTCAACACCATAAACAAAAACCAGCTGGCGACGCCGCAAAAGACGACGGGCGGCAAAGGGTAAGCGAACACGCGGTAGGGGCGCGCCATATCTTTGCGCTTGGCGCGGAAAATAAAAACGGCCAGCGCGGCGGCCAGCAGAGAAACCCAGTCCATAAACTCTACGTAGCCCATAATCCGGTCGAACGTACCCATAAAAAACAATAGGACGAGCGCCCAAGCGGCCTGTACGACGATGGCGACGACGGGCGTTCGATAGACCGGATGGATCGTAGCAAGTTGTTTAAAAAACAGGCCGTCGTTGGCCATCGCGAAATAAACGCGCGGGAGGGTCATGGTGAAAATAATCATCGTTCCCAGGGTGGAACACATGATCAGAGCGGCAATCCATTTGCCGCCTTGCGGTATAATGGTTTGAACCGCATCGGAAGCGACGGCTTGCGAAGCGGCCATATCGGCGACGGGCAATAAGCGCAAATAAGCGAAATTAACGGTAATGTAAAGGAGCGTGACGATAGACGCGCCGAAAATCAGGCCGAGCGGAAGCGTTCTGCCCGGATTTTTGGCTTCGCCCGCCAAAAAAGTCGCGTGCTGCCAGCCGCCGTAAGAGTACAAAACGCCAATGAGCGCCGTAGCGAAGGCTTCGCCCAAATGAGCGGGATGTGCGCCCGAAGAAAAAGAAAAGTTTGGAGCAGCGGTATGCGAGGAAACAAAAAACAGGCCCAGTAGCACAATAAAGGCAATTCCCAATATTTTCAACCCGCTGAAAATATCGGAAAATATCTCGCCCATTTTTACGCCCATAATGTTAACGACGGTCGAAAAAACGATCAGCGTCGCCGCTGCAAAAAGCTGGTTAACGGGGATAAGGATGTTCAGGTACGCAGCAAAAACCAAACCGACCGTAGCCAGTCCGCCGGTGTTAATCACGAGCAGGTTCGCCCAGCCGTAGAAAAATGCCGCCGCTCGTCCGTAGGCTTCCCGGATATAAATGTAGATACCGCCCGCATTTGGAAACATGCCGCCGAGTTCCGCGAGCGTCAGGGCGCCCGCCATAGCAACTACGCCGCCCAGAATCCAGACGCTGAAAATAAGCGCGGGCGATTGAAGAAGCCCGGCAATGCGGGCGGGTGTTTTGAAAATGCCAGAGCCAATACTTGCGCCAACGGCTATCATGGTGAGGCCGTAAAGCGAAAGATCCCGTTTAAGTTGGTTGGTCATGTTGAGCTGTCAGCTTTAAGCCTTCAGCTATCAGCTTTCAGCTTTCAGCAAATTACATAAAATATAAAACCTTATATATAAATAGTGCGTTTTTTCTGATAGCTGATAGCTGATAGCTGATAGCTGATAGCTGATAGCTGATAGCTGATAGCTGATAGCTGATAGCTGATAGCTGATAGCTGATAGCTGACGATTACTGCGCCGCTTTAGCCTCTTCTTTTTTCGGCTGATACACTTCTTTTATCGCTTTTGGACGGCTTTTGCCGTGCGAGCCTCTGAAAATTTTGCCTTTTTTTGTTTTTTTATCGCCTCTACCCATGAGTTATTTAATAATGAATGATGAAATATGAATGATAAATTTTGTTTGCCGCGACTCAACTACTTTGAATCGGGGTTATATGGATCATTTGGAGGGGCAAAAATAGTATATTTTAGGCAGGACGTTCGTTTTTCCTGAAACTTAATTCCTTTTTGATTTTTTTTACAAAATATAGGGAGACGTTGGCAAGAGAGGCAATTTTGGCGTCGGAGAAAATCTTTTCGCTTAATAGATTAACGACAAATTCGCGCGACCGTTCAATTTTTTCTTTTTGGATTCCCTTTTGAATTCCCTTTTGAATTCCTTCCATATAGAAAGGGTCTTTTTCAACGCTTAAAGTAAAAGGCATTTCTTCTTTGATTTTAAAGGTTAATTCCTGTAGATTTCGAAGCCTGGAAAGCATAATCAGGCGGTTAATATATTGAGCAAAAACCCGCCTGTTTTTACTTAATTTTCTTAGTTTCCCATATACCAAACGTAAAACTACCTCGGTTTGTTCCTTCGGATAATCTGCAAAAATAGCCAATAAAACGATACCGGGAAGTTGCGAGCTTATCAAATCGTCGGTGTTTAAAAGGCGGGCATCGATTAATTCAAAACCGGAAAAAATTTCTTCGGCATGAAGCCGGACACGCATGGCGGGCTTTTTAGCGCCAAAATAAATAACGACATGGCGAATCGGCAATTTATATTTGTTAAAAATCAATCCGTGGTACTCTGCCATACGGGCGATCATTTCAACATTGTCGGCGCTTTGAAATTCCAAATGCAGCAAAAAAATATTCCCGTTTTCGTCGGTAACGCGATAAAGAAAATCGACTTCAAATTCAGGAGTAACGAGTAATTTTTCCTGTAATGGAACCCATTGGATGAATTTCACGCCCAGTTTCTTTTCCGCCAACGGCAGGAAATTTTCTCCGGCGATCTCTTTAAAAATCTTATCATAAGCGGAGCCTTCTTTTTTAAAGGATGCGCTGGAATTGCCGGAGTTTTCCAGGGAGGTTTTATTCTTCGTTTTTTTTGCCACGAGTAAAGAATAGGTTTTCCAATTGTATGTTTGATCGTTGATCGTAAAAGTCTGACAAAGTTATTTTTCTTTTTAAGAATGAAGAAGGTTAAGAATAGGTATATGATTTGGAATAGCCTGCATCTATTTATTTTCCTTATTTTAATACCAAGCTAACCGCAAATTCGTTAAAAGTCCGTTCGTGCGGGTTATTTTTTATAAAAACCGGTTAAAGCGGAGCGCTTTAAAAACATTCGCCTACCTAGTCGCGTAAACATTGATCGTCTATATTTTAAAAATTTATACCTTTGCATGATTTTTTATGAAATCGGCGGTGACGCGCGTTTTTATTCTGTGCAGGACAATCTTAATCTCAAATATCTCATTCAGCCATGCCATCAGTCTTCCCTTTACCGTTTAAACGAACTTTCTGCCTGTTTTTAACGCTGACCGTCGGCGCGATCTTTTTCGCCGGTCGATTAAGCGCCCAGGGCGACCCGGTATTGTTTACCGTCAACCATACGCCTGTTTATTTGTCCGAATTTAAATACATCTACTCTAAGACCAACGGGGAGAAAGCTGATTTTTCTCAAAAATCCCTGGACGAATATCTTGACCTGTACACAAAATTTAAAATGAAGGTGCAGCGGGCGCGGGATATGAAGTTGGACACCATCCAGGCGCTCAAAGACGAACTGGCGGGTTATCGTAAACAATTGGCCGATTCTTACCTCACCGACCGGGAAGTAACAGAAAAACTCATCCGGGAAGCGTTCGACCGGATGCAAAAAGACGTCAATATCAGCCACATTCTCGTTACTATTCCCGCCAACGCTTCCCCCGAAGACCAGGCTAAGGCGCTGCAAAAAATAAAGACCATACAGGCGCGCTTAGAGAAGGGCGAAACGTTTGTCCACGTCGCGCAGGACGCTTCG
Organism: Chitinophagales bacterium; assembly: GCA_038230555.1. Lineage (GTDB taxonomy): Bacteria > Bacteroidota > Bacteroidia > Chitinophagales > Saprospiraceae > JAAFJT01. Next base: position 20,015 of record JBBRMZ010000038.1, read on the forward strand.
GAAGATAAGAATTCCCGCGACGGCGGCGGAAATATCGGATGGGTAACCGCCTTGCTGCCCGACGGATTCTACGAACTGGAATCCGCCGTTTACAATGCGCCCGTCGGAACGGTCACGCCGGTCACCCGGTCGCCCCTGGGCTACCACTTGGTAAAAATCAATGAAACGCGCCCTGCGCGCGGCGAAGTGGAAGCGGCGCATATCCTGATCCGCAAAACCAAAGAAGGGGTCGTTCAGCCGAACGCTAAAAAACAGATCGACTCTATTTATGCGCGCCTGCAAAGCGGCGAAAAATTTGAAGAACTGGCTAAATCATTTTCCGAAGATTATAATTCGGCGTCTCGCGGCGGCTATTTAGGCTATTTTGGGATCGGACGTTTTGAAAAAGATTTTGAGGACGTCGCTTTTTCCATTCCTAAGGATAATGCTTATTCCGCGCCGTTTGAATCTTCCATTGGCTGGCACATTATTAAAAGACTGAACAAGAAAACCGCCGATACTTTTGAGGCGTCCAAAGCGCGGCTGAAGGCGCGCGTTCAACGCGACGGGCGCTATGAACTGGCCCGGATGGCTATGCTGGAACGCATCAAACGCGAAGGCGGTTTCCAGGAAGACCCCGCCGCACTTCAATCTTTTACGCCGACCCTCGACACCACTTTCCTGACGTATAAATGGAAACCTTCCGCAGTTTCCGCCGACGCTAAACTATTCTCTTTCGGGAAACAGAAAACCTATACAATGGGCGATTTTTCGGAATACCTGAGCGCCAATGCAAACCGTCGCCTGAGCTACGCACAGGGAAAAAATATGTCCGAAGTAGCTCGAAAAATGTACGGCGATTATGTGACAGACCGAGCAATGGCTTATGAAGAAACCCAACTGGAAAGCAAATACCCGGATTTTAAAGCGCTGATGCGCGAATATGAAGAAGGGGTGTTGCTCTTCGAAGCCATTAAGATCAACGTTTGGGATAAAGCGTCGCTGGATTCCGCCGGGCTGGAAAAATTTTACGCCGGTCATAAAGATAAATATAAATGGGACGACCGCGCGGTAGTTACGTTCTACGCCTTATCGGATTCCGCTAAAACCCAGATCGCAGATCTGCGGGAGTTTGCGTCAAAGAAAGATCCGCAAAAAGTATTGAAAAAATTCAACGAAAAGAAAGACGCCGTTTCTTTCCGCCAGGAAACCGTCGAACGCGGGAAAAATCCCGTTGTCGACCAGCTTGGGTTTGAAGACGGAAAAGAAAGCGCGAACGAAATCAACCGGGCCGACAAGTCCGTCAATTTTCTGAAGATCGAGAAGATCATTCCTAAAACCAATAAATCGCTAAGAGAAGCGCGCGGCTACGTAGTCGCCGATTATCAGGATTACCTGGAAAAAGAATGGATCAAAGAACTGCAAAACGCTTACAAGCTCAACGTCAATCGCGACGTGCTGAATACCATTGTGAAGAAATAATGCGTTTATAAGGAACGGCGCGCCGGTTTTTCAACCATTCAGCCGGCGCGCCGTAAAAAACCGGAACATGAAAATCTCCGGCGGTCTCCTTCACCTTTAAACGCGCGGCGCTTGAATAGAATTGTCGTTTATTATATTACCTTTGTCTGCGCGTTTTTGCAGACGCTTCCGATCGCGTATAGCCAGAAATCGCAACCGTTGATCCCGGTCTGAAATCCGGTAACAGATGTCCATCGGTTCGAGCGGGGCGACGTCTCCTTTAGGATTATTCCCGACACAACGACGGCGCCCGCGAAATTCAGGCTACAGCGAAAAGAAAGTGAAGCATGGAAAGAGATCGCCGTTTTTCCTTGGACGCATTTTGGTTACGATGTCGACCGCGACGTCAATAACGACGGATCAAACGACCTTGTCTGGAAGTGGCGGCGGCAGGACGAAATTTATTTATATAGTCCCGAAACGCGCAATTTTATTCGCGCTGGTCTGACGGGGAAAAATCCGCGTAAATTACCGGACTCTGCGGATCTGTATTATGCATACTGGCGGACCGACGAGTTCAATGGTTTTGCCTCCGAACTTTATTCCTTTGCCGGGTTTAAAAAAAATCTGTACGGAGCCATCGCCGTAGAAACCGATCATCGAAACGGAAATTTATTGAAAGTAACCGCTAAGAAAACAGACGATCAACATCCGGAATCTGCTACGATCATGGTAGAAAATATTGATCCTGCGACGGCAGAAGAGGCGCGGGATTACTACATTGGTTACGAGAAATTTATTAAAACATACTGGGAAAAAAACCGGCAAAAATTTATCCGTTGAAGCGAACGGAAAATTTGGACGACTGCCGGGACAGATATAATGAAAAAGGCGATTAAAGTCAGCGCGTGTTTTTTTATTCTCTTTGTCGCCTGCAAACGGAGCGCCGACCAAAACCGCCTGTTGGCAAAAGTGTACAATAAAGAATTGCGCCTTTCTGATTTGGAGGGGATGTTTCCCGACGGAGCGACCAAAGAGGACAGCGTTTTGACCATCAATGCGGGTGTCGATAGGTGGATCCGCGACAACCTGTTGATGCATGAAGCTGAACGGAATATTCCTAAAGACCTCAACGTGGAAGAACTAGTCAACCGCTACCGTGAATCCCTGATCTTAAATAATTATGAAAAAATATTAACTGAAACTTCTTTAGACAGCTCGATCACAGAGGCGGAACTCAATTCGTTTTATGAAAAAAATAAGGAACAATATCAGTTGGATGCGCCTATCGCAAGGTGCTATTTTATGAAAATACCGAGGTCGGCGCCGCAACAGGATAGTCTGCAAAAGTGGTGGAACAACTCGCGTAACGAGGAAGCTAAAAAACAGTTGACCCAGTACGCGGCAAAATACGCTAAGACGTTTATGTTGCAGGATTCCGTCTGGCGCCGCGTAGACGATGTGTTAGGCGCTTTACCTCCCGGAACGCTAACTGCTGAAAATATGGGGGCCGGAAAAGAACTGACGCTTAAATATAACGATTATCAATACTTTTTGCGGGTGCTGGCCACCGTCTCCAAAAAAGAGATCGCCCCGCTTTCGTTTATCAAAGACCAGGCGTCCAAATTCATTTTGCACAACCGGAAACTGCAACTACTGGATAACAAGAAACAGGAAATGTACGATGCCGAAATGCGGCGAAATAATGTGAAAATATATACTTATTAAGAATGGTAAATGATGAATTGTATAATTAAGTAATAATCAATAAAATATAAGCTATTAACTACTCGGCTAATAGCTGACTGCTTTTAAATTTCCAATGAAGAAAATAATTGTATCATTTTTGTTGTTCGCCGCCGTCGGTACCGCCGCGCGGGCGCAAAAAAAAGAATTAATGGATAAGATCGTCGCTACCGTCGGCGAAGAATATATCCTGCTGTCCGACGTCGAAGAACAGTATGCCGCAGCCAAAGACCAGAAAGCCGTCCTGCCCCCGGATTATAAATGCACCGTCATCGACAACGCGCTTGTCAGCAAGCTCCTTGTCAACCAGGCAAAGATCGACTCCGTGCTGGTGAAAGACGAAGAAGTAGAGGCCCAGCTTACGCTCCGGTTTGACCGGATCATGGAAGCGATGGGCGGTAGCCGCGAACAGTTCGAAGCTTATTACGGACAATCGCCCGAAGAAATGAAAAAGCAAATTCGCGAGGATATGCAAAGCCAACTCATTGCCGAGAAAATGCGTACCAAGATCATTGCCGACGTTTCCATTACCCCAGGCGAGGTTAAAGATTTTTTCAATAAAATTCCGAAGGATAGCCTTCCTTATTTCAACCAGGAGGTCGAAATTTCTGAAATTGTTTACAAACCTAAAGTCAACACCGTCGAACGTCAAAAAGCCCTGGACAAAGCCAACGATCTCCGTAAGCGGATCGTGGACGGCAAAGAAGATTTTGCCGCGCTGGCCAAAAAGTATTCCGTCGATCTAGGTTCGGGCGCGCAGGGCGGCGATCTCGGATGGGCTAAACGCGGCCGTTATGTCCCGGAGTTTGAAGCCGCCGCCTATAAACTGGAGGATAAAGAAATATCGCAACCTATAGAAACAGATTTTGGTTTCCACATTATCCAACTTTTGGAAAGGAGGGGGAATACCATTCATGCACGCCATATCCTGATCCGGCCTGATATTACGGAGGCCGACCTCAAAGAAGCGCGTTTTAAAATGGATTCCGTGCGCAACCTGATCCTGAAAGACTCCATGAAATTTTCCTATGCGGTAAAGGCGTTCGGGGATAAAAATCAGCAAAGTTTTAACAACGACGGGCGTTTAACGAATCAGGCGTCAGGCAATACGATCTTTGAGACCAAAGACCTTGACCCGGATATTTATTTTGCCGTGGATACTATGAAAGTAGGTAGCTTGTCGAAACCGATTGATATACAGGGGCCGACGGGCGAAAAGATGTTCCGCTTGGTTCGCTTACTGTCTAAAACCAGCCCTCACAAAGCCAACCTGGGACAGGATTATAGCAAAATCCAGGCCGCCGCGCTGGATCAAAAGAAAAACGAATACCTGATCAAGTGGCTGACCGATCATGCGGGCGCTACTTTCATCAATGTCGACCCTATTTACGGATCGTGCGCGACGCTCGCTAAATGGAAAGGAAAAAGAGGAAATACCGTTAAACCGTAGAATTATTTAATAATAAGCTATTGCTGTATTTTACGGATTTTATTAGTAAATTATAGCTGAAAGCGAACGGCTGGAAGCTGAAAGCTCAAATATGAACGACCAGACTAAAAACTGGAACATCGGCCAGAAAGACGGCGCCGGGATCCGCAAGGAAATAGAAAAGGCCGTCATGGTAGGCGTCGTGCTGCCCGGTCAGACAGAACTGCAAACTACGGAATACCTCGACGAACTGGAATTCCTGGCGCAGACTGCCGGTGCAGAAGTGGTAAAAAGAGTTATTCAGAAACTGCCGCACCCTGAAAACCGGACGTTCATCGGATCCGGGAAAGTGGAGGAGATCCGCCTGTATTTAGAAAACCATACCGACGTTAACCTTGTTATTTTCGACGACGATCTTTCCGGCAAACAAACCAATACGCTCGAAGAACTCCTGAAAGTCAAGATCATCGACCGCAGCGCCATGATCCTCGATATTTTTGCCGAACGCGCCAAAACCGCCCAGGCCAAAACCCAGGTCGAACTGGCCCAGCTTCAATATTTGCTGCCTCGGCTTCGCGGTTTATGGACGCACCTGGAGCGTCAACGCGGCGGTATCGGGATGCGCGGACCCGGCGAGAAAGAGATTGAAACGGACAAGCGGATCGTTGAAGAAAAAATAACGCTGCTCAAAAAAGACCTCCAAACCATCGACCGGCAAAACGCGACTCAACGCAAACAGCGCGGAACGCAGATCCGCGTCGCTTTGGTCGGCTACACCAACGCCGGAAAGTCCACGCTGATGACCGCCCTCAGCAAAGCCGAAGTGTTTGCGGAAAATAAATTGTTTGCTACGCTCGACACCACCGTCCGTAAAGTAGTTTTCGGAACCATGCCTTTCCTGCTTTCCGACACCGTTGGTTTCATCCGCAAGCTCCCACATCACCTGATCGAAAGTTTTAAGTCGACGCTTGATGAAACGCGCGAGAGCGATATTTTGCTTCACGTGGTCGATCTCGCTAATCCGAAGTATGAAGACCAGATCCGGACGGTCAACGAAACCCTTCGCGACCTCGGCGTCATTGACAAACCGACCATTATGGTCCTGAATAAATTCGACCTTTACCGCGAGCGCTATTACGACGACCTGCTGGACGCCGCCACAAAAAACGAGATCGAAACGGATTTAAAAGAGAATCTTGGTCATAAATACGGCCATGAACTGGTCTTTATATCCGCCAAAACGAAGGAAGGCATGGAGGAACTAAAAGAAAAAATGACCAAAATGATTAAAGAGCAATACGTGGTAAGATATCCGCACGAGACTCCTCAATGGTAGATATTTAGCCGTCAGCTATCAGCTTTTAATTTCTTATAGGCAATTATATTAATCGGTATGCCTTAAATAAGTTGAGCGCTGTAAGCAAAAATCATTTTGCGTATTTGACCGATTTCTTCATGTAATTCTACAAAGCAGGTATTCGGAAAATAAAATAAGTCTTTGGAAAGAAGAATTTGATATTGTAGTTCTGATAAGGAACCCGCTGCTATCTCGCAAAAATGTTTTAATTGAGGTATAGTATTTCTTCCGCATCCTTCCGCTATATTGGTGGGTATAGAAGAACTGGACCGCCTCATTTGAGAAATCAGTCCAAATAATTCTTCTCTCGGATATGATTTCGTAACTTGATAAATCTTTAAGGTTAGCAAATGGCTTCTTTTCCAAACTTCCAGTTTTGTAAAGTCTCTCATAATATTTATATTTAGTATGTTGTACGCAAAAAGCAGTCTATTTTACGTTTGCTATTAAAAGCTGATAGCTGATAGCTGATAGCTGATAGCTGATAGCTGATAGCTGATAGCTTCTAAAATCTCAGGTGCTTGATTGTTTGCCCATGATTAATAAGCTGTTTCAAACTGTCTATCCCGATTCTCAAATGTTTTTCTACGTATTTTCGCGTTACCTCAACGTCGCCATGCTCTGTTTTGACTCCCTCCGGGATCATCGGGATATCAGAAATAAGTAGTAGAGCGCCTGCCGGAATATGATTTTTGAAGGCGACAATAAAAATGGTCGCCGTTTCCATAT
>JBBRMZ010000039.1:0-26269 GCA_038230555.1 Chitinophagales bacterium
AGCGGAAAAAATGGAAGCGGAGATGGAAGCGGCGACGCCGGACGACGAGGACGTTATCCGGGAAAAAATCAGTAAACAAGGGCCGCAAAAAAACATCAGCATATTTGCTTTCACCGCGACGCCCAAAACAAAAACGCTGGAAGTGTTCGGCGCCGTAGACGCCGAAGGCAAACCAAAGCCTTTCCACCTCTATTCCATGAAGCAGGCCATTGAAGAAGGTTTTATTTTAGACGTCCTGAAAAACTATACTTCTTATCAGGAGTTTTACCGGTTCTCCAAAGCCATCGAAGACGACCCCGCATTGAACAAGCGGAAAGCCGCCGTAGCCATTGGCCGTTTTGCCTCCCTGCATCCCGTAAGCCTTGCGCAAAAAACGGAAGTGATGGTAGAGCATTTCCGGCAGATAACCATGAAAAAGATTGGCGGTAAAGCAAAAGCGATGGTCGTGACGTCTTCCCGTAAGCATGCTTTGCGTTATTACCTGGAGTTCAAAGACTACATTAAAGAAAAAGGATACGACCGGCCGCCTCATAAAATCAGAACGTTGGTGGCGTTTTCGGGCGCCGTCATTGACGACTATTATCCGGAAGGTGTCACGGAAGTGCAATTAAACGGTTTTGGCGAAAGAGAATCACCGGAGAAATTTAATACGGACGAATACCAGGTATTGTTGGTGGCCGATAAATACCAAACCGGTTTTGACCAGCCGCTACTGCATACCATGTATGTAGATAAAAAACTGAACGGCGTAAAAGCCGTGCAAACGCTTTCACGGTTGAACAGGACCTGCGCCGGCAAAGAAGATACCTTCATTCTGGATTTTACCAACGACCGGGAAACCATCTTGGCGTCTTTTCAGCCTTATTATGAGCTGACCATGATGAATGAAAAAACCGATCCCAATCATTTATATGATCTGAAAGGCAAACTGGATACAGCCCAGGTATATTATCAAAGCGAGATAGACGCTTTTAGCAAAGTATTTTACAAAACGGGTAATACGTCCATCAAAGATCAAGGCAAAATGTACGCCCACATTGACCCTGCCGTGGACAGGTTCAGGGGAATAGAAGAAGAACCGCAGGATGAATTTAAAAAAGGAATGACGGCGTATGTTCGGTTGTATGCCTTCCTCTCTCAGATCATGCCCTTCCAGGACGTCGAGTTGGAAAAACTCTACTCTTATGGCCGGTTTTTATTAAACAAACTACCAACTACCGACTATACGGAAAGATTAAAATTGGACAACGAGGTGGCGTTGGAATATTACCGCCTTCAAAAAATCGGCGAAGGCGATTTAGTTTTGCAGACGCAGGGCGAATATGGCCTGGACCCTACCACCGAGGCCGGCTTAAGCAGACCAAAAGAAGAGAAAGATACGCTGTCCCATATCCTGAAGGTATTAAACGACAAATACGGTACAGAATTTACCGACGCCGACCGCTTATATTTTGAGCAACTGGAACAATCGCTTTTTGAAAATGACGAATTAAAACAAAGAGCGCTCAATAATCCCCTGGAGAATTTTAAATACGCTTTTGACGAAGTCTTCATCCAAACCCTCATCGACCGCATGGACGCCAACCAGGAAATATTCGACAAGATCATGGAGAACAATGACTTCAAAACCGACGTAAAAAGCTGGCTGACCAAAAAGATATTCCAACGGTTCAACGATCCGCAGGTCGAAAAGTGACGTACGCTCCCGCCCTGTTAAAACCGGTAATTATAAAATTTCTATTTTAACCCCTCTGAATCCATTTTTATCGAAAGTTTACGCTCTTGCCATTTATTCAATAAAGTCGCTCTGAAGCAACCGGAAGCGGCAAAAATCAAATTTATTGAAAATAAAGAATACGTATATTTTCTTTGAAACATCATTTTTACTAAAAAGGTCCTTTATCTGAATCAGCGACGCCCTGCATAAAACCCCTTGAGTCATATATAAGCCCTATATAAGGCACATATAAGTCAGGTATGAGTCAGGTATAAGCCGCCTGGTAGCTCGCGCGCCAAAATGAAATAAAAACCGGCAAGGAAATAGAAAATCCGCTCGTTTTAACCCGCGCAATCCTTTCTCCTGTAGGATGCATTTATATTTATTTATCTTAATGTGAGTGATGAATTAGAACCGCTGTCGAAAGCTTGTCTGACTTTGTTATTACATGGACAATCAAAATCGCGCAAAGTTTCTTTAACCGTTTCCCTTTTTGCTTTTTGCTCCCCGCGCTTAAAAAGAAGCGTCGCCGGAAGTCATAGAAGCCAGATGCAACCTATTGAATTTTTCATCCTCCTTATCTTTTATTCCAGGCTTTACCATTCCGCGCCATTCCGCTAATATCGCTATGAAAAAAATAATGTGTTTTTGCTCCTTCATCCTGATGAGCGCTTCCCTGCTAGCCCAAAGCGCCCCCAAAGATTCCGTGATCCAAAAAAAGCGATGCTTTACAAAAAAATTGGCTGGAGAACAGCTCCGCTTCGACGGAATTCCTGATGAAGCCGCCTGGGACTCCGTGGAATGGAGCGGCGATTTTATTCAATTCCAGCCAACAGAAAAAGCGCCTCCCTCGCAGCAGACCCGTTTCAAAATACTCTACGACGACCGGTTCCTCTATGTGGGCGTTCAATGTGCCGACGCGGCGCCCGATTCCATCGTTCGTCGCATGGGAAGACGCGACGAGTTTCCGGGGGATTGGATCGAAATTAATATCGACAGTTATCACGATCTTCGGACGGCGTTTTCTTTCTCCCTTTCCGTTTCCGGCGTGCGCGGCGACGAATTTATCTCTGACAATGGGAATAATTGGGACGACAGTTGGAACCCGGTCTGGTTCGGAAAAACGCATACGGACGCGCAGGGCTGGACGGCGGAAATGAAGATCCCTTTCAGTCAGTTGCGCTATGGCGCCGAAGACGACAAAGTCTGGGGATTGCAGCTCACGCGGAGGTTATTCCGAAAAGAGGAACGCTCCATCTGGCAACAGATTACCCGCAGCTCGCAGGTTTGGGTAAGCGGCTTCGGCGAATTGCGCGGCCTGAAAGGGATCCCGAACCAAAAACAAATAGAAATAGCGCCTTACGTAGTGGCCCAAACGCAGAAATACCAAAAGATAGAAGGCAACCCTTTTGCCAAAGGCGCCGATTCAAAAATAACCGTAGGCGTGGACGGTAAAGTTGCGCTGACCAGCGACCTGATCGTGGATTTTACCATTAACCCCGATTTCGGACAAGTAGAAGCCGACCCTTCGGAGGTGCGCATAGACGGATTTCAAAGTTTCTTCAGCGAAAAACGGCCTTTTTTTATCGAGAGCAGAAATATTTTTGACTATCAGCTCACCGGCTCCCAGGCGGGCGGCCCTTACGACGCCGATTTGCTTTTTTATTCCCGCCGGATCGGTTCGTCGCCGCACGGCGCCCCTAACCTCGCGACCGGAGAATATGCCAACATACCAGACAATACCTCCATCCTGGGCGCCGCCAAGTTCAGCGGCAAAACCAAAGACGGTTGGAGCGTCGGCGTCCTCGAAAGCGTCACGCAGCGGGAGAACGCCACGATCGACCTGAACGGCGTGCGGCGCTCCGAACTTGTCGAACCCCTGACGAGCTATTTTGTCAGCCGGGTGCAGAAAGATCTGAAGGGCGGCAACACCGTTTTGGGCGGTATTTTTACCGCCGTCAACCGCGAACAAGGCCTGAGTGATCTGCTCAATCACAGCGCCTTTTCCGGCGGACTTGATTTCCTGCATTATTGGAAAAACAAAGCTTGGTACCTGCGCGGCAACGTTATTTTCAGCCATTTGGACGGGAGCCGTCAGTCTATTTATAATACCCAGACCGCCTTCGAACATTTGTATCAGCGGCCCGGCATAACAGAAGCCCGCATAGATACGACCCTTACTTCCCTGGGCGGAACGGGCGGAACGTTCAAGCTGGGCAAATCCGGCGGAAATCAAGGGAAAAATGGAGCATTGTTTCAGGGCGAAACGGGTTTTACCTGGCGCTCGCCGGGATTGGAACTGAACGATCTGGGCTTCATGCAAACCGCCGACGAGATCAACCATTTCACTTGGGCGTCCGTGGTATTTCAAAAACCTTTCTCCATATTCAACAACTGGCGCCTCAATTACAACCATTGGTTGCGCTGGGATTTTGCCGGTCGCATGCTCTATGAGGCGCTGAACGCCAACTCCAACGCGTTGTTTAAAAACAATTGGCGGGCGGGAACAGGGATTACCTGGAATCCCTTCGAAGTCTCCAATAACGCATTGCGGGGCGGGTCGGCTTTGCGCCGGCCCGCCGGCATTGGACAATCGGCGTTTATTCAGACCGACGGCAGAAAAAAAATATTTGCCAACGTGCAATTGGAAAACGATTGGGGGTTCGACCAAACGGTTACTTTTAAGAGCGTCGACCTGACGCTGACGCTCCAACCCGTCAACGCTTTCAACGTCAGCGCCGGCGTCGGCTACCGGTATTACTGGCGCAGACAAGATCAATACGTGGCGACGGTCGCCGTCGCCGGACTGTCCCGCTCCATCGTCGGAGAAGTCAGTCAGAAAACGCTCAATTTCACCCTGCGGATGAATTACAACATCACCCCGGACCTAACGATTCAATATTACGGCCAACCTTACCTGACCCGGCCCCTTTACCAGAATTTCGCTTATGTCGCCGACCCCCTGAATCCTTCGTACGACCTGCGTTTCCACCGTTTCGCCGACAATGAAATCCATTCCGATGGCGCCGTTTACGTGGTAAACGAAAACGGCGACGCCAGGAACAGCTATACTTTTTCCAAACCGGACTTTAATTTCGTACAATTTCGTTCCAACCTGGTGCTTCGTTGGGAATACCGCTCCGGATCTGAACTCTATCTGGTCTGGTCCCAAAGCAATACCCCCGACGTCTCCGCCGACCTGGATTCTCCGGTAAATCGCAGCCTGTTCGATAATATTTACAACGCAGGCGCCAGAAATATTGGTTTGGTGAAGTGGACGTACAGGTTTTTGAAATAGGGGTGTTCGCAAAAAATAGCGAACCCATACCACAAAAACAATCAATATTTTCCTCACACTCCTTCCTTTCCTAAAAAAATAAATTATCTTTGCGCTCCCATTCAAAAATTAACGTGCAATTTCAGAAAAAGGGGTTAACTTTGCGTCGCTTTTAGCGTGGGAAGCATAAAAATACGCCGGCTTTGTAGCTCAATTGGATAGAGCACCTGACTACGGATCAGGAGGTTTAAGGTTCGAATCCTTACAAGGTCACTTTTTTTAATGATGAGTTATGAATGATGAGTTATGAATGACCGCTTTTGCGTTCTGCTTAACTTTATTAGTTTGTAATTCATGACCAGGTTTAATTATTTAGTTTGTTTTTTCAGGGTTGACGTAGTCGCCGGATCAAAAAATATAAGTCATGTCTAAAGTTTGCGAATTAACCGGCGTTCGGCCCGTAGCGGGCAACAGCGTTTCTCACTCTAATCAGAAGACGAAGCGCCGCTTTCTGCCGAACCTGCAAAAGAAAAGAATTTATGTGCCGGAACTCGACGGCGGCAAAGGCGATTGGGTCAGCATTAAATTATCTACCCAGGCGTTGCGCACGGTGAGCAAAATGGGTCTTTTTGCGTACGTCCAGAAATTGAAAAAGAAAGGCGGGAATATTGATTTCTAAATAGCTGTCAGCTATTAGCAATCAGCCGTCAGCTTTTAAATGAAAGGCTTCAGAAAGATCGCCCGCGTTACGACGGCAAAGCGGGACTTCAACATATATCATCATCCATCATGGCAAAGAAAAGCAAAGGCAATAGAATTCAGATCATCCTCGAATGCACGGAACACAAAGCGTCCGGCCTTCCCGGCACTTCCCGTTACGTCACCCAAAAGAACCGGAAAAACACGCCGGATCGTTTGGAGTTGAAGAAATTCAACGCGATCATGAAAAAAGTGACCGTACACCGGGAGATAAAATAGGCTGTCAGCTTTCAGCCGTCAGCTTTTTCCGCTCTTTTTTTAGAGGCTTTAAAGAAGCGCTTACTATTCATTAACTTATAAGCTAACGGCTAATGGCTAATAGCTCACAGCTACTCAAATATTATGGCTAAGAAAGTATCGAAAAACGCGAAAGTCGCTCAGCGCGCCGCGAACGCCGGTTCAGGAAAGGATCACGTGAAAGTGATCAAAAGCGTCAAAGATCCTGTAACGGGAACTTATTCTTTTAAAGAACAGATCGTCCATAAAGACAAAGTAAAGGATTTTTTCGCGCTTTAATTCCAGGTTGGAGCGCCGCCGCTGAAATGTGCGCCGCTATTCCGCTGTTCCATATTGCGGATGACCGTTTTTTATTTCGCTCCACCGCAAGGCTTTTTCTGTACGACCGGAAAAAGCCTTTTTTGTTTTTTTTATTCATAACTCGTCATTCATCATTAAAATAAATGGGTTTTTTTGACCGTTTTTTTAGCCGCGAAAAAGAAGAAGACCTCGACAAAGGGTTAGAGAAAACCAAAGCGGGTCTGTTTTCCAAGATCTCCCGCGCGGTAGCCGGAAAAACGAAGATCGACGAAGAAGTGCTCGACGAACTCGAGTCTATTCTCATCGCTTCGGACGTAGGGATTAATACCACGGTTAAGATCATCGACCGCATCGAAGCGCGGGTCGCCAAAGATAAATACGTCAACGCCGGAGAGCTGCAGTTCATCCTGCGCGACGAGATCATCCAGTTACTGGGAGAAAACAATGTGTCGGACGTCGAGGATTTTGATATACCCGGCATTTTGAAAGGCCGGAAACCGTACGTGCTGATGGTAGTGGGCGTCAATGGGGTCGGAAAAACGACGACCATTGGCAAACTGGCTTACCAGTTGCAGAAAAAAGGATTCAAGATCGTTATCGGCGCCGGGGATACGTTCCGCGCCGCCGCCGTCGACCAACTCAAAATCTGGGCCGACCGCGTGGGCTGCCATTTTTACTCAAAAGGAATGAATGCCGACCCGGCGGCAGTAGCGTTCGAGACCGTGAAATACGCGGTTGACAACAAATGCGATGTGGCCATCATCGACACCGCCGGCAGGCTTCACAACAAGACCAACCTGATGAACGAATTAGGCAAGATCAAACGGTCGGCGGGTAAAAGTCTCGAAGGCTCGCCCCACGACGTCATGCTGGTGCTGGACGCCTCGACGGGACAAAACGCCGTCGAACAGTGCAAACAGTTCACCGATGTTACCGACGTGACCTGCCTGGCCCTGACCAAACTCGACGGAACCGCTAAAGGCGGCGTGGCCATCGGGATCAGCGACCAGTTCCAAATTCCGATCAAATACATTGGCGTCGGGGAGGCCATCGACAAATTGCAGGTGTTCAATAAAAAAGCGTTTGTGGCTTCGATGTTTAAGGGCGAATGAATTTTTGGCAATTAAAAGACGTCCTGTAGAGCCAATTTGGACGGTTATAATTTTTTACGCCATTGATTCTATATTTACCGTTATCTTCGTCGCGCCAATGCAAGCTCCATACATGAAAAGAATTACCTACGGTTACGACGAACCCAAACTTATCCGCAATGCCGCGATCGCCTATGTGCTGGCCAACGCGGCGGCTTTCCTGATTCCCTATTTCTGGGAAGGCCGTTTTTTTACCTATACCAGTTACTTCGCGCTCTTCATCGGCTGGGTGACCTCCAACATCGCCGTTTCTTTATTCATTTACGGCAGGTGGGGAAAATACCGGATGCGCGATTATATGATGAGCGTTATTCCGTGGACGGGCGCCGAGCAGGTCTTGGACGTCGGAACCGGTCAGGGCTTGCTGATGAACGCCGCCGCTAAAAAGCTGACCACCGGTAAAGCCGTCGGTATTGAGATCTGGGACGCCTCCGTGTCGGACAACAGCCGGGAAAAAGCGCTGCACAACGCCGAGCTGGAAGGCGTAGCCGATAAAGTTGAGGTGATCAACATGGACGCCCGCCACCTGACTTTTGCGGATAACACGTTTGACGTCGTCTTGTCTTTGTTTAGCATCCGGTATATCGGAAACGCGGCGGAACGCGAAAAGGCCTGTTATGAGATCGCCCGCGTCCTGAAACCCGGCGGAACTGCTTTGATCGCCGATCATTTTCCGGTGGGCTCCTATGCGGTCGCTTTAGCGAAGGCGGGCTTAAAAGTAGAAAGTTCCCGCCATTATATCTGGACCTCCTTCTCGCTGACGTGGATGGCGGTGGCGACGAAATAAAAGTGCGCTTTTCGGCGCGCAGGACGGCCGGCTATTCCGAAAAGTTGTTCTTATACCGGGCCGACGAATCCTTGGACGGCTCCATGATTTTGCTTTTTAAATTCTCCAGCGCCGTCCACTTTTTTCTGAGGATCATTATTTGATTATATATATCGCCTTCCGTGCTGATTCCGGCATTTGGAAGCATAAGATATAGATCGGCGATCTGGGATTTAACAACTTCGACCGTTTTATCAATATTGTTAAGGTCAAAAAGATCAATGGGCGAAAGGCCCGCTTCAGAAACAGGCTGCCAGGCGGCGTTTTTTTCTATTTTATGAGGCTTCTCTTCTTTTTTAGGAACCAAAAAGACTTTATTTGATTCGTCTAATAAGTTCAGCAGCGTCAATACGTCTTCCGGGTGACGCTCCATTTCTTTTTCTAAAGCCAGTTCCAGCTTCCTTTGCAGGTCGATACTAGCCGGGTTTTTTTCAAACCGCGCCAATAGGTCCGACGCTCCGTGTCGTTTAAAAACTTCCTGTAGGCGATCCGTTAACAATACCGCCTGGCGGTTATTTTCCAGGAGAGCCGCCCCGTAGGTTGTATTTCTTTCCGCCCATATTTTGATAAACCGGAGACAAATATCGGCAATGCTCCGGTACGCCCACTGTACTTCCTGGAATAGCGTTTCAAAAAAAGCGTCGTTCTGAAGATAGTCCAGCGTTTCTTCCCGCGCCGCTTTGTCGTCCAGCCAATCTTTAAAAAGTAGTTGAAAATTTATATCAAGGCTGTTAGCCGCCAGGCAAAAGGCCGGCGAATCAAGGAGCGCGCCTGCGTCGAAAATAAATTCCACTACGTTCATGGAATCCACGCTGGCCCGGGCGACCCAAATCCGGTCGGGCGTGGGCCGGGTTAACATTTTATATTGCAACCGCTTCGTATGAATGGCTCCGCTCCTTACCTCCGTTTTATATGCTTCGCCGGACGTCAGATAAATATCCCAGACAAAGAGCATATCGCTAAACTGCGCCCGGAAAAGCGGATCCAATAAGGTAATCCAGTAATAAATATCTTCAAAAGCAATTTTAATGGAAGGGTGCAAGGCAACCATCATATAGGTCGCCTGTTCTTCGTCGCCCTGCGTTTCAGATTTCCGCGTGCGGATAGCGTCCGTTCCCATCTCGACGATGGAAAAAGGACCGCCCTCGTCGTCGTGCGCATAAAAATGGATTACTTTGTCCGACCATAGCGCGGCGGCGTCCGTTTTATCGGGAGCGTCCGGGCTAACCTTGTAGCCGGCAATCGTTACCAGCCGTTTCCCCGATTGATTCCCGATGATCTCAATGAGGACGGGCAGCCCCATTTTTAAGTAGGCGTAAATAAACCCTTTCACGAGATTGATCCTGCCCGTCGGCTGAAGCTGGTCGCGGTATTCGACGACCATGCCCGAATGAGCGAGCGCTTTCCTCAGCGCTCCCGATTCGAGCCCTTCCAGATGGGATAATTTGTCCGGCTCGTATTTGGCCGAATAAGCAAGACGGGCAATATCTATCAGACTCAAAGCCGGCGCGCCAAAGCGGCGCGACGTTCCGTCCAGCGCCGTCCATAGCGCCGTCATGGCGTTGGACGAAATAACGCCGTCCGATTGTTGAAAAATTAAAGAAGAGACCGTCAGCGACTTACCGAAGAGGTCGAATATATAATCGCGGCATACGGGCTGAAAGACGCCTTCGCCCTGGGGCGGGCGTAGCAGCGTTTCTCCTACTTTCCCATGGGGCAGCGGTTTTACGACAATATACCCCAGATAACCTTCCCAGACCGATTTATTGGTCGCGTTCTCTTCAAATAAAGCCAGGTTGAAGGTTTCTTCCGTAAAAGCGCCAGAGAAAAAATGGATCCTTTTGCAATACCTCGAATAGGAGGCAAAGCCGGACGCGTAAAACCGCGCATATTCTTCGAGGTAGGCCGCGCTCCGGAAATCGGTTTCTACGACCATCGTTTTGACGCCCGAAGCCGGGTAGGCGGAACTAAAATAATCCTCCGCATACTTATAAAAGTCGGATTGTGTGATTTCGGCGCCTGTATTAAATTCATTGCCCAGGGCAAGCGCCAGATTATCAGTCGAATAGTCCAGTAAACGGAAAGGCGGGGAGAGTTTTTGAGGGGGCATACGTTAAAGCCATGCAATTATAAGTTATAACGCTTATCAGTTCCCGCTTTCTTAAAGTCGAGGACAAGCATAGCGCGCTCGATGATTTTACTTTTATTTTCAATGGTCTCGAGCATTCTTTCGGCTGCTTCCTGGCGGTTTGTTTTTTTATTTCGCAGGTTTCTGAAAGGTGATAAGGAACCAAAGAAGGTTAATCCGGAAGCTGACATCTTATTATTTTTTAATTTGTCGGCGCATACAGCGCCGGCCAGTAAGGTTAAAAATTTTGTTCGTAATGTAAACAACAAAAATAGCGCTTTATTCATTCCAAAAGAAATAAAATAAAGCGCTACGATATATATTTTTGCAGATTGGTTAAGCTTTTGGCCTGTCCAGGTTTAATAGCCAGTGAAAACCAAATTTGTCGGTCAGCATACCAAATCTCGCCCCCCAGGGAACTTCCTGCAACGGCATTCGTACATGTCCGCCTTTAGACAGGCGGGCAAAAATAGCCTCCATTTCCCCCTCGTCTTTAAGGTCGAGCGATAAACTGACATTGCTGCCGGCCGTTATGGTTGCATGATGTTCGGGCGCCATGTCGGCTCCCATAATAACAATGCTTTCCGCCTTCAACGTCGAATGGTAAATTTTGTCGGTCATGCCGGGCGCCGTTGAAGGATCGCCCATTTCGCCGTATCGGAAAAACTCAACGCTTTCAGCCTGTAAGGCGTCTTTAATAAAATTCATGCCTTCTTCGCAATTTCCGGCAAAGGAGAGATACACGTTCAAACTTTTCATTGTAAAAGATGGATTTTGATGATGAAAAAAAGAAATAAATGAAGCGTTTGAAGGCGGGCGGAATAGTCCTGCAAAAATGAATAAATTGTTTTAAATAAACAATTATTTCAAACAAAAATTTTATTATTCTCAGATCAACGTCCATCAAAAGCGGAAAACCCTATCTTTGCAGATGTAGACGGATCGCCGTCTTTTTAAACGAAGCGGCTTGAACGGGGTTACATTATGCTAATTTTTATCAGGCATTTAATTTAACCGTGCAAATTTATGCGAACCGCTTCAAAAATACGCCCTGTTTATTATTCATAAATTATTGATAACCAGTCCATCATTTACCATTTACCATTTACCATTCACCATTCACCATTTACCATTCACCATTTACCATTTCGTTGCAAAACCTCCCTTACGAAGACGCGCTTCAGCGCCTTTGCGCCGTCAAAGGCGTCGGAAACTGGACGGCGAGCTACGTGCTCATGAAATCGCTCCGCCGGAGCGAAGCCTTCCCCGTCGAAGACGTTGGTTTGCACAATGCGCTTAAAAATCAATTGAAACTGGAAAAGAAACCGACCATCGCCGAAGTTCGGGCCATTGCCGGCGGATGGCAAAATTTATACGCCTACGCCGTTTTTTACCTGTGGCGCTCGCTGTTGCCGTAGGGCCTGTTTACAAAATCAGTTCGTCGTAGGTCAGGCAAAACGGGAAGCCTTTCTGGCGGAAATAAGTTTGAGTTTCCTCTGGCGACCTGTCGGAAGTAGCGAGTACAAAATCGCCCCCCCATGCGCCCAAAGATTTGATCTCGCCCCAGTAATCGTCGAAATATAAAAATTTAGCGCGCGGAAGCTCGACGACCCATCCGACAATGGCTTCGTGCTCAATAATGACGCGCTCAAAGGTTTTCAGGTCGCCGGCGCGAAGAAATTCGTCGGTCAACTGGGTAATTTCGGCAACTACCGGCGCCGCCTGTTCGCCTTTGCTCCGGTAATGCCGGATACCTTCGCGGCTGTTTTGTTTTTTCCCTAAATAGACAAAATACAGGGCGTCTTTGAATGCCGGAGAAAATGCGACGTGCGCTACGACGCGTTTTTCCGGCGTCGTCTGATAGAGGATCGGACCCTCGGCCGCCGCGCAGGCGACGTCGTAACCGGACCCGCCGAACGTTTTTTCCAATAATTGATACGGATCTATGTTAGCCCATTGCGAAACCAGATGAACAAGCGTGGAGCTGGAACCCAAGCCCCAGCCCCAGGGAAATTCCAGACGCGTGTAGACGGAAATATATTCCGTGGTTTTCAGGAAACGGCCGTTGAGTTCCTGAGCGGCGTGGATCATTTTCAGTACGCCGTCCCTAAAACCGGCGGTTTTTTTCCAGTCGGTACCGTCGTACCCGTCCAGCAGCATGGAGGGCAGAAAAAAAAGAAAATTGAACGTGGTGGCTTCTGAATCGTTGCATATCCAGCGCAACCGCCGACCCGCCGGATCCGCCGGTTTAATTTTCATCGACTGTCCCAGTTGGGTCGGCAACGCCAGCGCCTGCGCGCCGTCTAAAACGAAGTATTCGCCTGAAAGCAATATTTTCCCGTGCGCGTAATAAGTAGCGTCCATAACATAGTTTAGATAGATAATCCGGACCGCAATGCGGTTCCGTTTTGGGGTTGACGTCTAAAAAATCGCAAAATAATAGATTATATCGACGTCTTGCAAGGATTTGGATCGACTTTTGAAACGATGACCTGACGACTCTGCTTTTGCGGCGGTTAAAACTATAGGCATAAAAAACCTGAGCCCCCCCCGTTATTAGCAATAGACGTTGACGTCCCATGCATATTTTGTTAAAAATTCTCGTTTTACTTCTATTGGCGACGCCCGTTCTGGCGCAGCAGGCGTCCGTATTGGAAGCGGAAGCGTCCAAAACGGACGATCCCTCTCAAAAAATGGAATTGCTCTATAAAGCGTCCGAGATGTACTTGCTGAACAACAGCTTTCGAAGGGCGTCCGAAACTGCTCATGCGGCTTACCTAATCGCTCAAAACGAGGGCAATTACGTGATGGCGTCGCGCGCGGCCTTCAACAATGCGGAAGGTTATGCCCGCGCCAACGCTTTCAGCGACGCCAAAATTCGTTTTAACCGGGGAAAAGAA
This sequence comes from Chitinophagales bacterium, assembly GCA_038230555.1. GTDB lineage: Bacteria > Bacteroidota > Bacteroidia > Chitinophagales > Saprospiraceae > JAAFJT01. Next base: position 13,296 of record JBBRMZ010000039.1, read on the forward strand.
GCGGCTGTACTGGCCAACGACGTCGATTATGCCGTCAAATGCCTCGGTAAAATGAGCGACATGGCCAGAAAACAAAACGCGTCGACCGAAGTCGCTTTGTTTAACCGGCAGGCACAGGAGTTGCTCAAAGCGGCGGCGCAGGCAAAATCAACTGCCGCTTCAAGCGTAACAAAAGCGTCCACCCCTGTTAACGCCGCTGAAATGGCCGCCCTTCGCGCTCAATATCAAAAAGAAAAAGACCTGCTCGTGGCCGAACGCAATCAACTGGCGGCAAATATAACGAGTTTGCAAAAAGAAAGGGACCAACTTTACCAGCAAACCGCCCAATTGAATAACCAGACCAAAACGTTGACGCAACAAACCGAGTTGGCGCAACAGGTTATTTCGGTACAGGGCAAACAACTCAATACGGTTGCCGGACAAAAAACAGAGGCCGAACGCATCGTGCAACGAAAACAGGCGCTCCTGGAAGCCCTGAAAAGTGAAATATCGCTGGATTCTATCGTCCGCGCGCAGGACGCCCAGGAACAGGAAATAAAACTACAGCGCTCCAATAATATCCGGAACGTCCTGGCGCTTGCCCTGTGTTTTACTATTGTGATCGTGGGCCTGATTTACAAACGATTTTTGGAAAATAAAAAACAACGGCGCAACCTCCAGGCAAAGAACGCAATGATCGAAGAAGCGCGCGAACGCAGCGACGAGCTTTTGCTCAATATATTGCCGCCGCCCATCGCCGCCGAGCTCAAAGCGCAGGGCGTCGCCAAGGCGCATCGCTACGAAAGCGCCTCGGTGCTGTTCACGGATTTCAAAAGTTTTACCAAGATCTCCGAACAACTATCGCCCGAACAATTGGTCGCCGAACTGGACGCTTATTTCCGGGCGTTCGATTTTATTGTGAAGCAATATAAATTAGAAAAGATCAAGACCATTGGCGACGCCTATATGTGCGCCTCCGGCTTATCAGACCGGCTTTCTTCGCCGTTCAATATTGTAAAAGCTGCCCTCGAGATACAGGAGTACCTGTCGGATATTAAAGCCGAAAAAATAAAAAAAGGCGAGCCATATTTTGAGGCGCGTGTCGGCGTCCATACCGGTCCGGTGGTGGCGGGCGTAGTGGGGGTCAATAAATTCGCTTACGACATTTGGGGAGATACGGTCAACATAGCTTCCCGCCTCCAGGAAAACGGCGAGCCCGGTCATGTCAATATTTCCGAAGCGACTTACCTCGAGATCAAATATCATTTCCACTGCCGGTACAGAGGAAAATTACACGCCAAAAATAAAGGCCAGATTGATATGTACTATGTCGACGGACCCGTTAAATCATAAATAAATTTTCTTTCCTGAAACTGCGCCGTTCCGCTTGTTTTTCCCTGTCTACGGTTCATAACGCAAACTTTTGCTACCTGACTGCCTTTTATTCTCCGTCATATTTTTATTTTGACCGGTCAACTCATAAATTTTTCTTAAAAAGTGTAATATTATATAAAAACTTCAGCGCAAAGCCAGTTTTTTAACGTAAATTTGCGCTAAAATTGGACGAGAGTACTTTTAGGTGTTGAGCGCAATACGGAATCTAATTGAAAAATAACCAAAACTTCAATAAATTTTCTGTCCTGTGACCAATTGAAATAAACGGCAATGAGCTTAATGACGCACTTTTTTTATCATCAATTTCTAATACATTGATTATGAAAACCTGACGCAGGATCGTTACCCTTCTTTGCATGTCTACCTGGAGCGCGCTCATAAAATCCATTTCACCATACGTTTCTGAATGGAAAAAAAATTATTTGAGGTAGCCAGAGATTTTAATGTCAGCAAGGACGCCATCGTCCTATATCTGAATGAAAAAGGGTATGCTGTTGAGAACAGGCCAATTGCCAGAATTTCAGACGAAATGATCGACGTCCTGTCGAAGAAATTTCAGGAGTCTCTAACAGACAAGAAAAAAGCAGAACAACTTGCTACTACGGGGACCCGCCCCGCCAGTTCTTCCCAGGGTTTACCGCCGTCCGTCAAGAAAGAAGCTACTTTACCGCCGCTCAAAAGGGACGTAGGGTCGCTGCTTTTGCCGGTTAAAGAACCGCCCCCGCCGCCTGTAGCGGTAGCGCAGCCGCCGTCCTTACAGACTGCGCCGCGCGAAGACGTTCCGCCAGAAGCCCCGGAACAGGCCGTGAAAAACGGCGAACTTCAAATTACGGGGAGCAACCGCCCGCAATTTAGAGTTTTGGGTAAAATAGACCTGACGATTCCCGCTAAAAAGATAGAAGAGCCTAAAGTAACTTCCGGAGGCGATCAGAGCCGTCCGGCGGATCCGAATGCTCGCCGTTCGGACGACCGCCGTCCGGCAGACCCGAATGCCCGCCGTCCGGCAGACCCGAACGCTCGTCGCCCGGACGACCGCCGTCCTGCCGATCCGAATGCTCGCCGCCCGGACGACCGCCGCCCTGCCGATCCGAATGCTCGACGCCAGGACGACCGCCGCCCTGCCGACCCGAATGCTCGACGCCAGGACGACCGCCGCCCTGCCGACCCGAATGCTCGACGCCAGGACGACCGCCGCCCTGCCGACCCGAATGCTCGCCGCCCGGACGACCGCCGTCCTGCCGATCCGAATGCTCGACGCCAGGACGACCGCCGCCCGCTGGGAAATCAGCCTGTCGCTCCACAAAATCAGAGCGTTCGCAACGAGGTAGCGCCGCAAAATAAACCGGTCGACGAGAAGCCGCCGGTTGCGCCCGATGAAAATATCACCGACCGCGATATTGACCCGGTACCGGAATTCCATAAAATGGACGCCCCTCAACTCAAGGGATTGAATATACAGGGCAAGATTGACCTGAACCAGTTCAACGACCGCACGCGCAGCGGGGCTAAAAAAACTCCGCCGCCGCCCGTCCGCGCCAATGGCGACCGCCCGGCCGGAACGCCGCAGGCGGCAGGACAAACCGGCGCGCCGAGGCCGCCTTCGACCGATCAGTCGGAAGACGCCCGCCGCCGCCGCAGGAGGCGTACAAAAATACGTACCGCCCCTCCCGCCTCGCCTCAACAACCCGGAACGGGGACCGGCGCATCTTCCGGGACTGGAACCGGAGCGCCGAGAACCGGAACCGGAACGCCTCAACCTCCGCGTCCCGGCATGGACGCGCGGAGACCCGTTAGCTCGACTCCGGGAGAAATCTCCAAAAAAGAGATCGACGAAAAGATCAAAGCTACTATGGCGCGCCTGAATGTCACGACCAAAGGACGGGGACAAAAAATGCGCCGCGATAAAAGGGACCGTTTCCGCGAACGGGAAGAGCTCGCTCAACAAGCTAAAGGAGACGCTAAATTGCAGGTTGCGGAGTTCATTTCCGTGTCCGATCTGGCCAGCCTCCTGGGCGCGCCGGTCGGCGAGGTTATTATGACCTGTATGAACCTCGGTATTATGGTTTCGATCAATCAGCGCCTCGACGCTGAAATCATCGAAGTCGTCGCCGGAGAGTTTGGCCATGCGGTTGAGTTTATCAGCGCTGAGGAACAGGTCGGCGATACGACCCCCGATGAAATTGACCTGCCCGAAGACCTTGTTTCCCGCGCTCCGATCGTGACCGTCATGGGTCACGTCGATCATGGTAAAACTTCCCTACTCGACTATATCCGCAAAACCAACGTGGTCAGCAGCGAAGCGGGCGGGATTACCCAACACATCGGCGCCTATGAAGTCAAACTGCCGGACGGCAAGAAAATAACGTTCCTCGATACGCCCGGACACGAAGCGTTCACCGCCATGCGGGCAAGGGGAGCGAAAGTAACGGACATCGCCGTCATTATCATAGCGGCGGACGATAACATCATGCCGCAGACCAAAGAGGCGATCAGCCACGCGCAGGCCGCCGGAGTACAGATCATCTTTGCCATCAACAAAATTGATAAGCCCGGCGCAGATCCTGAACGGATCAAACAGGAACTTGCTAGTATGAACTTCCTCGTCGAAGACTGGGGCGGTAAATATCAGTCGCAGGATATCTCCGCCAAGCAGGGGATCGGGATCGACAAACTGATGGAGAAGATCCTCCTCGAAGCCGAACTGCTGGATTTGAAAGCTAATCCGAACAAAAAAGCCGTCGGAACATTGATTGAGGCGTCTTTAGATAAAGGAAAAGGATACGTAAGTAAATTGCTGGTACAAGCCGGCACGCTTCGCCAGGGCGACGCCATTGTGGCCGGCGAACACTCTGGCAAGGTCAAAGCTATGTTCAACGAGCTGGGCAAGAAAATAACGAAAGCCGGTCCGGCCACGCCCGTTCTCGTATTGGGACTCAGCGGAGCGCCGCAGGCGGGCGAGAAGTTTAAAGTGTTGGAAAATGAATCGGAAGCGCGGGAGATCGCCTCCAAACGGGCGCAGATCATCCGCGAACAAAATACCAGGGCCAGCAAACGGATTAGTTTGGAAGAGATTGGCCGCCGGTTGGCTTTAGGAACGTTTAAAGAGTTGAACCTCATCATCAAAGGGGACTTTGACGGTTCGGTGGAAGCTTTGGCGGATTCCCTCATCAAGCAGTCGCAGGAAACCGTACAGGTGCGCGTGATCCACAAAGCCGTCGGGCAGATCATCGAATCCGACGTCAACCTGGCTTCCGCTTCGGACGCCATCATTATCGGCTTCCAGGTGCGGCCTTCTGCAGGCGCGCGCGTTTTAGCCGAGCGTGAAGGCGTGGAGATCAAACTCTATTCCATCATTTACGAAGCCATTGAAGAGATCCGCACGGCCATCGAAGGATTGCTGGAGCCGACCAAAGAGGAAAAGATCATCGCGCAGGTCGAAGTTCGCGAGGTCTACAAGATTTCCAAAGTGGGAACTGTTGCCGGTTGTTATGTCAACGAAGGCAAAATCACCCGGAACACGCTCATCCGCATTATCCGCGACGGTATCGTGGTCTTTCCCGTCAAGGAAGGCGGCGTAGGCGAACTCAGCTCCCTCAAACGTTTCAAAGATGATATGAAAGAAGTGAAAGCAGGTTTTGAATGCGGTCTGACCATCAAAGGGTACAACGATATTTCTGTCGGCGATACCATCGAGGGGTATGAGATCATTGAGATCAAGCAGAAACTGGCCGCCGCGCGGTAATTTATAGGAAGAGCATAGAAAAAGGATGATCTGTTTTGCGGCAGATCATCCTTTTCTATTTTAGCGCGCGCAGTTACCGCTTCGGAAGTTTTTTTATGCTGCGACAAATGCCGGCAGAAAAGCCGTTTTTTGTCGTCGACTTTTAATGAATAAAACCAAAAGCGGTTGGTTAATATAAGTGCTTGTGTAAAAATAAACGCGGTTATGATCTTTATAATTTATTCATAGTCAATGAATAGAAAGCTAATAGCTAACGGCTAATAGCTAATAGCTACTTAATAAGTCGTTTTACTAACTTTAACCTTCTCTGCTAAGGCGATTTTTCCCAACTCGTCTATATAGCGCCGATTGCCTATTATTGCAGCTAAAAATAATAAAAAACATGGCTACCTACGACAAAAAAAATATTCGCCTTTTCCAAAGCGCGCTTTTTCAGACCAATTCGGCGGTTATTCAGACGCCCGATATGGTACTGGTGGTTGATCCCAACTGGACGCCCGCCGAGGTGGATCGGATTCGGCGGTATGCGGCGCGCATTCAGGGCGACCGCCCGCTTTACCTGCTGTTCACCCATTCCGATTATGATCATATTATTGGATACGGCGCTTTTCCGGACGCGCAGGTGATTGCCTCCAAAGCGTTTATTGAAAATCCGGATAAGGAAAAAACGCTGCAACAGATACGGACTTGGGACGACGAAAATTATATCATTCGCCCGTATGCGGTCGAATATCCAAAAGTAGACGTCGTTGTCGAACGCGACGGGCAGGAATTAATCGTTGGCGCTACCAAAATGACTTTCTACCTCGCGCCCGGACATAATGCAGACGGCGTATTTGCCGTCGTGGAGCCGTCGGGCGTCTGGATCGCCGGGGATTACTTGTGCGACGTCGAATTTCCTTATATTTATCACAGTAGTGATCAGTACTTGGATACCATTGACAAAATGGGCCACATCTTGGAAAACCACGACATACGCCTTTTGACGACCGGACATGGAGCTCCGACCTCAGAGGTTAAAGAAATGATCCGAAGACATGGCGCGGCTTATTGGTATATAGAAAACGCGCGTTTAGCGGCGGCTGGCGAACAAGAATTTGATTTTCCCGGTTATTTGGCCGAAGAAGGTTACCGGTTTCCGATCATTATGGAAAAATTTCACCGGGCGAATATAGAACTCATGGAAAAGGAATTACAGGGCGCCGCGAAGACCGGCGCGTAAAAAAAGCGCGATCAGAATGGGTAATGATATGACGCCAGGCAAAAAAGGTAAAATATTTTATAGTGCTAAAAAGGATAATTCCAATTTAAAGTCTGAAGCCTTCTAACCAAAGACACATTAAATAAGGGGAAGGCGGGTGAAGGCATAACCTTTATCCATATCAACATTAGCGCCTTTTATTGTCCGAGCGCGCAGGCGCGCAAATACATTTCAGGCTTTTATTCTTTTAACAACTTGATTCACAATATTTTATTTAGTCTTGAATTTTAAGACTTAATGTTTAGTTAATATAGTATTAAGATACAGGTAACATTGGCGCTCTACTTTTGCAGAAAATTGTCTCACTTAAAATGCAAAATGATGAAATTGAAGTTACTAAGTATTATCACCATTGCTTTTACATTCGCTCATTTTTCTTCTTTCGCTCAGTTAACTACTTCCAGCATCAGCGGAAAGGTTATTGACCCTAAAAAAGAAGTTGCTATCGGAGCCACCGTTCTTGCGATACATTTACCCACCGGAACCAAATTCGGAACCGTCACCGACGAAAACGGGGTGTACAATATCTCCGACATGGCGCCGGGCGGCCCTTACAAATTAACCGTCACGTATGTAGGTTACGATTCTCAGGATAAAGACGTCCCGAATCTTTCTTTAGGCCAAAACATCGGTCCTGATATTATTCTGGCCGATAAAGCCACCGTTATTCAGACGGTCGTCGTCAAAGCGGAAAGAGGCCCGACCAAAACCGGCGCCGGAACCCGCATTGGCGAATCGCAATTACGCACCCTGCCGACCATTAGTCGCTCTTTAACAGACGTGACCAAACTGACGCCCCAAAGCAGCAACAACTCTTTCGGCGGCGCCAATTTTCGTTATAATAACGTAACCATCGACGGCACGATCAACAACGACGCCATCGGATTCAGCCCTTCGGCGGGCGGTATCACCGGTTCTTCCGGTATGCCGGGCAGTTCTACGCGCACCAACCCGGTGAGTTTGGACGCCATCCAGGACGTTTCAGTGTTGTTGGTTCCTTTCGACGTAAAAGTAGGCAACGTGTTAGGCGGTTCGATCAACGCGGTAACGCGTTCAGGCTCCAACGACGTTCACGCATCCGCTTACGGCTTTTTACGCACCGCAGCCCTGACGGGAACGGATAACGCGGGCAAAAGCGGCGCCATCGGTAGCGACTACCAGGATTACCAAACCGGTTTCCGCGTTGGTTTACCAATCATTAAAGACAAACTGTTCTGGTTCACCAACGAAGAAGTCACCAACCGAACAGAACCATTGGCAAACGCTGCCGGCGTACTGCAATACGACGCCAGCGGAAACGCTTATCCTACTACGATTACAGCGGCACAAGCGCAACAAATTTCTGATACTTTGATGAAGCGGTATGGTTTTAATCCGGGCGCTTTCGGGGCGGTGAATATTCTTTCTAAAAGTACCAAGTTTTTTAACCGTTTCGACTGGAATATCAACGACAACAACACGTTGACCCTCCGCAACAATACGGTTATTTCTAGTTCTACCAACCTGGAACGCGACTTTCAAAACTTCCGTTTTGCAAGTATGAACTACAGACAGGATAACGATCAGATCAATACGGTCATGGAATTGAAAAGCCGGTTTGGTAACAGGATGTCCAACAATTTAGTCGCAGGTTATTCAACCATCCATGACTACAGAACGCCGTTAGCAAATACGCTGCCGGGTAATTCAGCCGCTTCAAATTTGTTTCCTCAAACAGAGATCGGCAATAACGGCGGTACAATCATCTTCGGAAACGACCGCGAAGGAACGGTTTTCAATATGCACCAGAACACGTTTGAGTTAACGGATAACTTTACGATGTACAGGGGCAAAAATGCGTTTACTTTCGGAACGCACAACGAGTTTTACAATATCCAATACGGTTTCGTTAACTCTTTGAACGGTCGAGTTTCCTATAAATCGTTGGCTGATTTTTTTGCTAACAACCCAAACCGCGTACGCGGCGCTTATCCATTTGACCCGACTGAACTTCCGGTTACCCCAGCCGTCAGAGACCAGATTTTCAACAATCCGTACGCTCAGTTCAACGTCAATATGTTCAGTTTGTATGGACAGGACGAATACCGTTTCAGCGACCGTTTGAAAGTTACGTTTGGCTTGCGTCTTGATTATGCGCAAGTGCCAAACGGACCGCTAACGTCTGCTTATGCGCAGGACCAGACAAAAAATACAGACGCCAATTACGGAAAAACTTATAGTTATACCCCCCTCCCCAAAATCACCAATAAATTGTTGGGCGACGTATTGCCGGCTCCACGTTTAAGTTTTAACTACGACCTGAGCGGCGACCGCAGCGTTGTATTGCGCGGCGGAACCGGGATCTTCAACGGACGTATTCCGTGGGCTTGGTTTGGTTACGGATATTACAACAACGGCGTTGGTTACGGCGCTTACGACCAAAATAACCTCGCTGGTAAGAAAATTGTCGGCGACCCTTTGAATGGCGCGCAACAATTCAGCGTGAACAACGGCGCGACTAAACTGACCGAAGTAGACGCCATTGACAATAACTTCAAATTGCCTTCCAACCTGAAATCAGATTTAGCTATTGATTACAATGTAGGCGGTTATAAATTTACCTTAGAAGCTATTTACACCAAAGTCATCCGTGACCTGAAATTTCAGCAGATCAATACTAGGGACTCTACCAGCTTCTACGCTTACGACGTCAATCAGCAAATGCCGATCTACGTTGGCGGCAAGATTAACAGCAATTTTACGAACGCTTACCAGTTGTCGAATACAGATAAGGGCTACCGTTATAATATTACTTTACAAGCGGCCAAATTGTATGAAATGGGCCAGTCCGGATTAAATATCACGGCAGCTTATACATACGGGGAGGCAAAAGACGTCACCAACGGTATTCGTAACTCCATGGAATCCAACTGGCAGTTGAACCAGTCGCTGACGCCAAACGATCCTCAACTGGCTTATTCCAACTTCGATATTCGCCACCGGATTGTTGCGACCGCAGGTTTGCGCTACGCCTGGAATTCCCACAATAATACCATGCTGTCGTTTGTATTTACATCCGCTTCCGGAACGCCGTTTACCTGGGGCTTGCCGAACACCGTGTATAACGGAACCGGTCAGGCAGCCGGTCTGATCTTCATCCCGAACGACGCAGATCTGGGTAAATTCTTTACGAAAGATATTACCGTTAGCGGCCAGGTAATTACCGCCGCCCAACAGGCGGCCAACTTCCAGAATTTTGTCAACGCTGATTCTTACCTGAGTACCCGCAAAGGCAATTTTACGGAAAGAAACGGCGGACGCACGCCGTGGAATACGAATTTAGATATGCGTTTAGTGCATGATTTCAATTTCAATGTGGGCGCTGCCGGTAAAACGCATACCATCGAATTGAGCTTCGATATTTTCAACCTGACCAACCTGCTGAATAGCTCGTGGGGATACGGTTACTATTCCTCCAATTTGTTCAACTCGACGGCCAGTACAGGGGTTTCAGTTACTGCCGCTCCGAAAATAGCCGGCAACTACCCGACCTATACTTTCTCGAACCCAACGGCTCCATACTCGGTGGATATCAACTCTTCCCGTTGGCAAATGCAGTTGGGCGCTCGTTATTCTTTTTAAGGAATATTCGTCGTTCCGACTTATTTAATCGGATTATACTTAGTTTATTTTGTACAGGGGTTGGAAGCGAAAGCTTCCAGCCCTTTTTTATGTTATAGTTTACTGCAAAACCAGCGATTACTCCTTTAGTGAAAAAGAAAACTACCGAGTAAATTACTAATATCACCAAGTTTCCGTAATTCAGCAGCCCCATACGTGATATTTTTATTTAGTCTCTCGAAAGGCAAGGCATTAAATCTTCCTTATAATAGGGCTCCTGATTTGCCCAAAACATATAATTTACCCTCAAAAAGTCTTTTGCGAAACCATGCAACAATGGAACAATATTTTTCCGTGATTTTTTCCCTTTATCGCCATGTTCATTGTAATCAGAATCAGCGCCTGTCTTACCAATATAATTACCATCTTGTATTGCAATCCCAATCGGAACGGTGTAATGTCTTTCGTGCATTAAAGCAAGTGCGTGGTTGAGTTGGCCTTTTCTTGTCACCATTAAATCAGGTCCTCCAAGTCCAACGCCTATTTCTTCGCCATATTGATATATGGAACGGAGGTAACCTTTATCCTCCCAGGGCAGCCATTCCCCGGGTGTAAAATTTGCATATATCATAGTTGCTGATGAGGGAAACGATTTTTTCAAAGCAAGCATATTTGCTTTTAACCCGTTTATATATTCCTGTTCAGAAAAACTCGGCTCTGTTTCATGGGTTACTCCAATTGAGGTTTCCTGCAGGTTTATACCTTCTATTTTTCCATCATATTCTTTACCTAATGCCTGTAGAAGCAGCGCGAATCTTTCTCTTACTTTTTTGTTCCAACGTTTTGCAACCCAACTCTCCGGTTTCCCGTCATCATTATATTGTATTGCCGCTCCGCCATTGTATTCGTCTGTAAATAAATATTCGGGAATTGCTTTATCATTAGGAGTGAAGGTGGCGTCTTGCATCTGGATAAATATTTTTTTGTCATATTTTTTAAGATACTCATAATCCTACTTTAAAATTGAAAAGTCATACTGTCCTTTTTGAGGTTCAAAGTCTTTCCAGCAGTACATGATTTGGGCCCCTTTAAACATAGGATGCAAAAGCAAAGGATGGTCAATAATCATCTCTCTGTCTCGCGAGAAATATACGAAATGTTGAATGCTGTCTTTTGTGATTGGGCAAGTTGCACTTAGATATTTTTTATAAGCGTCCGCATATTTTTCGCTCCGATTTCGCCCTTCTTGCGCATTAATAGACGTCCATAATGCGATTAATGAAAAGGCTAAAATACGCTCTTTACTGATTTTAAATTTTTGCAATATAGAATTCATTGTCGATTTCTGTTTTAATAATGGGTACAATGGGCGGGTGCTTGTCGCCGGACGGCCGCTAAATAGGATTAATTTTGTTCAAGAAGACATATGATCAAAAATTGAGAAGAATCTACTAAACCTATGGATAGGAAAGTACTTACCTGCCCTTCTTTTTGTCATAAAACCTTCACACAAAACCTTATCAATTAAAAGTTATTAACGGTAGTGTTTTTCATTGTTCAGAAAATTCTTTAATTTTAACCTTCATACTTGTGAAACTCGGTTATTGTTAAATAGTATCCGTCTGGGTCTCTAAGCGAAAATTCCTTTTTCAATGAGTTTGGATTTAGATGAATATCTTCTTCTACAATACCGCCTATTTTCTCAACATTTTGCCGTATAGCGTTCATATTTTCCGTCCTGAAGTAAAGGATTAGTCCGTTTCCTGGAGTGATGTTTGGATTTGTCATTGTAGGATGATGATGTTCTCCCCACTTATGAAGACAAATTAAAATTTCGTCATTTTCCGATACTAACACCGCAAACTCGTCTCCGCCATGGGCTTTTCTACATCCAAATATGGATTGATACCATTTAGAACTGGATTCAACATCTTTTACGGCTATTATTGGGTCTATTTTTGTCATAGTCTTTTTTGTTATCAATCCTTTGTCAAAGCCCGGTCTACTTCTTCACTAAAAGCCCGATAGAGAAATTTTTGAATATTTTTTCTAATCAGCTTGTGTTGTTTCACCTAATTCTTTTTTAGAACCATTGGTTAATGCGATAACTAATGCAATGCCGCAGAAAAGTAGCGCAACAATTGCGCGTACAATTTCATTTCCTCCACCCTGATAAGGATTCGCAATGGCGTCAGGCACATGGAACAAAATAAAAAAAAGAAAAAGCATGATTGCTAAAAGTAATGTAATTGGCTTTATCCAGATTTTGAAAATAATTGCTATGCCTGAACCAATAAGTGTTACTCCCACAAAATATGTCCAAAACACACGGTCTCCAATCCATTTTGGTACCATTGTAGACACAAAATCAGTAAATACAAAATGACTGCATCCAAACAATATAATGAGAATGGAATAAAAAATTCTCCCAATTGGAATAAGTTTTTCTAACCATAATTCAAAAAAGTTCTTTCTGTCCTGACTAAAAGTGTTCTCTGAAAATGAGCCGGCCATTACAAATGCACCTCCGCAATAGGCTAATGCTTCGCCGGCTCCAAACCAAACGTCCAAACGAGAAGCCTTATCAGGACTGAGGATTAAAATATAGGGCAGATGGGAAGTTATGATAAGTGCAATAAAACAAAATCCTAAGTAAAGGCATATATTTTTTTGCCAACAGGTTTAATTTTAAACAACCCTGAAATGGTAGTGCCTGCCAATATTAAAGCTATTCCCGTAAGAACCGGGAATACAACATACTTATGAGCCCAGGCAGGAAATGGAGATAAAATTTCCGGACGAAAATCTTTGATAACAAGTTGATGTATCCCTAAAGCAACGACGCCGACGCCATAAAATAAACGACCGATTTTAGTAAGTTGTTTCATTAATATTAGTATTAGACGTCAATAGAAAGTTCGGCAACATGAAGGCTGCCATCGTCGTTAGAAAAACGTAGCTGCTCAATTGCTCCGAATGCGTTAGCGTAAAATGAAA
>JBBRMZ010000040.1:0-26013 GCA_038230555.1 Chitinophagales bacterium
AGTCGACCGGCAGGCGTTTCTATCCATATCCTGCCGTTTAATTTTAAGGTTTGTTCTATTTCAGTCATCTGATGAAGCTTGATTAAAAATAACTATGGGAAAGTAAAAGGGTGCAACGATGATAAATTTACAAATAGCGTCAGGTTTGCTAAACTCATGCAAACTGACAAAATGTTAAAAAAGCGTCCGCCCGTTAAGTTTTATGATTCATAAAAATCCAATATACGCCGATTCAGGTATATTCCGAAACTGTTTTTTTACTTGGCAAATATTCTATTTGTCTTTAAAGATTAAAAATGAGCGACACAATTTATTTCGTTAAATACTTCATAACCTTATTCTAATCATGGAAAATAATATTAACGGACCAAAACCGACAAAACAGGATAACCTCGCGCCTCATAAAGAAGACGGCCGGGGACATTTTATGACCACCGATCAGGGGTTAAAAATTAACGACGATACCAACTCCCTGAAAGCCGGCGAACGCGGCGCGACCCTTTTGGAAGACTTTATTCTTCGCGAAAAAATTACCCATTTCGACCATGAACGTATTCCTGAAAGAATCGTTCACGCCAGGGGATCGGCCGCTCACGGTTATTTCCAGGTCTATGAATCCATGGCAAAATATACTAAAGCGGGCTTTTTGCAAGACCCTTCTGTTAAAACGCCCGTTTTTGCCCGTTTTTCTACGGTTGCCGGTTCGCGCGGATCTACAGACTTAGCCCGCGACGTTCGGGGTTTTTCCGTCAAGTTTTATACCGAAGAAGGGAATTATGACCTCGTAGGCAATAATATTCCCGTATTCTTTATTCAGGACGCTATCAAATTCCCGGATCTGATCCACGCCGTTAAACCCGAGCCGGACAACGAAATCCCGCAAGCCGCGTCAGCGCATGATACATTTTGGGATTTTATTTCACTGACCCCGGAGTCTATGCACGTGATCATGTGGGTTATGTCCGACCGGGCGCTTCCGCGCAGTTTGCGCATGATGGAAGGATTTGGCGTCCATACGTTCCGGCTGATCAACGCCGAGGGCAAATCCCATTTCGTTAAATTTCATTGGAAACCGCTCCTGGGCGTTCACTCCGTTGCCTGGGACGAGGCGCAAAAAATTTCAGGCAAAGATTCCGATTTTCACCGCCGCGACTTATGGGAAGCCATAGATAAAGGCGATTACCCGGAATGGGAGTTTGGCGTTCAGATCATACCGGAAGAAGACGAACATAAATTCCCTTTTGACCTGTTGGATCCGACCAAATTGGTGCCGGAAGAAACGGTTCCCGTCATGCGGATCGGTAAAATGACGCTTAACCGGAACCCCGATAATTTCTTTGCAGAAACAGAACAAGTCGCTTTCCATCCGGCTCACTTGGTTCCGGGCATTGATTTTACCAACGATCCGCTGCTGCAAGGCCGCTTATTTTCTTATACGGATACCCAGCTTTCCAGATTGGGAAGCCCTAATTTTCACGAGATTCCGATTAACCGTTCCATTAATACCGTCCATAATAACCAGCGGGACGGCCACATGCGCCGGCAAATCAACGTCGGCAAAACCAGTTATCATCCGAATACCACGGGCGGCGGCTGCCCTTTCCAGGCAAAAGCGGCTCAGGGCGGATTTACTTCTTTCGAGGAACGCATAGACGCCCGTAAAGTCCGCGCGCGCAGTCAAAGTTTTATGGATTTCTTTAGTCAGGCTACGTTATTTTTTAACAGTCAGTCTGAACCAGAGCAAAATCATATTATCAACGCGCTGCGGTTTGAGTTAGGAAAATTGACGGACGGCTCCATCCGCGAGCGGATAGTCGGGTTATTATCGCAAGTCAGCCCATTTTTGGCCGGTCAGGTAGCAGAAGGGTTAGGCATGGCCGTTCCTCCGGTTCAATTCCCCATGAATCAAAACTACGGCGCCGACGCTAATCCCGACGACTATCAAAACAAGCCGCAGGATCAACAACTAAAACGATCTGAAGCGCTGAGCATGGCCAACACCAAAAAAGATTCCATCAAGACCCGTTGCATTGCCATCCTGGCAGCCGACGGCGTAGACGGCGATTCTTTAGAAGCCATGAAAGACGCTTTAGAAAAACAGGGCGCGCAAACAAAACTCATCGCTCCGCACGGCGGATTTATCCGGAATGCTAAAGGCGAAAAAGTAAAAGTGGACATGAGTTTCCTGACCGCCGCTTCCGTGGTTTTTGATGCGGTATTCGTTCCGGCAGGACATAAAAGCGCCGTCGCGCTTCAGCATGAGCCGGACGCGATCCATTTTATCAACGAAGCCTATAAACATTGCAAGCCCATTGCCGCCGACGGCGACGGCGTGGAGTTAGTGAACAAAACATACATAAGCACTAAAGCAAAATCGGCCAAAGGCGCTTCTTCCCACGGAGTGGTGATGGGGGACGGATTGCAGGGAAGCCAATTAGCGGAAGATTTTATTCATGCCATTTCGCAGCACCGGTTCTGGGAAAGGGAGAAAAATGATATGGTTCCGGCCTAAATAAGTAGGCCTTTTATATTTTGACTGGGTAAATTTAAAAATCAATTTTAAATTTACCCGGTTAACTTTATATTCCCGGATTTTCCGTATTTTATTCCTACCGTACGCGCCATGACGCCGTGGTGGTGGATTTAATTATACAGGTTTACTTTTCTTTTACCCGGTCAAAAAACTCCTGCTGCAACTGAAGCGTTCTCTGGTCCGTCTTCACCGCTTTCAACGCCGTTACCAACTGTCCGACATAATGTTCATTCATTAATTTCCCCAACACCTTGGTTGCTTTCGAACCCTCGCCGGCATAATGATTGGGGAAGTTCGCGTACCACCAGATCGCCGTATAAACATTCGGGATATCAAGTCTGCGCTGGTTGGCGCCCGACTCATTGGACGCCTTGTCCATTTGGACCAAGTCGGGCCGCAGGTCGAGTAGTACGGAAGTTTCTCTTTCCCCGGCATGGGAATCATCGTCCGGATTGGATTGATGCAGGGCGGCATAGCCTTTTTTAAAAGTGGAATCGGCCTGCGGTTCAAAAAAGAAAACCGCATAATTCCTTCGTTTTTCAAGACGGGTCTGCATAAAATAACGGATAAGCTGCGGATTGCCCCCATGACCGTTGATAATCAATATTTTTTTGAATCCGTTGCGGCCAATCTCGTCGCAGGTCGCCTCCAGCAAATCCCACGTTACTCTTTCTGGCAGGGCAAACGTGCCGGGCTGATGACGCGCCTCGTTGATCTGGCCATAAAAATAATCCGGGAATACAACGGCGTATTCTTGTTTCGTCGCTTTGGAAGCCCATTCCCTGACCTGTATCAGGTCGGAACCAATCGGTACGTGCGGTCCGTGTTTTTCTAAAATGCCGATCGGAAGAATACAGGTAAAATCGGCAGCGGCTAAAGCTTTAGGCCAGTCGCTGGCGGTGAGTTCATCCCAACGCGGGTGTAATTGTTGGGCATACAATGTATTTATACATAGCAGGGAAGACGCCATTATTGCCATTAATAAAGTCGGTATTTTATTTTTCATAGTCATTATTTAATTTTAGAATTTTCGTCAAAACTATTTTCACGTCTTTTTATTTTCCAAAATTGATGGGAAAGATAGTTAAAAAATATAGCTTTGCAAAGGCAAAATTTTTGTCCAAAGTGGCTTTGATTTAAAATTTCCATTTATTTTTAAAACGAGTTTGTGCCTAACCTGCTAAAGACATATAGTATTCGAATAATGGGTTGAAAAAGTCCAAAAAGGGCTCCGGGACGATAGACCCGAAAACCGGAAGCGAATATAACAGGCGCGCAGATCCTTTTATCCCGAAAATCCCGGCCCCGACGTCCGCTTATCATTGGCAGCCATTTGTTATTCGTCAACCCTTTAAGTCACCCGTAAGCCGTGTATAAGTCGTACACAAGCCGTCTATGTTGCATACACGAGGTAGGTCTGACCCGGGTCTCGGACAATAGTTAATTTGAGGAGAGATAAAACTAAAAGGATCCTCAAAAACCCCTTATTCAAAATGGTTTATAGTTGCATATCCAAAAAGGCAGACCGGTGTTTATCTACTTTTGCTAGTTTTAACTCATTATTCGCATATATTATGTCCATGTGAAAGCTATTTTAGAAAAAGAGCGTTGGACAATTACCAATGATCCTTTATTTCTCCGGGCAGGCTATAATCATTGAATTTCAAGCGCCCAGTAAAAGACCGTTCTCTGGATTTGCAGTAGGATAAAACCTGATTCTTGCGACAAACTATTTTTTCTTAATCTTAACAAAAGACTCTCCCTTTATGTCTGAAGCGCTTTCTGATCCGTAGTTAAAATACGTAAAATTTATGTTTTTTCATTTTTCCGCTATTATTAGCGCGTTTTTACTACTTGCTTATCACCAGGTAACAACTATATTTCCCTTATTTCCATGGAATGACCCCAGTAAATTTAGCAGAAAAGATTTATGGCTGGAAGCAGGTACCAATGGTTTGCTGATGGGGATTGCATTTATTTGCGTGATCTGCAAAAACACAGGATTTTATCATTATTATCCGCTTATATACTATCCTTTCCTGCTTTCCGGAGAGTTCTTCCAATGGTGGGCGCCCTTCCTTTCAAAGGATTTCTCCAAATCTAAAGTTAATTTTGATTATGAAAAAAGATATTCCCGTACTATAAAGATGTTTTCTGTTGAAGAAAACGACAGGGTTCCAGACGCAAATCACATTGTATTGCACATTATTACAATATTTACAACCTTGTTAGTTTTTGCTGATAGGTTAAGGTGAATTTTGATAAAAGTTGATAATTATGTGGGTCAAAAAAGATATTCCCGAGCAAACCGGTAAAACGATCATAGTTACCGGCGCGAATACAGGTCTCGGCTTTGAAACTGCCCTGGCGTTATATGAAGCGGGCGCGCATGTTGTACTGGCTTGCAGGGATTTAAACAAAGCGGAAGACGCCCGCGCTAAATTACAGTCGCGGCCTGGTAAAGGAACGCTGGAAACGGGCGTTCTGGACTTATCTGATTTAAACGCCGTAAAGCGCTTCGCAGACGAATTTCTGCAAAAACATACGCAACTGCATATTTTAATTAACAACGCAGGCGTGGCGACGCCGCCGGCCTTAAAAACCGCCCAAGGGTATGAATTGCAATTTGGGGTGAACTTCTTGGGACATTTTGCGCTGACCGGTCGTTTATACCCTTTGCTGAAAGCGACGCCGGGTTCCAGAATCGTCACGTTGACCAGCAATGGCTACCAGGGCGCTATCCTTGATTTTGACAATTTACAATCAGAAAAAAGTTACGACCCTTTGCGCGAATACAGGCAGAGCAAATTAGCCAATCTACTGTTTTCCATGGAGCTGCATCGCAGAATTTCCGCTAAAGGCGACCGCATACTTTCCATTGCGACGCAGCCTGGCGCTAATAAAACCGACTTAATGAGGCACCTGAGCGATGAAGAAATTGCCGTTGGTGTGAAACGTATTGGCAAATTTATGGAACCGTGGCAAGGCGCTTTAACGTCGTTGTATGGAGCCGTATCCAACGAGGTGGCGGGAGGAAATTTATATGGGCCTGACGACGGCGGATATAGAGGTTATCCTGCATTGGCCGCCATACAGGGAAATGCTTTAGATGAAACGGTCGGTAAAAAACTTTGGGATATGGCGGAACAGATTACCGGCGTTCGCTTTCCGATGTAATGTAACGACAAAAATCATCAGCCTGAAAAAGAAAAAATCAGGCTTCCAGAAGTTAATCTAAAAGCCTGAATTTCAAGATTTAGTGGAGGATAACGGAGTCGAACCGATGACCTCTTGCATGCCATGCAAGCGCTCTAGCCAGCTGAGCTAATCCCCCAAAATATTTACGGCTGCGAAAATACGTCTTTTTTTATAAAAGCGAAATTATTTTTATGCAAGGCTTCCATAAAAATAGAATCAATTATATGGGCGTTTTTAACGCTCGTTTTCCAAAGTTCCAATATCCTCCGTCAGTCGGTCCATTTCAACAGGAAGCGTGCCGTTATAAACGCCCCGGATGCGGCGTTGTTGATCAACGAGGATGAAGTTTTCGGTGTGGAGGAAAGCATTGGGTTTGCCGTAGTATCCGATGGTATCGCCTGCGTAATATTGTTTTTTAGCGAGGGCATAGATGGAGTCGGCGTTTCCGGTTAGCAGGCGCCATTTGCCGGAAAGAACGCCTTTCGCTTCGGCGTATTTTTTTAGGACTGGTACGCTATCCATATCCGGCGTGACGGAATGGGAGAGGAACATCACTTGGTCGTCGTTTTTAAAACGGCTTTGTAAAATCGCCATATTGTCCATCATTTTTGGGCAGATACTGACGCAGCGGGTGAAAATAAAGTTGGCGACGTAGATTTTACCTTTGACCGTTTGCTCGGTCACGGGCTGACCGTCCTGGTCGGTGAAGGTAAAAGGAGGTATTGTATGAATGTTTTGATAAGCGGCGTCGGATGCCAAAATCCATTCCGGCGTAAAGTCCGGCTTATTGATAAAAGGTAGGGTATCTTTCTCCTGCGCCGGCTTACAGGCTGCGACCGTCAGTATTAAGGCGAACAGGCTATTTTTTAACGATTGAATCATAAGGGTTTTTGCAAAGTTTAATACCAATCAGGCCGTATTTTTTCCCGTTTTTGATTACATAATTGGCCCGGACGGAGCCGTCGTCCCACCAAAGCCGTTCGCTTCCGGCTTCCTGTCCGTTTTTATAGTGAAAATATTTAGCCAAAAGACCGCTCGGGTACCATTCTTTGAATTCTCCGGTATATTCGTCGTTCGAGATGTCGAATATGAATTTGGGCTTTCCGTCCGGGTACCAGGCCCGGTGGACGCCTTCTTTTTTACCGTCCACATACAGCCGCTCTTCAGCAACCTGGCGGTTGGGATACCATTTTTTAGTAAGCCCCTCTTCGAGACCATGTAAATAGGTGGCGACAAATTGCGTATCTCCGCCGCCTTTGTACAGTTGGAAAACATAACCGGAAAATCGTTCCCGCCCATAAAAAAGCGTGTCCTGCCGCCGGGAGAACCCACTATCTGCCGCAGCAACATAATGTGTTGGGACCGTTTTCGGGCTTTTAACTTTTGACTCTTGCCGGCAACCTGCCATTATGCAACCAAGCGCGCCAAAAATTAACCATTTTTCATTTACCATTTTTCATTTACCATTATTGCGAAACCGTCCCCGCCGTTCCGTAAAAGCCCGATCCGTTCAGGTAGGGGGCGGCGGTCGTAAAATGATAATGGTAAATTCCGTTCGGATAATCTGCGGTTGCTCCAATGTGACCGTGGTAGGTATCCAGTTGGTCGTTAGTAATGATTACGCCGTTTTCTTCGGGACCGTAGACCGGGAAACCGTCCAGCAGGAAACCCATCAACGAAGATTTGGTCGCTTTAACCGTCGTTAAATATTTAGGCTCCACATGATAATGATACATGCCCTGCATCTGCGGGTGTCCCCAATACTGATCGAAACTGACAATTTCGCCCGAAAGTTTCGACCCGCCGGCTGCGTATTGATTGAAGAAAGGGACGCCATTGACGGCCACGCCAATTGGGCCAAGTGGAGAAGCGGCATGCGTGGTCGCCACGATCGGGTTGGCCGGAATTTTAAAGGTCAGGGTCTGGCTGACGATGGTGGAAGGATTAGCCGCAAACGTAACCCCGCTAAAAGTGGTTCCGCTAAAATCTTCATGCAGCGCGTTGGAGGTAGCGTAGTATACGCTTTTATGATCAGGTAAACCGTTGGTTTTAATCGTAATGTACGTTCCGTCGGAGGTAATGCTGGTCGAGCCGTACATTTTGCCAAAAACGGCCGGAACGGTCGTATTGGTCGTTGTAGTCGTCGTTACCGTTGAATCCGTTTTTTGGCAGGCGAAAAACAGGGCGGCAAAGGCGATAAAAAGAATTTTTTGCATAATGGAATTTATTAAAGAATGAATGATCGCTTTTATTGGTTCCCTTTAAGCTGGTTGGGCGGCGGCCCCGGCGCGCGCGGCCCAAAGGCCGTTCTGATCGTTTGCTGGATAATCTCGTCAAATTTTTGTTGTTGCTCGGGGGTACAGATCGCGCGGACTTTGCTAAAGTGATCGAACGTAACGGTCGTTTTTTCTTTTTCTACGTTGGCAATTTTGGTCGCCAGCGCTTCCAGACGGTCGTCCGAAGCGGGTGCTTTTCCCAGAAAACTAAAATACTGGTCATGCCAGATGCGGCTGCTGTCCATGAGCGCCTTAGTTTGCGTAAAATGCTCCATGCGCAGCGCTTCAAACTGTTTGATCTGCGCATCGTTCCAGTGCAGCGATTCCGTAAAAATGCGCATGATCTCCTGCGAGCCGCCGCCTTCGCGACCGCCGGGACGACCGCCGCCGGGCGGATGGGGCTTGCGCCAAAGCGCCGCGAGCGTCAGGATGTTGACCAGTAATACTCCAATGGCAAGCCCGTATAGCAATTTATTGCTTTTCATAAAGCGCTGTTGAATAGTCGGTAATTTTTAAATCGTAAGCCTGGGCTAGCGCCTCAGCCCCTGTTTTGTGGATAGACGCCAGTGCGCCCTCCGTTTTATTTAGGCGCGTCCAGGAAAAAATATTCAGGCTGATAAAGATCGCCATGAGCGCCGCGAAAATAAAGACCAATTTTTCCTCCTTCGCCTGCCGCGTTTTCCTGTTTTCAATGTTTTGCCGGATGCGCGTCAGTAAAAAAGGAGTAGGCGTCAACCGTTGGACGTCTCCAAAGCGGTCGATCCATTGATCGATTTGATGGCGCTGATCTTTTTCCATATAGATTAGGTCTGTTTTTAGGAACGATTCCTTCGCTCCGGCGTCAATTTTTGAAATATTCGCTTAACTTTTTTTTCAGATTTTCTTTTGCTCTGCTTTGAAGCGATTCGACCGCGCCAATTTTCAATTCCATTATTTCGCCAATTTCAATATTGCTCAGGCCCTCTAATTTTGATAGAATGAACGCCGTTTGCTGATTTTCGGGCAACAGGCGGATGTTTTTAAAGATCAGGGCGGTTGCTTCCCTCCTTTCCGCCAATACGCCCGGATGCTCAAAATCTGGCGGGTCGTAGGCGGGCGCGCCCGTCTCTTTGTGGAATAATCCAATTATGTACGCGAAGCGCTTCTTCCTGTTTTTGTGTTTTAAAAAGTCAATACACCGATTGACGGTAATGCGGTAGATCCAGGTTTTCAGGCTGGATTGGCCTTTAAAATTTTCCAGGCCAAAATAAACGTCCGTAAAAACGTCCTGCGTGATTTCTTCCGCGTCGCCTATGTTCTGAACGTACCCGGCCGCAGTATTGAATACCAGGTCTTTATACGCTTCGTAAAGCGATTCAAAATTTGGCGGCTGGTTGGTCATTCAAATATAGTCTAATGCATTGGACGTTTTTTGTTTTTATATAGACGACAGTTCCAGGCGATTCCTTTGGGCAGGGTAAATTTATTTTGCATTTATAAAAGCCGGATTGATTATAAAAAGCAACCGGACTTATTTTTCGACCGACTATGCATTGATATGGATGGTTGAAGCTACAAGACTTTGATAAAGTTAGATATACAGATTTAGGTTAAATTTAAGCTAACTGCAATGGCGTTAAAACGTTATTTTTGTAAAAAATTTGTACTCTATCTTCTTATTCCATGCTAAACGTCGCGCTCATCGGCTACGGCCTTTCCGGAAAATACCTGATCGCCCCTTTCTTACAGGCCAATCCTAATTTCAGGATTAAAACCGTCGTCCGGAGCCGCGCGGGCGAACCGGCAGACGTTCCCGGAGCGCGCACGACGGCGCAGGTAGAAGACGCCTTTGAAGACCCGTCAATTGACGTCATCGTTGTCAGCAGCCCGAATGATACGCATTACGACCTGGCGACGCGCAGCCTCGCGGCGGGAAAACACACGGTCGTCGAAAAACCAATGACCGCAATGGCGGAACAAGCGGAGGCGCTGATCGAACTGGCGCGCCGTCAGGGGAAAATACTGACCGTCTATCAGAACCGAAGGTTCGACGGCGGCGCTCAAACGGTACGGAAAATTGTGGAGCGCGAATGGCTAGGAACGCTGCTGGCATATGAAGCGCATTATGACCGCTGGGTTCCAAACCCCAATCCAAAGAAATGGAAAGAAACAGCCGGCCCCGCCACAGGCTTGCTCTACGACCTCGGCGCCCACCTGATTGACGAAGCGCTTCAGCTTTTTGGCCAGCCTGACCGGTTCGAGGGACGGGTCTGGAAACAACGCCCCGGATCGCCCGTGGACGACGCTTTTGAAGTCCGGCTGAACTTTGGCACTATGCAGGCGACGCTGAAGGGTAGTTTGCTGGTGCGCGAAATTGGTCCGCGCTATATCTTGTATGGCGACCGGGGTTCCTTTATTAAACACGGGCATGATACGCAGGAAGAGCAACTCAAAGCGGGCGCTTTACCCGGCTCCAAAGGGTTCGGCTTAGATTTGCCGGATAATTACGGTCTTTTAAATACCACAATCGACGGTTTGCCGGTGCGCGGACGGGTAGAAACGATACCGGGCGACTACGGGCCGTTCTTTCAAAACCTGTATGAGGCAATTGTTGAAGGTAAACCGTTACTCGTAACGCCAGAATCCGTCGTTCCGCAAATCAGTATAATGGAATGGGTAAAAAAAAACAGCGGCGCCCTTTAAGCTGCTTGTATATGGACTTCTTGCGTAGGAACAGTTCGCAACCTGTCCGTACGCAAGAAGTTGCAACTTTATTATTTTTTAAGATTCAACTATGTCTCCTTTTTTCGTCCAATCAATTTTTAGAAAAGCAAAACCTTTCGGCTGGGCTACAAATGATCTGCAAATAACCGGCCCGGAACAAATTTTTTCAGGTTCAAATGAAAACTGATCCGGCTAAAATAGTCGCCGCGTTCTTCTAAAATATTATTTAATGCTGTGGACGTCAGAAAAGGAAGCGGAAAGTAAATCCCTGCATAGTCGCCCAGTTCAAGCGCCAGCCCTCCGCTGTAAACCCAGGTCGGTTGAAACGGCCCCAGCGTGGTTACTTTGGCGTCGTAATAGGCGACGTCAAAATAAGGCTTTATAGGGAGCGGAATTGGTAGATCGGTCTTGAAATTGAAGGCCAGTAAATAATCATTAGAAAAGCCAATATCGGTGCGCCCTGCAAGGGGAACTTTAAAACCTCCTTCAGAATTGGGCGTGATCTGCTGCGAAAAAAGGCCGGTCGATTCGCTCCTGCCAAAATAAAAATCTTCCAACTTATAGTCGTTGAAGCCCTGTTCTACAATCCCAAGGCTGCCGCGGGTGCGGACGCCGAAGATGCTACCGGCGTTCCTGCCGGAATTGTCCAGAAAATAGCCGCCAAACGCTCGTATGCTGATTTTTTTATCCGGCGCGTACAGAAAATCCTTGCGCAGTTCGAGTGTTCCTTTTAAATAATGCTGCGGCCCGACGTTAATCCCGAAAGTTGAAGTGTAGGATTGCTGCTCCAGGCCCGCGCGGAGAAAAGCGTCGCCCAGGGAGTTTTTCCATTTGGAGGTATAGGCCAGTTCGTGGATAGTGAACCAGTAACTTTCTTTGAAAATACCCCCCAGGGTATCAAACACCAGGCCGTCCTTGTTGGTGATCAGGCTGCGGAATTGCAGTCGCTGAGTCAACGGACTGGTTGGCGCTTTCGCAAAATCCAGCGTCAGGGTAGGGGAGAAGCGGGTATAGGATTTGGAAATATTGGAACTGACGCCTTCAAAATAATCATAATCAAAGCGTTTAACTCCGACGCCGACGGTCAGCGCCTGTCCAAATAATCGGAAATGATAGTCTGCGTTGGCCAGGCCGGTCAGATCGCCGTTTCTGAGCGAGATCATCGGCGCTAGCGACCACTCGAATTTTTTAAGCGGCGCAAAGCCGTTGTGCAGCCAGACGCCCAACTGAACCCGGTCGTAATAATTATAGGCAACCAAGGGCGAATAGTAGATATTGGTATATTTTGAGTTATCAACCCCGGCCAGGAAGGTCAGGCGCAACGGCAGTATTTTAGGAAAAGCAGATCCGACCGCGTAGGAATTATTGGATCGGTCTATGTCGGGCAAAAGATGTTGCGGGTCAAGTTCGACGAGCGAAGTGGCGCCTTTGGGCAGGTTTACAACTTTTGTCCCCTGAAACCCGGGTATCCATTGATAGGATTGAGCGCCCTGCTCCCCGGCGATCGAAAGCGGGAAGGGCGTGGCGACCGTTCCTTTATTTTCAACCGTTACGGCATATTGCCCGTCCGTCGCCTTTACGCTTCGGATGGCATAATCCACTTTTTGCGGCGCGGGACCTAACAGTTGATCGAAAAACCATCCAAGATCGTCGCCGGTAGCGGTTTCCCATATCTTCTTTAGGTCGGCGGGCTGCGGATGTTTGAATTTCCAGGTTTGAAAATAAACCTGCATAATAGAATCGAAGCGCGGCGCGCCGTAATAATTTTCTAAAAGCAGAAAATCCCGCGCGGGCCGGTCGTAGGCGTCGAGCTGATAGTTGACGGTCGTCAGATCGTTCGACGTCGTTGCGACCGGTTGATCCTGCCGCGTTTTGGCCAGTTGCAACCAAGTTAGTTGGTCTTCGGTGTAATCCGATTTTTTGAAGAGTAGCGCGCGTAATCGCGAGGATGCGGGTTGAGGAGGGTAATAGTGGCGCGTATAACGATTTTCATAATAGGTATTAATCCCCTCGTCCATCCAGGCAAAATCCCGTTCGTTGCTGCCCAGTATCCCGTAAAACCAGTTATGGCCAATTTCATGGGTAATTACGTCGTCCAGCCCAAAATCGCCTCCCGGGTCGCCGCCGATCAGCGTAATCATCGGGTACTCCATTCCGCCCCCCCCGCCGTAAGCGTTCTGAACCGCCGTCGCGTGCGAATACGGATAAGCGCCCACCAAGCCGGAATAAAACCGGACAGACCGGTCGACATATTTGATCGCATTTTTCCACAAGTCGGTCTGCGCGTTGGTATAAAAAACGTAGGTAGCTACTTTTTTTCCTTTTTTGAGTTTGACTTCGCTTTGCTGTATATGAAATCGTTTGTCCGCAAACCAGGCAAAATCATGGACGTTAGAGGCGGTGAAACGGATGGTTTTCATTTCCTTTTCAGAACGGGGGAAAGAGTCGGACGCCGGAAATCCGGACTGTATCAGGCCCTCAGTCTGCAGGATTTTTTCTGTCATCCAGGTCCGCTCTTCGGGCGTCTGCAATTCGCCGGTAGCGGCGACCACATAATTTTTGGGTAGCGTAAGACTTACGTCAAACGTTCCGAATTCCGAATAAAATTCGCCCTGGTCGAGATAAGGCATGGCGTGCCAGCCTGTCGCGTCGTAAACGGCCGGTTTCGGGTACCATTGCGTCGCCTGGTAGGATTGCCCGATATGGCCTGATCTTGATAAATTAGCCGGTAAATACAATTTGAAAGGCGTGGCAATGGTTAGGCGCCCGCCGCTTTTCAGCGGCTGTACGAGTTTCAATCGGACAATATCCGTATTCTTAGGGTCGGGAATAACCTCTACGGCTTTGCCGTCCACCGTCCAAAGCAAGCCGTCATATTTGCCCAGATCATTTTCGGCGGCAAAATTAAAACGCGTATCGCCGTTCCGCAAAAATTGTTTTGCAAACGCCGAGTTTTTACTGGCGTAAGCGTTCCCCCAGAGGTGCATATAAATTTCGGAGAGGTCGTCCGGCGAGCGGTTAATATATTCGATGCGGGCCGTTCCTGTTAAGGTATGCCGCCGGTCGTCAAGCGTAACCTGTAGATCATAATGTACTTCTTGTTGAAAATAAGGCTTTTGCGCCTGTAACGCCAGCGAAAAGAAAGAAGCGCAAACAATCGTGTAAATTTTGGTCATTATATTTTTTTGTGTGTAGAGACGCGACGCTTCGCATTTCCTTGCCGTGTTGGCGAGTAGTGTTCGTGTATTATTGTGTTGGACAACTCCTACCGCCCCAAATAGTGCTGCAAAAACAGCGCAATTGCCGCATAAGTATAATCGCGGTTAGCCTTTTTCGCAATACCGTGACCTTCGTCTTTGGCCATCACAAACCAGGTCGTATTTCCTTTCGCTTTCAGAGCCGCCAGCATTTGCTCGGATTCGGACAACGGGACGCGCGGGTCGTTTTGTCCCTGGAAAATAAACATAGGCTTGGTAATATTACCGATGGAGGAGATCGGCGATATACGCTCCAGCACGCCCCGCATTTTCTCGTCGCGCTCGTCGCCATATTCTACCCTCCGGAGATCCTGCCGGTAGGGACTGGTATTTTTCAGGAAAGAGACAAAATTGCTAATCCCAAACAGGTCGACGCCGCATTTCAGCCGGTCGTTAAAATGAGTCATGGTCGCCAGCGACATGTAGCCGCCATAAGAACCGCCAAAAACGGCGACCCGCGATGCGTCCAGCGACGGTTTGGAAGGTATCCAGTCGAATAGCGCGCCAATATCACGGACGGAATTTTCGCGCAGTTCGGCATTGTCGAGTTTTAAATACGTTTTCCCGTAACCGGTAGAACCGCGTACATTGGGCAGGATAACGGCAAAATGTAGCTCGTTGACTAAATATTGCGTCCAGCTATTGAACGTCGGCAGCGATTGTCCTTCCGGCCCGCCGTGGATAATCATCACGACCGGGAAAGGCCCGGCGCCTTTGGGCGTATACAGAAAAGCCGGAATTTTGCGCTGCACGCCTGAAGCGTCCTTATCGAATGTCGGATAGTTGACGAGGGTCGGCGCGATGAAATTTTTCGCGTTCAGCCCGCCGGTTTCGCTATAGGTCCAGCGTTCGGTTTTGTTTTGCGCGAGGTCAAGCGTATAGAGGTCGCCGACGGAGGTCGGCGTATTAAAAGAAAGGGCCAGCCGCGAACCTGTAGGATTGAAACGCAGGCCGCCAATAACGCCTTTGGGTAGCCCCGAAACTTCGCGCGAGACGCCTGTCGGTCCATTTAGTAAGAATAATTTGGAATATCCGCCGATGTTGACGGAATAAGCGACCGTTTTGCCGTCGGCGCTCAAGTCTAAGGCTTCCACATCGCCATTTGGCGCGGCCAGTTTTTTGAGTTGTCTGTTTTGAAAATTATAATAGACCAGACCGCCAAATTCCGCGCCTTCGTCAGAAATTACGTAAATCCCCTTGCCGTCTTTTGCAAATCTTGGAGCGCTATAAGCGACCGGCTCCGCCGTCGGATGAATCTGCTCCAAAGCGCCGGACTTTAAATCCAGCAAAAATATTTTAGCGTCGTTGACGGACAGGTAATTTCGGACCAGCGCCTTGCTTTCGTCGTCCGACCAGTCCGTGATTTCCCAATCGCCGCCTTTATTTTGCAGGATTAGTTTCGATTCGCTACCCGCCGCAAGGTCGCGCATATAAAAATCTGCGTCGGCGCCGTTCCTTTTGGAACTGGAATACAGGAAACGGTCGCCTTTTTTGTTCCATACCGGGAACCGGTTACGCGATTTGCCGTCGGTCAATAATTGGGTCGACCCGGTTGAGCGGTCGAAGAAATATAACTGATAATTTTCGTTGCCGCCCTGGTCTTTAGCAAAAATAAATCCATGTCGGGCGCTATCAGGACAAACGAACACGTTCGAAACGGGTTCTTTAAAAAAAGTAACCTGCTCTCTGTACCCGCCCGGGTGTTCAAGGTGGTGAATTTGCGCCACGTCGCCAAACCGGGTAGATATATACATACCTTTTCCATCGGCGTCCCAATCGGCAAATGAAGCGCTGCGCGTATTTTGGTATTGCTCATATCGCTCCAGCAAAGCCGGCGGAATATCCGGCACGTTCTCCACCATTAAATTTCCAACCGGTCTGCGCGCGCTTTGCGCCAAAACCGGCGCCGCCGACCACAACGTCAAACCGCATACGCCAATCAAAACATAAAGCGCAAATAAAAATGCCGGAAACGAATAGCGTGCATTCATATAATCAATTATGAAAATATATTACATTATTTACCATTTACCATTATTTATTTAAACCTTCTCCGTACCATTTTGATAAACGCCAGCGCCTGTTTTTTCCGGCTTTCGTTAGCCGTCCATTGATTGCGGGCGGCAAATTCTTTCAAATACAGGGCGGCGGCTCCAAAACTACTTAGATTATTGACATATTTGACCGCCTGGTCTAAAGTGGTGGCATTACCGGCAAATAATTCGTTGATGAACAGCAATTTGTCGTTCAGGGCAAATGCTTTGGTGAGGTCGGCGATAGGCGATTGCGCTAACCGGTCGGAAATATCGCCGGAGGATTGAGCCTCTTCAAACAGCGCGTTGATCTCCGAACCCTCTGATCCGTTCCAAACAGGCGCCGTTTTAACAGGAGCAGGCTCCGGACGTTTTACGGGTTCCGGCGGCGTATATTTTGGCGCTTCCGCGACGGGCGGCGGCGCATAAGGAGCATGCTCAACCGGCGGCGGCGAATAAGCCGGACGCTCCGGCTCTGGCGCGGGGCGATAAACCGGCGCGGCGACCGGTTCCGGCGTAGGCGCTGCGCGGTTGACGGGCGGCGCTACGGGTTCTTGGGAAACCGCCGGCTCGGGCTTTGGCCGAGCGGCAGGCGGTTCCGGCGTCGCGAAAATCGGAGCCGGACGGACAGATTTTGACGGCGGCGGAGCGGCGGCGTCATCCTGGAAAGTTTCATACAACTGGCGGATATATGAAAGCATGAGGTCGCGCTCTATCGAGGAAATATTCTGCGCGTCGGTCGTCATGGTTTTGTAAAGCGTAATGATTTTTTCTAAATAGGTTTTCGCCTGCGGAAGATTCATTTTTAATGATGAATTATAAATGATAAATTATTTAATAGCGCGGTATCGTAGATTTATTTCTCTAAAATTTAATCCATTAATCATTATACAGATAATATTTTTTATAATTTTGACGGCTAAAGATATACTTTTTATGCGAAAAAAGGATTAAAAACCAGCGATAGCGTTTTGACGCCAGTCTGCCTTTTTGGATATCCAACTATCAACCATTTTGAATAAGGCGTTTTTGAGGGCCCTTTTAGTTTGACCTCTCCTCAAATTGACTGCTGTCCGAGGGAACGGTCAGACCTGCCTCGTGTATGCATCATACACGGCTTGTATGCGGCTTATGTACGGCTTATAGGCGACTCGGGGGGCTGACGGACAACAAATGGCTGCCAAGGATAAGCGGACGTCGGAGCCGGGATTTTCGAGATAGAAGGAACTGCGCGCCTGTCATATTCGCTTCCGGTTTTCGGGTCTATCGTCCCGAAGCCCTTTCTCAACTCATTATTTGCATTATTTACCTTATTTTTCCAAAAATGACGGGTCGGCTGGAAACTTAGCCAGCCGACCCGCAAAAGATCGGTTTAAAGACCATTACACCTGGTAAGCGTTATGGTTTATTTTTAGATGCGGCGGCATACAACGCATCGACTACGCCCAACAGAGATTGCAGGCTATTTGTTTTTTGATCCTTCATTGATACAATAAAATCCGACTGCCCGCTTTTTACCGTCATAGTCAAATGGTCGAGCGCCTGAAGCGCAGCCGTCAAATTAGGATTTTTATTATTATTACCGCCCATCATCATGAGGGCTTCTATATTTGCAAAAACGCCGAAAGCCGTATTGGTTAAAGTCTGCGCCACTGCCTGAGCGTTTGCGCCCGTCTGTGGCGCGTTACTTTTAATATTCGCAAGGTCGTTTTGTTCGCCGAAAAAAACGACGTCATTTTTGACGGCGAGGTAAGAGGTTTTTACGGGCTTTTTATCGGCTATGGAGTTTTTAGCCGTCTTAGGGACTTTCATTTTATACAGCCCGTCGCTCACCTTTATCATAGAGCCGCTGTCTACCGCTGCATTAAGAATTTTCATGGCGGCGTCTTTGTCTTTCAGGGAAGCAGCCATAACGATATGGCGCGTCGTATCGGTTGGATCTGTCGGTTTCATGCCGACCACCGCTATATCGCCGTCCAGGGCGTCCATTATGTCTTCAGGACTTGCAGCGATACCCATTTTATTTTTAGCGCCGCCCATCATGGGGCCGATCATAGATTTTAACACGGAAACGTCGACCCCCAGGGACGCCGCAAAAGAAACGGTCGACGGATCAAAATACCGGTTGAAATTGGCGGAAGTACTCGGTTTAAACGCGCTTGCGACCATCCCCAAGATCATGCTGTTGACTTTAAATTCCTCGTGGCTATTGATCCTGCCCGGCTCAAAATCAGAAGTTCCGATCATATAGTCCCCTTTAAACATATCCGCATTCATGGCGCCGGCGGCTGCCCCCATGCCGGGCATATTTTTAGCGTTGGAAGCGAGAGAACCAAAATCGACGCGGTTATAGACGTCGTGAGGCGTTTTCATCAGCGCGGTCAGGTCGGTAATGACGGCGCCAGCGGTCGGCGTTGTATTGGCAAAAAAGGAAGCGACCTCGCCCGCTTTTCCTCCTTTTACGATGTTGACCGTCGCCATTTTACTGTTCCAGGCCAGGGTAGTATGCGTAGTTACGGTATCGGTTAAGCTGTCCGGCGCGGCGGACGCTATAGATTTGGGCGAATCCATATTGGAACCTCCGCCGTCAGAAACGGGCGGCTCTATTGTTTTGTGAGCGGAAACGCGAATATATTCGGTTTTTGAAGTACTGATCTGTTTAAAACCTGTTTTCTCCGTTATTCCGGCGGTTTGCCCGGCGGTTTTAACGAGTTTTTCAAACGCTGAAGCGTCTTTCAGCGAGAAAAGAAAATTAGTTTGCGCAGCGCCGGACTCGTCGGGCGCCGTTTTGATCATGTAGATCATTTTAGAAAAATCAACGCCGGAACGGGCAGGATCCTGTAGAACTTCCGCGAAAGCCCGGTCGCTCATCTGCAATTTAGAAGAAATATCTTTGAAAAAATGCAACTGTTTGACGCTTTCCCAGCTTACTTTTTTAGAAATATTCGGCAAATTAATGACGGTCACGGAAGCGGCGCTTGCAGGGACAGACGCCATTAGGTCGTTGGTTTGACCATAAGAAAGATGGGCGAAAACGCCCATACCTATAAAAAAAAAGAATCGAAGTAGTTTGATATTCATAAAGTTCATGCGTCGCTTTTTTTTGAGCGTTAAATGCCTAATAACGATTTTACTTCAAAAATAGTCTTTACAGACATGCGTGTATGAGGTTTTTTATGCGGTCGGCGAAACAGTTGAAGCCCCTGTTAAATGGAAAGATAAGTTTTCAGGACGGACTGGTTACTTTGGCGTACTTTTGCGTTCCAATTTTTTGGGTATGTTTGTAGAGCCACATTATTCAGGCCGCCGGAGCGGCTCCATAGAAGTTGTTTGCGGTTGTATGTTTTCGGGTAAAACAGAAGAATTGATCCGCCGACTGAAACGGGCGAA
Source organism: Chitinophagales bacterium (assembly GCA_038230555.1). GTDB lineage: Bacteria > Bacteroidota > Bacteroidia > Chitinophagales > Saprospiraceae > JAAFJT01. Next base: position 19,391 of record JBBRMZ010000040.1, read on the forward strand.
AATTGCCAATCAGGAAGTGGAAATTTTTAAGCCGCTGATTGACGTCCGCTATGACGAGCGTCAGGTCGTTTCACATGACGCCAATTCTATTCCTTCAATTCCCGTATCCGGATCTTCCGAAATTCAGAAACAGCGCGGCCGGGCGGCGGTCATCGGGGTGGACGAAGCGCAGTTCTTTGATATGGAACTGGTAGAAGTTTGTCAGACCCTTGCTGCTGAAGGCGTCCGCGTCATAATAGCCGGCCTGGACATGGATTTCCGCGGAGCTCCGTTTGGGCCGATTCCGCAACTGCTGGCTATAGCGGACTATATTACAAAAGTACATGCCATCTGCATGCGCTGCGGCGCCCTGGCCACGCACTCATACCGGAAAACGAACGGACAAACGCAGGTATTAGTAGGAGAAAAAAATATATACGAAGCCCGTTGCCGCACTTGTTTCAACATGGGCGCGGTCTTGGAGTTATAAAAGAGTTATGGCGACAGAAAATTTTGTAGATTACGTTAAGATCAATTGCCGGAGCGGCGCGGGCGGCGCGGGCGCTATGCACTTTTTGCAGGATAAGCACAATGCCAAAGGAGGTCCCGACGGCGGCGACGGCGGGAGGGGAGGTCATATTATATTGCGCGGAAACAGCCAGGTCTGGACCTTGCTGACCCTTAAATACCGGAAGCATGTGATCGCCAGTCCGGGCGGGCGGGGCAGTGAAAACAACCGCCACGGCGCCAACGGCGAGGACGTTATATTGGACGTTCCACTCGGCACGGTTGCCAAAGACGCCGAAACCGACGAGATTTTGTTTGAGATCACCAAAGACGGCGAAGAAAAGATCATCGCGCCCGGCGGCAGGGGAGGGCTGGGCAATAGTCACTTTAAATCTCCCACCCAGCAAACGCCCCGCTTCGCGCAACCCGGCGAGCCCGGCGTAGAAGAGTGGAAGATCGTTGAACTCAAAGTATTGGCCGACGTCGGCCTGGTCGGTTTTCCCAATGCCGGCAAGTCCACGCTCCTGGCCAGCATTTCGGCGGCGAAGCCTGAAATTGCTTCTTACCCTTTCACAACATTGGTTCCCAATCTCGGCATTGTGCCTTACCGCGATTTCCGGTCTTTTATTATGGCCGATATTCCCGGTATCATTGAAGACGCGCATTTGGGAAAAGGCCTGGGCCATCGTTTCCTGCGGCATATTGAGCGCAATTCCACCCTGCTCTTCATGGTTCCCTGCGATACTGAAAATATCGATAAAGAATATCATATCCTGCTGAACGAGTTGGAAATGTACAACGAAGAATTATTGGATAAACCGCGACTTTTAGCCATTACCAAATGCGATATGATCGACCGCGAGTTTGAAAAACTCCTTGAACCTACGCTGCCCAAAGGCGTTCCATATATTTTCATTTCCGCAGTCAGCAATTATCATCTGACGGAGCTAAAAGACTTATTATGGAACACTATCAACAACGTTGAAGATTTTTAATGATTCGAGCGACTTACTTCCTGGTTTTCTCTAATGTTTAGATCGTTAAAAATTAACCTTGCATGGCTTCTTAACAGGTAAAACATGAAAAAAGAGTTCAACATTACGGGCTTGTGTTTTCCGGCGGAGCACTACATGGCCGACGTTTCCCGGAAATTAGCGCGCACTTATGATTTGGTAGAATTGGGCAAATATTTTATCATTCACCGCCCGCGCCAGTACGGAAAAACCACTTTGTTGCACAGCCTCGCAGATATGCTCCGAAAAACAGGCGAATACATCGTGTTTAACACTAGTTTTGAAGGGATAGGCGACGTTATATTTACCGACGAAAAAATATTTGCTCCGGGCTTTGTTCGCCTTTTAGCGAGGTATTCAACCGCCTACGCCCCCTTTTTAACCGGCTGGCTGGAATCAAAAGTTTCAGGGACCAAAAATCTCGAAGACGTGTCGGCTGTAATTACAGAAATGGCCGCTCAAACCGATAAAAAAATAGTTCTAATCATAGACGAAGTAGATAAAAGCTCGAATAATCAATTGTTTGTCAGCTTCCTCGCCATGCTGCGGAGCAAATATCTTGACCGTTATAGTTTTAAAACCTTTCATTCGGTGGTTTTGGCAGGTTTGCATGACGTCAAATCCCTGAAACTGAAATTGCGCCCCGAAGAAGAGCAAAAATATAATTCCCCCTGGAATATTGCGGCAGAGTTTAAAGTAGATATGAACCTGCAACCGGCTGAAATAAAACCCATGTTGGAAGAGTATGCCAAAGACCGGATAGTTGATTTAAATGCGGCGGAGATGGCGGATAGCTTGTTTTATTTTACTTCCGGCTATCCTTTCCTTGTCAGTAAGTTGTGCAAAATGATGGATGAGGAACTGCTGCCCGAAAAAGCGGAACTAAGCCTGACCATCGACGACCTGGAAAAAGCGGTCGCTATGGCGGTCAAAGAAACCAATACCAATTTTGATAGTTTAATTAAAACCCTGGAGCAGTATCCTGAACTATACCAATTAGTTTCTAACATATTAATGGAAGGAGAAGAGCCGCAATATTCCGTTCACGACCCTGTCGTCTCATTGGGGCTGCTGCATGGGATTTTAAAAAACGGGCGCGGTATATCTGTGCATAACAAAATATACGAATCGATCATTTACGATTATATGACGTCAAAAGCCCAGTCTAAAATACTGCTGGCTGGCTACAACGTCATCAAACACTTCAGAACGCCCGACAGGCGCCTGAACATGGAACTGGTTTTGCTCAAATTCCAGACTTTTATGCGCGAACAATACAGCGGTAAAGATCGGGATTTTTTGGAAAGAAACGGTCGGCTTATGTTTCTGGCTTTCCTGAAACCGATCATCAATGGCGCCGGGTATGAATTCAAAGAAGTGCAAATTTCTGAAGAACGGCGGCTGGACGTGGTGGTTACTTTTTACCGGCATAAATATATTGCGGAACTTAAGATATGGCGCGGCGAGGAAGCGCACCGCGAAGGGCTGGATCAACTGGCCGATTATCTGGACCGAATGGCGCTTCACGAAGGATACCTGCTTATTTTTGACCATGCCAATAAAAAAACCTGGAATAGCGGCTGGACTGAAGTCAGAGGAAAAAAAGTGTTTGTAGCCTGGGTGTAAATAAATTTGTTCTCATCTTAGATTTATTCTAAATAATTCCTTTTCCTGAAATATTATCCGCTTCTTTTGTTTTAATATTTAGTTTTGTAGAAGCATATTTAAAGAAATTTTTTCTTTGAGTTTTGCCGTATTGCAAACAAGAATATCATAACATGAATTGGTTTTCTACTTACCTGACGTCCTCTATCGGTCGAAAACTGACCATGAGCCTGACGGGGCTTTTCCTGATACTTTTCCTGATCGTCCACCTTTTAGGCAATCTCCAAATATTGCGCAGCGATCACGGCCAGGCTTTCAACCAGTACTCTTACTTTATGACCCATAACCCGCTGATTGAGATCATCGCGTATGGATTATATTTTTTCATTCTACTTCATGCCGTTCAGGGTCTTCTGCTCTGGGCTTCTAACCGGAAAGCAAAAGGGACGACCTATGCCGTCCGCCATCGCGACAAAGGGGTTACCTGGGCCGCGCAGAATATGGCGCTGCTCGGCAGCCTGATTTTTGTTTTTTTGGTGATCCACATGGGCGACTTTTGGTACAAAGTCAAATTTACGCAGGACCTCAAGCTGATCCACGCCTACAAAGGATATGAAGATTCAGACGTTAAAGATTTGTATTTTAGCGTATTTTCAGCTTTCCAGGATCCGTTATACGTCGCTTTGTACGTTTTTTCTATGGTTGTTCTGGCGTTCCACTTGTCCCACGGTTTCCAAAGCGCTTTTCAGACTTTAGGGGCGCGGCATCCTAAATACCTGGGGCTGCTTCAGAAAGCGGGGCTGGCATATTCGATTTTGATCCCTCTGGGTTTTGCGATTATCCCGCTCATTATTTATTTTAGTAAATAAACCTGCGCGCCGCTTTTTTCTAAACCGGATGATCAGTTGTCCGGTTCGACTAAAACTCAAAAGATTTAATTTCTTCGTCGCTTGATTCTGTTTAAATCTGAAATCCAATGTTAGATTCAAAAATACCCGCCGGACCCATCGCCGAAAAATGGACGAAATATAAAGCGGCCATGCCCCTTGTTTCGCCCAACAACAAAACCCGTTTGGATATTATCGTCGTCGGTACAGGACTTGCCGGGGCTTCCGCCGCCGCTTCTTTGGGCGAATTGGGCTATAATGTGCAGTCGTTCACTTTTCACGATAGTCCGCGCCGCGCCCATTCCATCGCCGCACAGGGCGGGATCAACGCCGCCAAAAATTATCGCAACGACGGCGACTCCGTGTACCGTCTTTTTTACGATACCATCAAAGGAGGCGATTATCGCTCGCGCGAAGGCAACGTTTACCGCCTCGCTGAAGTCAGTACGGACATTATTGATCAGTGTGTCGCGCAGGGCGTCCCTTTTGCGCGCGATTATGGCGGACTTCTCGACAACCGTTCTTTTGGCGGGGTGCAGGTATCGCGCACTTTTTATGCGCGCGGCCAGACCGGCCAGCAATTACTGCTGGGCGCGTACAGCGCCATTAGCCGCCAAATTCACGAAGGAACGGTCAAAATGTACAACCGCCACGAAATGCTTGACCTCGTGGTGATTGACGGCAAAGCGCGCGGGATCATCGCCCGCAATCTGCTGACCGGCGCCATCGAACGCTTCGCCGCCCACGCCGTTGTGCTGGCCACCGGAGGCTACGGCAACGTGTTTTATCTCTCAACCAACGCCATGAACTGCAACGTGACCGCCGCCTGGCGCGCGTTCCGTCGCGGCGCTTATTTTGCCAATCCCTGCTTCACGCAAATACACCCGACCTGCATTCCGGTTTCCGGAGAATACCAATCGAAACTGACGCTGATGTCCGAATCGTTGAGAAACGACGGCCGCGTCTGGGCGCCTAAAAGAAAAGAGGACGCCCTGAAGCATCCCAACGAGATTAAAGAAGAAGACCGCGACTATTATCTCGAACGCATCTATCCGGCTTTCGGCAACCTCGTTCCGCGCGACGTAGCCTCCCGCGCCGCCAAAAACGTCTGCGACGAGGGTAGGGGAGTAGGCAAGTCCGGCCTCGCCGTTTACCTTGATTTTTCCGACGCTATCGGGCGTTTGGGCGAGGATAAGATCAGCGAGCGCTACGGCAACCTGTTTGAAATGTACCAGAAGATCACCGACGAAAATCCGTATAAACAACCTATGCGGATCTATCCGGCGGTGCATTACACCATGGGCGGCGTCTGGGTAGATTATAACCTCGAAAGTTCTGTTCCAAATTTGTTTGTGTTGGGCGAAGCTAACTTCTCGGACCACGGCGCCAACCGCCTCGGCGCATCCGCGCTCATGCAGGGCCTGGCCGACGGATATTTTGTATTGCCTTATACCATCGGCGTCACCCTTTCTAAAGACATTCGGACGCCCCGCTTCAATACCGACCACGCCGCTTTTGACGAAGCAGAAGCAGCCACTATGGCGCGCATTCAGCAGGTACTGAATATCGGCGGTAATCAGTCCGTCGAAAGTTTCCATCGCCGTTTAGGAAAAATTATGTGGGAGCATTGCGGCATGGCGCGCAACGAAGCCGGTTTGCAGGAAGCCATCCGCATGATCCGCGCCCTGCGTACAGAATTCTTTGCCGACGTGTTTGTGCCGGGCGTTAATGAAGACTATAATCCGGAACTTGAAAAAGCCCTTCGCGTGATCGACTTTATGGAGCTCGGCGAACTAATGTGTATGGACGCGCTGAACCGCCGGGAATCCTGCGGAGGCCACTTCCGCGAAGAATCGCAGGACGCCAACGGCGAAGCCCTCCGCGACGACGAGCATTATGCTTATGTTGCCGCCTGGGAATGTACTGGCGACGTCAAAGATTCCGCGCTCCACAAAGAAGAATTGGAATTTGAAAATATTCACCTGGCCACCAGAAGTTATAAATAAATAGCTTTCAGCTTTCAGCCGTCAGCTATCAGTTTAAGTGAAAGAAAACCAAGATAAAAACGCTTATTCTAATTATTGCCAAACAATTTTTAATAATTAAAAATGATAAGCTGCTCGCTAAAAGCTGATAGCTGATAGCTGATGGCTGAAAGCTCATTCATCATGAAATTAACGCTCAAAATCTGGAGACAGAAAAATAACGCCGCCAAAGGCGCTTTTTCTACCTATACCCTTGATAACCTCAACGAGCACATGTCTTTCTTGGAAATGCTCGACGTGCTCAATGAAAGTCTGATCGCTAAAAAAGAGGAGCCTGTATCATTTGAAAGCGACTGCCGCGAAGGGATTTGTGGCACCTGTAGCCTCGTGGTTGGCGGTCGTCCGCACGGGCCGATGAAAGCCACCACCATTTGCCAAGTCCACTTATTCAATTATAAGGACGGCCAGACGGTCTATATCGAGCCGTTCCGCGCCCGCGCCTTTCCCGTTGTCAAAGACCTCGTGGTAAACCGCTCGGCCTTTGACCGCATCATTCAGGCCGGCGGCTACGTCTCTGTCAATACCGGCCAGGCTCAGGACGGCAACGATACCCCCATCGGCAAAGATCTCGCGGCGAAAGCTTTCGA
>JBBRMZ010000041.1:0-25939 GCA_038230555.1 Chitinophagales bacterium
ATAGTCGGCGGGGCGGTCGTTTCCATTCCTGCTAAACCCGCTAAAGCGGCAATTCTTTTGACTAACGGCTTCCATGCCGGATTTTGCCGGAGCGTCCATCGCTCCCGTTCATCCATAACCGAAGCGAAAAAAGAAAACCATATCTGGTCGGTCAGCGCAAGGTTGAACAACCGTGGCGCCATTTCCGCCGGGATTTTTTGCCCGTAGCGACGGCAATACTGCATCCACTCCGGCAGGCAGGCCTGGTATTTTCCCCAAAGAATCGCGCTCAGACACGCCGCCGACAGATCGTTGCAAACAGGCAACGCGTCCGGCGGCGCGGGCGGCGGCAAGGCGCCTTCCATACCGGCCAATAGAAACCCCGCCCGCCGCAAGGGCGCCACGACCGCCGCCGCCGTCAGCAGCGTTTCCGCAGGCTCGCCTCCGACGTCCACGCCCAATTCCGACAATTGTCGGAGCGTTTCTTCGGGCAGGGCGGTATGGTCGGTTCCCATCAGGGCGGCGCGGACGATTTCTTTCCACATCATTAAAAGATTTTTCCGTCCGGGTTCTCAAAAAAATGGAGCCGGACGTCGAGGCCGTCGAATACGGCGTAAGAATTGAACGTCAGCCATTCGCCCAGATTAATATACCGGCTGACCCCATTTTTCAGAACGCGGTCGATGGGCAGGTGGCGATGACCAAAAATAAAATAATCGGCAAAAACGGTTTCTACTTTCCGGTTGGCATAGAGCAACAGCCATTCGTTTTCCTCGCCCAGAAACTGATAAATCTCTTCATTTTTTTGCCCGTCGCGGCTTTTGCCGGAAAAGAATTTGGCCAGCCCGCCGCCCAGGTCGGGGTGCAGGATCGAAAAAGCGCGCTGATTGAACGGCGAGGCGAAAATGCGTTTGATGGTTTTATACCCATGATCGCCCGGCCCCAGCCCGTCGCCATGCCCGATGAAAAAAGTTTTGCCGCCGATCTCTCGTACAATGGATTTGCGGTAAGTCGGAATCCCCAGTTCTTCTTCAAAATACCGGAAGATCCACATATCGTGGTTGCCGGTAAAAAAATAGACCGGCGTTCCGGCGTCCGTTATTTCCGCCAGTTTTCCCAATAGCCGGACATACCCTTTGGGCACAACGCTCCGGTACTCGAACCAAAAATCAAATACGTCGCCGACCAGGTAGATCGCTTCCGCGTCCTGCCGGGCCATATCCAGCCAGCGGACAATCTGTTTTTCACGGTCCCGGCTTGTCAGAAGCGCGTCGACGCCTAAATGGAAATCAGAAACGAAATAAGTTTTCAATACGTTCGCGCCGGTTAAGTAGAAGTTAGCTATTAGTCGCTAGCCGTTAGCTTTTATATGATTGATTATAAATGAGTTATCCCGGTTTTTTCGAGGACGGGTAAAAACCGGGACGTTATTTATTGTAATGTAAATCGCCTAAATACTGGCAAAGATAGTATTTTCCGTATTTTTGTCGTTCACTGTCTGTCGCGCCCATTTGTAAAGACGCAAGTTCTTGCGACTGTCCGCGGCGGCGATTGACGCCGTTTGTCCATGCCGAGCCCGGACGCCAGTTGAATTGCATTTATTCTCCGCCAAGTTTATTCTGCGTATGCTAAAAATAGAACACATCGGCGTCGCCGTCAAAAATATCGCCTCCAGCGCCTTGGTTTTCGATAAACTTTTGGGCGTCGGCGCTTATAAAATGGAAGAAGTAGCCTCCGAACATGTCCTTACTTCTTTTTATCAGGTCGGCGATTCTAAAATTGAACTCCTCGAAGCGTCGAACATTGAAAGCCCGATCGCTAAATTCATCGAAAAACGGGGCGAAGGAATCCACCACATTGCTTTCGAGGTGGCCGATATTCGCGCCGAAATGAAAAGACTGGAAAGCGAAGGCTTCATGCTGCTGCAACAGGAACCTAAAAAAGGAGCCGATAATAAATGGGTATGCTTCCTGCACCCCAAAGCGACCAACGGCGTACTGATAGAATTGTGTCAGGATATTGGGTAGCCGTCAGCCTTCAGCAATCAGCTTTCAGCCGGTCGCCGCTGTTGATGGTCATTTAAAACTTACTATAAAACGAAAAAAATTTATATCTGCAAATCAAAAGCTGAAAGCTGATAGCTGACGGCTGAAAGCTAAAAATATGTCTCTTGCCGTCCGCGACGTCGTCGCTTATTTAGAAACCGTGGCCCCGCCAGCTTACCAGGAAAATTACGACAATGCCGGGCTGATCGTCGGGTCGCCGGATAGGACCCTTACGGGCGTTCTTATTTGCCTTGATTCTTTGGAGTCGATTATCGACGAGGCCGTCGAACGGGGTTGCAACCTGGTCGTCGCGCATCATCCCATTGTTTTTAAAGGACTAAAACGGCTCAACGGCTCGAATTACGTGGAAAGGGTCGTGATCAAGGCGATTAAAAACGACGTGGCCATTTACGCGATCCATACCAACCTCGACGCCGTTTACCGCAACGGCGTGAACGCTAAAATTGCAGAAAAACTGGGGCTGCTCCAAACGCGCATCCTGGCGCCAAAACGGGGGCTGCTGCGAAAACTAATTACGTTCGTTCCCTTCAACCATGCCGACGCGGTGTTGGAAGCGGTCTGCGAAGCGGGAGCGGGAGCGATCGGCGATTATAAAAATAGTAGTTTCCGGTCCAAAGGCGTCGGCGCTTTTACGCCTGTTGGAAACGCCCGTCCGTTCATTGGTAAGACCGGAGAAAGTGAAAAAGTAGAAGAAGAACGCGTAGAAGTCATTTTTCCCGTTCATGCCGAGCGAGCCGTTCTGCAAGCCCTCCGCAACGCCCATCCTTACGAAACGCCCGCTTACGACGTGCTGGCGCTCGAAAATGAATTCCCGGAAGCGGGCTCCGGCATGTTCGGCATTCTGCCGGAACCGGTCGACGCGTTCGCATTTTTGCAGGCGCTAAAAGGTAAAATGAATGTTTCGGTGGTCAGGCATACGCAGCCGGCCGGGGGGAAAATAAGTAAAGTAGCAGTTTGCGGCGGGTCGGGCGCTTTTCTGCTTCCGGCGGCAATGGCGGCAGGCGCGGACGTCTTCGTTACCTCAGACTTCAAATACCATGAGTTTTTCGACGCCGACGGGCGGATCATCATTGCCGACGTAGGGCATTTTGAAAGCGAACAATTTACCGTAGACTTGCTTAACGATTTATTAACAAAAAAATATACCGGACTACTGGTTTTTTCGACAAAAATTATTACAAATCCCGTCTTTTATTTATAACTTTGCACACATTTTGTAAATTTTATTTTATTGACAAATAAGAACATACAAAATTTGTTGATTATCAGTAAATTATAAATTTAATCCGCTAATTTTTACCCAAAACGATTCCGATTCATCGCTCTCTGTTCTCTGCGCAGACTCAAACGAACGCCAATCAATTCTTTAAAGCGTTCTTAAATACTCAGCCGCGCGTTATTGAAAAAATTAAATCAGATACATATATGGCAAAAGCAATAAAAGAACTGACGACTGCGGAAAAGCTCAAACAGCTCTATGAACTTCAAACCATCGAGTCCGAATTGGATCAGATACAAGTGTTGAAAGGGGAACTACCCATGGAGGTCAGTGATTTGGAAGACGAAATTGCCGGTTTGGATACGCGTATTCAAAAATCGGAAATCGCCATCAAAGAACTGGAAAGCGAAGCGAGCAAACAAAAGGGCAATATAAAGGACAGCGAGCAGCTCATCGAACGGTATAAAAAACAACTCGACAACGTAAAAAATAACCGCGAGTTTGACGCCCTCAATAAAGAGATCGAAATACAGACCCTTGATATTCAGTTGGCGGAAAAAAGAATCCGCGAAGCGCAGCGCAATATAGAAGTTAAGAAAGAAACGCTTGAAGTGTCGCGTAAAAAGTTGGAAAGCAAGCAAAAAGACCTCGACGCAAAGAAAATAGAGCTGGCGAAGATCATTGAAAAAACAGAAAAAGACGAAGACAAGCTCCGCAAAAAATCAGAAAAGGCGCGCAAAATAGTCGAAGAACGTTTGCTGAAGTCTTACGATAAAATAAGAAATTCCTATCGCAACGGCCTGGCGGTCGTTACGTTTCTGCGCAATTCCTGCGGAGGCTGTTTCAACCAGATTCCCCCGCAAATGCAGTTAGAAATTGGCCTGCATAAAAAGATCGTCGTTTGCGAACACTGCGGCAGGATTTTGGTCGACGACAGTATTATGGAAGTCGAAACGCACGAAGCCTGATCGTTTTTTATTTGTTGAAGATAACATCTGGCGTCGCTACCCGTTAAAGGGCAGCGACGCTTTTTTATTTCTTTTAGGTATTTTATCTTATATGTATTTTAAATAACTAAAAACTTATATCTTTGGCCCGATTTTTCCGCTCTGCCTTATCTTCCTTCTACCCGTCTAAACCTGTTAAATGAAAAAAATATTCATCCTTTCAATGTGGGCTTTTGGTTTTCTTCATGCGGACGCGCAACAAGAATTGGGCCTGCATTTTCTCAATAACGTTTGGGAATCCAACCTTACCAACCCCGCGATGACGACCGATAAAAAATTGACCGTCATTCTCCCCAGCGCTTATTTTACGCTGGGCAGTCCCGATCTTTCGATTCGCGATCTGACTTTCACCAACGCTGCCGGTCAGACCATTTTGAACACCGATACGCTGGCGTCCCGATTTAAGACCATGACCCATTTCGACGGCGCCGTCAACGTCCAAACCCTGGGCCTGGCCTTTAAAATCAACCGTTGGTCTTTTAGCGTCTACAACGACGTTCACGCGGAAGGCTACACCGTTATTCCGAAACAATTGATACAGGCCGCCGTGCAGGGTAATTCACAATTCATCGGCCAGACCGTTTCTATCGGTCCGGACGTGCAAACTTACGCTTATAGCGCCCTCGGATTTGGGGTCGCCTACCAGTTTCCCGCCGGGTTGACCATCGGAGGCCGCGTTAAATATTTGAGCGGGCTGGCAGGCATTTTTACCCCGTCGCACCAGGTTAATATCCTGACCGACGCCGGCGCCTACAACCTGACCTTCACCAACAATTTCGACCTGCGCACTTATTCGCTTAGTTCCTTTGCAGACATCAATAACGACTTCACCAAGTTCATTACCAACAAACTTTTTTCTTCCAACAACGGTTATGCTTTCGATCTTGGCGCTCGTTTTAAACTCGGCAAACTGGAAGTCGCCGCCAGCGTCATCGATCTCGGCGGCTCGATCAACTGGAAGGAAGACGCCAAATCCTATAAATCGCAGGGAACCTATGTCTATAGAGGCGCCAGCGCAACGGCGGCCTCCAAGTTTTTTGGTCTTTCTTACCTGACCGACGCAAGTTTCCGGGATACGCTCAAACGGGTGGTCAACCTCGTCGAAGGTTCCGATTCCTATACCTCCAACCTGCCGACCAAAAGTTACGTCAGCGGTTTTTACCAGTTGCAGGATAATTTGCGCCTCGGCGCGCTTCTTTATATTGAGTCGGGCCTTGCCAACAGCTCCGGCCATTCCGATCTTGCTTTTGCCGCTAATTATAAACCGTTTGGCTTGCTGAACATCGGCGCCGTCTACGCCCTACGCAACGGCCAGTTTGACAACCTGGGTCTCAACGGCGTCCTGACGCTCGGCCCGGTACAGCTCTACGCGCTGACCGACAATATCCTGAGCGTTTTTAACGCGTATTCTTCTAAAAGTTCTAACGGGCGGGTGGGGTTGAATTTGGTTTTTTGAGCGTATTTCAATAGTAATATAGATAAAATAAGGCGGCAGGTTACCCTGCCGCCTTATTCTTTTATACCGCTTTCCGACGCATGATTCTCATCCCTTATACTATTTTAAGCGTCGTTTGATTATTCTTCAGCATCAGCAGCGCTTTTTCCGCTCTTGATTGTCGCGTAGCCTCTTGTTTTGCAGAACCTACCCAATCGCAATACCCCTGCTTTTGCGAGTTTGTTAACGTCTGAAAAAATGAGTTGGCTGGCTCGTCCGAGTTCAGCAGGGTTTGTAATTCTTCGGGAGTACCTTCAATGTGTTCGCCTTTTTTAAGCATGTTTTAGTATTGAATTAAAAAAGTCATCTAAAAATTTGTATCTACGATAGCGGATTGGAACGCTAAAATATAAAGTTAGGACTTTTAAAACAAAATCTACTAAATTATGCGAATAATGGGTTGAAAAGTAGCAATAGCGGTTAAATACCGGGCTGCCTTTTGCGGATATTTAACTATAAAACATTATGGATACAGCGTTTCTGGGTTGCCTATTCCTTCGATCTTTCCTCAGACTGAGCACAATCTGAGGAAGCGGTTATACATGACTCGTATACGGCTTATGTACGGCTTATGTACGGCTTATGTACGGCTTATGTATGACTCGGGGGGTTAACGAATAATAAGGATGAACGGACGTCCGGGTCGGAATTTACGGGATGAAATAGACCAGGCCCCCGTTGTACGGACTTCCAATTTTCGGAGCTATCGTCCCGAAGGCCTTTTTGGATTTTTTAACCCATTATTCGCATAAATTTGTATAAAATAATGCTCTGAAATGATCGCCGTTCATCCTAATTATATTACCGACGAAGAAGGTAAAAAAATTCCTACATCCTTCCTTTATCGGAATTCCAACTTCTGATGTAAGAGTTGGAAGAGTTGGAAGATATTCACTTATACGATCAGGCAAAAACAGATTTTGAACCGGCTATTCCAATCGACGAGGCCTTCCAAATGATTGAAGCCAACCGGCAAAAATGAAGGATTATTTATCCAAAAATCATTATATTTAATCGTACTTAACGCACGATACTGGAATACATATTTTAACCGGAACAATTTTTCCTTTTAATTTGCCCGGTTTCCATTTGGGTATTTTGCCCATTACATCCCTCATAATTTGATCTGCTCCGGGTATTTCGGCTCCCCGCCGGGCGCTGATTTTTATATCCGCCACGCGCCCATCCACTTCCACCATAAAATCTACCCTGAAGGAATCCAACTCTCGGTTTTCAAGGCGCATATTGGTAAGCAGTAATTGTATGAATCCCGATTCTCCGCCCGGAAATTGCGGCATTTCATCCGTAAAAGTATAAATTGTTCTTTTTGACTTGGCATTGTATATTTTGAGGCTTCCGCCGTCCGGCGTATCCAAATCTTTGTTGGGCCGACAGCAGAAAAGGAGTAACGAGCATAAGAAAGTTATATGAAGTCTCAAATTTCTATATTTAGATCATTCTCCATGCAGATATACTATGTCTTCCCGCAAAGAAATTATAAAAGCCTTAAGGCTGTCCTTTTGCCTGTAGTAACACAAAAGCGTGTCAATTTGCGAAGCCCCGTAATTTTTCATAAGTTCTTGTTTATCAATGCATAAGTAATTAGCGTTACGAAAATAATGGATTCTTTGATTGTTTGCAATTTTTGGTATATCATCGTAATCAATTGGTATCCGGTGAATTTCAAAATCGGTAATTTCCGCTTTTGCCGTCCGGTCGCATTTAATAATCTCGATAAATCCGGTTCCGCAATGGCTAATCGCTTTATCGGCGCAATCATTGGAACAATCACTTAACGATAAGACAAAAAGAATAAGTAAAATAGCGCGTATTTGAATTTGCATTTTCTGAACTTTACCTTACAAAAAATCAATCTTTTAGGCTATCAATCTTTCCAAATATTAAATATGCAAGGTCTGTTTAAGTTTCAAAATAAGAGTTTCCTGATCCTCAAAAATTTCGTTGGGATTAGTATTAAAGGCTGGATTAATGTAAATTCTTGAAATAGTTCATGCTGTTTTTTATCTTCTTTATAAGGGAATAGGAATGTTTATCACAATTTAAACCCTTCCAGTTTCTCCGCCACCCCCCGATCATTCCCAAGCCTCGGAACCTTATTTTGCCCGCCCAATTTACCTTCGCCTTTCATAAAATCGCGGAAAGCGTTGGAGCGGAGCGGTCGAATGACCAGCGGACGGAGCATGTTGGCGACGATCAGGTCTTCATAATAAATATTCTGCGCGACCATGGAGCGGTCGACTTTTGCGGCGAAATCCGGGAGATTGTCGGGCGGGACGGCAAATTCTATGAACCATTCGTGGTAAGGAAGACCTTCGGGCGGCGTCACTTGAGGCGCTACGTGAAACTCGACGATCTGAACGCCTTCGGTCCGGGCAACGGCAAGGAGGGCTTCCTCCACCTCCTTGCCGATGACGTGTTCGCCAAAAGCGGAAATAAAATGCTTGACCCGGCCGACCACGATCAGACGGTAAGGATCAAGGGAAACAAAGCGTATGACGTCGCCAATATTGTAGCCCCAAAGCCCGGCGTTGTTATTGATGATCAGGACGTAATCGACATCTTTCCGGACGTCTTTCAGGCTGAACCGGCTGGGACTTTCATTAAATATCTCGTCGGCGGGGACAAATTCGTAGAAAATACCGGAGTGCGTATTTAAGAGCAGTCCTTTTTCCTGCTGACTGTCCTGAAAAGCGATAAATCCTTCTGACGCAGGATAGACCTCCACGCTGTCGATCCTGCCGCCGGTGAGGGATTCCAACTTAGCGCGGTAGGGTTCAAAATTGACGCCGCCATATACGAAGACCGAATAATCGGGAAAGATCTCTTTGACTGTTTTTGCGCCTGTGCGGGCCAGCAAACGCTCGTAATACATTTGCACCCAGGGCGGAATGCCGCTGATCAGCGTCATTTTTTGTCCCAGGGTCTCGTCGATGATTCCTTCCAGTTTTTCTTCCCATTCCTCGATGCAGTTCGTCGCATAAGAAGGCAGTTGATTGGTTTTCAGCCAAGCCGGCACAAAATGGTTGCTGATCCCCGAAAGTCGGCCCGTCGGGATCCCGCCGACCAGCGTTAGTTCGGGACTGCCAGAGAGAAAAATCACTTTGCCGTCCAGCCAGCCATAGTTGCCGGTTTCGGCGGCGTAGTTGAACAGGGCGTTTCGCGCCGAACCAAAATGGTTGGGAATACTTTCTTTAGTGATCGGGATATATTTAACGCCCGACGTAGTACCGGAAGTTTTGGCCAGGTACGCGGGTTTGCCGGGCCAGAGGACGTCTGGCTCGCCGTGTTTAACGCGGTCGAAATAAGGCTTCAGGTCTTCGTAATCGCGGACGGGAACCCGCGCTTTAAAATCTTCGTAACTTTGTATATCTCCGAAATGATGGTCGCGTCCAAAATCTGTTTTCCTGCCCCGGTAGACGAGCGAGCGAAATATGGCCTGCTGGTCGTACAGGGCGGACGCCGCATGGCGTTTTATCTGACGCGCGATCGCCCGTGCAAAAGGTTTAACAAGGGGGGATTTCCACTTAATTTTCATGCATTTTATAAAGTCCGCGCTTTGGACGCGAGACACCCTACGGAGCAATAATGATGCAAGGTAAAGGTTTTTTGAAAAATTGCGGTGAATACAAAACAGCGGGCTTGAATATTCCGATACAAACTATTGTAAATCCCTTCTTTTTAGGATACTTTTGTTCAATATTCTGCTGAAGTATTTATAAGCCTGAAAAATAGGGGAATCAATCAAAATCTAAATTTTATAAAATAATCAAATTCAAGTCCCGATGAATGATACTATGCTGATCGAAATTACTAATCAAAAAGCCATTGGACTTTTACATGAGTTAGAACACTTAAATCTCATTAAGGTATTGGCAGAAAACTTTTCAACCGTCAAACCCAGGCTATCTCAAAAATACAGAGGTATTATGAGTAAACTGGAGGGTAAAAGCCTGGACGAACATATTCAAAAAATGAGAAATGAATGGAACAATATTTAATATACACTCATGACAAATAATACCAGGGACTTCACTTTAATCCATAGTTTAAAACTTGCAAATCCGCATAATTTATAAAAACAAAAGCGCTATTTCTTACTTGAAACAGCGCCTTTATTTTTAATAAAACGATTTTACTGCATATCCAAAAAAGTAAGAACAGCAATAAATGAAGCTGACGGCTGATAGCTAAAAGCTGACGGCTTATTTTACTTTACCATCTCCAAACTCTTCTGAACAAACGCCGTCAGATCTGCGCCTTTCAGCATCCCCTGGTTCAGCATAGCGATCTGGAATAAATATTTAGCCAGGTTATTTTTGGCCGCCTCGTCGGTTCCGTGCAGGATCCGGTCGGCGATCAGCGGATTATTGCTGTTGACCACCACGTTGAAACTATCCGGAAAATCGCCGAAGCCCATGCCTGCGCCGCCCTGGATCTGCTGCATTTCCTTCATGCGGCGCATGAACTCGTTGCGGGTGATCTGGACTGGCTGATCGTCGGGCGATAAGGCCGCCAGTTCAACTTTAGCGCCGGGCGTATGTGCGGCGGCAGCTTCAAACAAGCTTTTAACTGTTTTTTGCTCGTCTTCGCTCAGCACGGATTCTTTTTTCTCGTCTTTCTGTACCAAGTTATCGACCGTGTCCGAATCGACGCGCACAAAGGTCAGGTTCCCCTCTTTGTATTCGAGGTGCTGCATGAAATGGTTGTCGATAATATTGTCGCATTCCAGCACGTCGTAGCCTTTATTTTTAGCCGACTGAATAAAACTGTCGTGTCCGCTTGGGTTGTTGGTATAGAGGAAGATCACGCGGTCGTGCTTGTCGGTCTGCGTAGCTTTTACTTTTTCTTTATATTCCTCGATGGTAAAATACTTGCCGTCGACATCCTTTAATAAAGCGAAATCTTTGGCGCGCTCGTTGAATTTTTCGTCGCTCAACATGCCGTATTTTACAAAAGTTCCGATGTCGCTCCATTTGGCTTCAAACTCGGCGCGGTCTTTTTTAAACAGGTCGTGGAGTTTATCGGCCACTTTTTTAGTGATATAGGAAGTGATTTTCTTCACTTCTTTATCGCTTTGCAAATAGCTACGGGAAACGTTCAACGGAATATCCGGCGAATCGACGACGCCCTGCAACAAAGTCAGGAATTCGGGCATTATTTGCTTCACGTCGTCCGTCACAAACACCTGGTTGCTGTACAGTTGAATTTTATTCTTCTGGATTTCCAGCGAGTTGTTGAGTTTCGGAAAATACAGGATACCCGTCAAATGAAAAGGATAATCGATGTTCAGATGGATCCAAAACAACGGCGGCTGACTAACCGGGTACAATTCACGGTAAAAATTCTTATAATCTTCATCGGTTAGTTCGTTCGGCGTTTTATTCCAGGCCGGATGCGTATTATTAATGATGTTATCGACTTCAGTTTCCACGCTTTTTTCGTCGTCGCCTTCGCCTTCCCATTTGGTTTCTTTCTTTTTACCAAAACGGATCTCGACCGGCAGGAATTTACAATATTTATTGAGCAACTCTTCAATCTTATGCTCTTCCAGATATTCCTCGGCGTCTTTCGAAATATGCAGCACGATATCTGTTCCGCGAAAATCTTTTTCAACGGCTTCTATGGTATATTCCGGCGTTCCGTCGCAAGTCCATTTGACGGCTTCGGCTCCTTCTTTATAAGATAAAGTAACGACTTCCACTTTGTCGGAAACCATGAAAGCGGAGTAAAAGCCCAGACCAAAATGGCCGATGATGCTGTCCGCCTGGTATTTTTCGATGAACTCCTGGGCCGAAGAAAAAGCGACCTGGTTCAGATATTTTTCTACTTCTTCCTGCGTCATCCCGATCCCGCGGTCGCGGATGGTCAGCGTTCTGGCTTCGGCGTCGAGCAAAACGTCGATCGTAGTTTCGCCGATCTCGCCTTTCACTTCGCCTTTTTGGGCGAGGGTTTTCAGTTTAGTGGTCGCGTCCACCGCGTTGGAGATCAACTCGCGCAGGAAAATTTCCTGATCCGAATAAAGGAATTTCTTGATGATCGGAAAAATATTTTCCGTCTGTACGGAGATAGTACCTTTTTGCATATTTGGTATGTATGAAGTGAATAAATTTAAGCGGATATGGAAAAACGAACGGGCGTAATATATCCGCGCCTGCGTCGATTTAAGGACTTTCGACGGGTTGCATTTATCGAAACGCTAAAATTATGCCACCGCCTTATTTCTGCCATTTTGTCGGTTTTTCATTATATCATCAGCGCGTTCTTTCTTTGAATCAAACGTTTACAGATAACAGTAATTCAGAAAATAAAATATTGACCGTCACAGATAGCCGTTTATCTACCTACGCTCTTTATAAGCTTTACCCTATATTTGCTATATCATACTTAAAACGTCGACCATAAGAGATTTGACGGGAAAGCGCGAGCGGCGATTTTTTAACAATTAGCGCCAAAATTCAGTATAAAAGACAACATTTACACTTTTAAATCGGGACGCGTACAGAAAATGACAGGGCTAATTAGATAGAAGAATTTGACGGTTACAGTTTCACCGCTAAAGACTGCAACCAATGACGATTAAAATTAATGGAAAAGGCGGGAGAAATATTTTTGCTTTTAAAAAAGGACGAACGGAAAAATTGGCATGATATTTTCAATATAGATAGTATAAAAACAAATAAAAATTAAATCTGAGCGTCAGGAATATTTTAGTTTTAACGCTTCGACAGATATAAAAAATAAGGCCGGAAACGGTTTTAAAAGTGAGCCGGGACAGTTTATCGGGGGGTAGAGCTGTCCCATAAGCTCACGATTTTGAACTCCATACTCGAATAAATAAACATGCTATTCTGCAACGCAGGCGACTTTCAACAGAAGGCCGCCTGTTTTGTTAATTTCCAATATCTTCCTTTTTTTGCCAATCCCAAACGACCACGCTCCATTCCACGCCGTCCGGCCCCGTAAACCGGTCTACCTCCTCGAAGCCAATGCGGCGGTGCGCTTTCAGCGACCGGACGTTGGCGGTCGCAATTTCGGTGATCGCAAGATCATATTTGTCTTTGAACCGACCGCGGTAGGCCGCATAACACGCGTCAAGAACGCCCTGTCCGCGATAGCCTTTGGCGATGCAGACCTGCCCGACGACGAGGTAATGATAACCGGTTATTTTTTTGCCCCTGTAAGCGATCTCATTCAACCTGTCGAACATCGGTAACAGTTGCGGAATATCTTTTTTGGCCGCGCCGGTCATCGCGATCAGGTATCCGACGACGCGATCCCCGTCTTTAGCGATCACGCTTTGCTCTACGGCGTTCATTTTTTGCAGATCTTCCAACCGGTGGCGGACAGTAACAAAACCTTCTTTTTCGATTTCTTCGGGCGCCAGGTTTGCGGGCAGGTTGGCGCTTTGGAGGTCCAGGATTCCTTGCAGGTCCTGTTCGGTTTGCGAGGTGGTGAAATGGAGCATGAGGATTTGTTATGAAAAATAAAAACGCGGTAAAAAAAGATCCGCAAAAGTATAACTTAGCTATTAAATCCAAAAAGTAAAAACAGGCGGCGCCCTCAAACACGGGCATTCAGAAATACAGGCCGGCCGGCGGCTTACTTGGAAAAAATGAAAGCAGAAGCGCAAAAGCGCGTTTATTTTTTGTGTTAAATTCTTTATCTTTGTAAAAAATAGTCAGCCATGAGCGCCGAAAGATCAGTAGAAAAAAAAGATCGCAGTTTGGCGGCGTCCGCGCCCGTCTACAAATCTATAGACGCCTACTATCGCGCGGAGGAAAAATCATTGCATAAAAACGAATACCACGACGGCGTCATTATCCATATGGCTGGAGCAAAATTAATACATAATCTACTAGCTCAAAAAGCGTCCACGCTGATCGGAATTTTTCTGCTGGAAAAAAACCTGGACTATTTAGTCAGTAACAGCGATACTAAAATACGGATCGAAGCATTTAATAAAATTGTTTACCCTGACGCCGTGGTCATTTGTTCGGCGCCTCAATATTTTGACGGCAGAGAGGACACGATTACCAATCCGCTGCTGGTCGTTGAAGTTCTATCAAAATCAACGCAGCGACACGACCGGACGACCAAATTCGAGCTATACCGCTCGCTGGAAAGTTTTAAAGAATACGTATTGATTTACCAGGACCTGCGCCGCGTCGCCGTCTGGAGCAAACAAGCCGACGGTTCCTGGTTTCCGCAGGATTATGTCGGAGAAGAAGCCGTGGCTGTTTTACACGCTATTGAAAATTGTCCGCTTGATCTGGCGCGCTTATATAAAGGCATATAAACCATTCGCCGTTTTTTATCGAACCGGCGCTTAACTGAGCAAAATATTCCCTGCTCCTGAATGTTTGCGTGGAGGTTAATTTTAATTACGGCGCTCTTTGAATCCTCTGAAACACAGGCGTCCCTTCTCAAATGTTGCTTTGTCAATGTACTTGCCAGTATTTTTTTTCCAATAATTGGATATAAGCAATGGAAAGCGCGGAAAACGCCGCCGGTTTTTTTTGGTCTCTTTTGGCGGCCTTGTTGTATAAATAGACAAAATAGAACGGGTTCTGAATATTTTCGATCAACTGCCGCTTAAAACCATTTCGTACGATGACGTCCGCCATAAAATAACCCGGGCAATGGCCGCTGGAATATTTGATGATGTTCCGGTATTCTTTTTCCGTTTTAAAAACCTTTCCCTTCGAGCGCGTTAATTCCATGACAGAACTGTCTATTTGTTTAAGAATGGTATCCGCCCGCCCGAACAGGAATTCCTGAAAATTATATTCTTCCGGCAAAGCGTCTAAGTGGCGCAATTCGTATCTTTTATCCACCATATCAGCGGTTCCTTCGTTGAGGATGCTATTCAACACATATATGATTCCCTGATCGCTTTGCGTTACGTTTTTAAAGTCGACGCCTTTTCTCAACACATGGTGCATTTCGTGGCCGCCCAGGATACCCATTTTTAGCCGGTCCTGGCAGAAAGCCGTCCAGCCGGTGAAAATGATGATTCCGTCGCCGGCGATGGCGTCGTTTTCTATGCCCAGCAAATGAATCGTTACGGAAGTATCTCTTTTTTGTAACCGCTCCGGCAGCCACTGAAACGCGTTTTTATAAATTGAATCCAGGTAAGCGGGCGTGGTAATTTGCCGTTCGTAATTTTTTAAGGCGTCCTCGTAGGCCCTGTATTGATAAACTTTATAGGTGAGCCAGTAAGAATCGGGTGATTTTTTAATTGCCGCGAGCCTGCGTTGCAACAGCGTGTCATATTGCGGCATATATACATACTGGATCGTTTTTCGTTCTCTTTCCAGGTAAGCGCTATCAAAACCCTGATTTTCTATATATATCTGATTGGCCTCTATTTTTAAAAACGCGTTCCAGTCTTTGACGGATAGGGAATCTCCATGTTTGAGCGGTTCTGTTAGTTTCCAGTAGGCGTCTAACGGGCCGGTATCGATCTTTTGGGCGATAGAAACAGAAGCGGCGGCGCCCCATAAGAACAGTAGCGTTAAAGGTTTTTTTATGTGCTTCATAGTAATGAAATAGGTCGCTGAAAAGCGGGTTTAAATGTAGGAAACGAGCGAAATCCTGGCAAAAATAAATCGTCACTAAGTATTTTTCTTAATTCATAGTCAAAAATAAATAAAGTTTTGATTTTATCCGTCTGAAAAGAAATTTAAATAGTCTATTCCAGTTATGCGAATAATGGGTGAAAAACCAGCATTAGCGGTTTACCGCCAGGCTACTTTTTGTGTATTTTTAATTATAAATTACGATGAATAAGGCATTTTTGTGGCACTTATTTGCTTTATCTTCTCCCAAACCTGGTACATTTTGAGGGAGCAGTCAGACTTGGCTTATACCTGACTTATATGTGCCTTATATATGACTTAGGGGGTTGACGAATAACGGTACTTATTAATGATGAACGGACGTTCGGGTCGATATTTAGGGGATAAAAGACGCTATACTCCCGATGTATCCGCTTCCGGTTTTCGGGTCTATTGTCCCGGTGCCCTTTTTTAAACTTTTTCAACCCGTTATTCGCATAATTTAGAAAAAATAAGGAGAAGAAAAGGCTACCAAAAGTATTCCGAGGATTAAAATCATACAAGAATCTCTTTTATTACACCATTATATATAAATTTAAAAGTATTTTTATTTTTTAAGTGTTGCTAATTGATTTAATTAAACCATTTTTCTTAGATTCTTCATACCATTTTGGAAATTTTTCAGTTAATCTCTTTAATAAAATATCACTTTCGACCGATTTAATATCATTTAAGGCAAAAAAGGCTACATTATCTGCTATTTGCAATAGCTCCTTTAAAAAGTCAAAGTTTTCTCCCAGCCCTACAAATTGCCAAAAAATAGGAAAACCTGAATGTTTTTGGAAATAATCTTTAACTCTTTCATTTGAGCCCTCTGTACTATTTTCCCCATCTGTAATTAATATAACGAAGACATTTTTTTCATTTTTTAATTCATTAACATATTTTTCGTGAATGTCTTCGATTACACAATGAATATTTGTCCCATTCATAACAAATTTATTAGTAATTTCTTTTTCAATATAATCGTCATAATTTGTCTTAATAATTTTCTTAGGAAGCCTTATTGACTTTATTTCAAATAAGAATAAGTCAATACTTTCTTCAAAAGTCAAAGCGTCGCAAATGGCAAAAATTTTATTAATAATTTCTTGTATTTTCCCACTTGAATATAATTCAAGCCCTCCATTTTCATATTTTTCCATTGAGTTTGAATAATCTAAAGCAAAGACAATCTGTAAATTTTCATATTTATATTTTTTATCTTCTTCTTGGTGAATAGAGGGAGTAATTGGAACTAAATCTGAAACTTTAGTTTCACTTTTTAAACTAGTCGTTTGTGATGAATTAACATGAATAGGAGTTTTTAAGTGCGTTTCAGTTATTATTTCTGGATTATTTGGTTTGTTTAGTTGAACAGGCTGATCTATTTTTATTATTATGGAATTTATGTTTTCCCTATTAGGATTAACCATAATTTGTTGTTTATCCTCATCTTTTAAATCCTTGCTGCTATGAATACTTTCATCAAATGAAATAGTGTTTTCTTCAGCTTCAAGTATTGGAAGAGTTAAAATTTTAGATTCAGATATAGTTTCGCGTATTATTATTTTATCATTTTCAAGTTCTACTTTGGTCGCTATTCCTTTTTGTAATTCCTTTGCTAGGATATTAATATCATCTATCTCTAAAGCCTTGGTTAATAATGAAGATGAAAAAATAATCTTATTTGTTATAAAAGTTTGAGCCTTTAAACAAAGATCATCTGAAATATATTTTCTATAACCAATTTTTTCAAAATGACCAAGTTCGGAAATATTAAAATAAGTTATATTTTGTGTTTCTGCACCAATATTATTTTTTAATCTTTCAAACTCGTCTTTAAATTGCTTAATTAATAACGGTTTGCATTTAAATAGCATTAAATTTTCGTCATTACGACTTTCCGCAAAGTATGTCCAATTATAGGAACCGTTTAATAGGGTTCTATCATCAATTATGCAAAATTTATTATGCATTACATTCGGATATTTGCTAAAATATAATTTCCCACCTAATTCAATAAATTCTTGGAAAGGCAATCCAAATTCCCAATTATTAATAAAATCATTAATAATTACTAGTTCAACTTTGACCCCATGTTTAAGTTTTTCACATAAAACATTAAATAGCTCATGATTTGTAAACCAAGCCACTGCGACATTAATGGATTTTTGGGCATGATTTAGTTCAGCCAATAATTTATTTCTAATATTAGAAAAATATACAACTTCTATCTCGTCAGGATTTCTAACTTTCTCATGTAAAGTTAGAAATCCTCTTTTATTGCCTCTACACCTTTTTACTATTTCTAATTTTAAATTTTCATTAGAAGTATCAAATTTTTCTTTTATAACCTCTGTTTCGCAAAAATTAATTATTCCCTCGAACCAAAAATTAAACTTATATTTATTAATTGCTTTTTGATAAAGTGAGAAATCTAAATTTTCAAAGCCTATGCTTAAGTTTCTTTTATTAAAATTAAGTAATACTTTACAAAGTTGAAAGACTTCGTCATTATCTATATATTTTATACCATCAACTATTATTCTAAATAAATTTAGATTATATTCAATAGAGTTTACTTTAAATATACTATCCAAAAAAGAATTAATATTTGTATTCTTTTCAATATTTTTTTCTTCGGTAAAAACCTGTAATGGTGAATTAATATTTTTTAAAATTTTAGTTTTAATTAAATTAATTTTATCTAAATTTAATGAAAACTCAATATTATTCTCTTCAGTTTCAATTTTAGAAATAATAGCGCCTAGCAGATTTTCACTAGCGTGTTCAAAAATAAATCTGATGGTATCTAGATCATACTGGAAAATATTATTATGAATTTCCTCTTCTGCAATCGCTATGTATGCATTTTTGGCATCTTGTCTATTATTACTATTAACTTGAATTTCAAAAAATATAAATTTATTTACCTCTATATTATTTTTATCATTAGTATTGTTAATTGCATTCTGATGTAGAAATGTGCTTGGCATTCCTGGACTTAAAATCCATGCGATCACATGACTATTTGATCTAGTATTATTAGGGCTTATATTAGAATCTTTGCTACTTTGCCTTTTACTAATATTTCTAATAAGACCCAGAAATTTTTTATTTTCCGTCATGTGATTATTTATATTGACCATAAGATAATTATTTGAAAATACAATTATATAAATATTTTTTTATCTAATTTTATAATAAAATAATATTCACAACAAATTTAGTAAAATATATTTATATTTTATTTCTATATTTTTTATGTTTTAATGAAATATAATTTTGTATACCTTCTTCCCAAAGTAATACAATGACTAATCAATCGCTTAATTAAAACCTATTCAGGTTCAAAAATATTTAGTCAGGCAAACAGCATAAAAATTCCGTCCCTCCGCGCCAGTTTTTACGGTTTCCTCGAACGCGCTCCTCAAAGCGCTAAAAATCTTTTAATCCCGTCTATTTGATTAAAAATTTAACGACCCGGTTGATAAATACAAATTTTTAATTTACCTTTGCGTCGCTTTACGAAAACCGTCCGGTGAATGGTGAAATGGGTGAGCGGCTTAAACCACCAGTTTGCTAAACTGACGTACGGGAAACTGTACCGAGGGTTCGAATCCCTCTTTCACCGCTTGGTTTTTGTAAAGATAAATTTCTTAGTTCGGGGTGTAGCGCAGTTCGGTTAGCGTACCTGCTTTGGGAGCAGGGGGTCCCAAGTTCGAATCTTGGTACCCCGACGAATTTTCTTGAGCGTTTAATTGATGTGAAATCAGTTAGACGCTCTTTTATTATATACATCGTTAAATGTATGGAATTATCAGTATATTTGATCGATCTTTCCACCCGGTTTAATTTTCCTTTAAAACCCTTTTATTAAAGCGTCCGCTTCCTCCAGTCGGATGGCGGAACGGATCGAAAGTCATTTTACGTTATGGTAGAAAAATAATGTATGAACAAACTAACTCAACCATCGAATGTCAGCAAAAATACTCCAGGCGCTTCGGAGTAACCGGAGCCTGACCAATATCCGCCACGAGGCGCTGATGGGCTTAATGCTGGTCGGCAACCAGCAGATCGCCAGGCAACAAAAATTCTTTAAACAATACGGTATCACTACCCAGCAATTCAACGTATTGCGTATCCTGCGCGGCCAAAACCCGGAACCCTGTCCCCAGTTCCTGATCAAAGAGAGAATGATGGACAAAATGAGCGACGTCTCGCGGCTCGTGAACAGGTTATATAAATCAGGCCTCGTTAGCCGCGCCATCACAAAAACCGATAAAAGAACCCAAGACATTAAGATCACCGATAAGGGATTAACTTTATTGAAGTTGTTAGATCAGGAAATTCATGTCCTTTGGACCTTGAGCGACTTGTCGGACGCTGAAGTTGAAACGCTCATCGCGCTATTAGAAAAAATATTGGGCGATACAGCCGTATGATCTATGAAGCGCAAGAGGACGGCCTTTCCTTATTTTTTGTAATTATTATGTCATTTCCAGCGCCGTCGTCGGCGCCGCATGAAGCGGAAACGTAATTTTGCCCTCCCGTTTTGTACCCTCTATAATTTTAATGCTATTAACCGCTCCGGTATGCTAAAGTCGATTATTCTCGCTTTTTGCCTGTTATCCCAAATTAGTTCCTACGCCCAATTGTCGAGCGTTAAAGAACAAACCCATTTGAAAAACCTGCGCCAGCTCACTTTCGGCGGCGATAATGCCGAAGCCTATTTTAGCTTCAATTCTAAAAATCTGTCTTTCCAGTCCCGCAACCCGAAATGGGGATTGAAATGCGACCAGATCTTCAATATGAACGTTAAAAAAGCCGAGAAAGACACCGCTTACCGTCCGCCGCTGATCAGCACCGGGCTGGGCCGGACGACCTGCTCTTTTTTTCTGCCGGACGGCAAACATATTCTCTACGCTTCCACGCACCTCGCCAACAAAGAATGCCCTCCCCCGCCGACCCTCAAAACGACTAAATATTTGTGGCAGGTCAACGACAGCTACGATATTTTTGTCGCCGACCTGAAAGGAAACATCGTCAAACGCCTTACCGATACCGTCGGTTACGACGCTGAAGCCACGGTTTCGCCGGACGGGAAAAAGATCGTGTTCACTTCTATTCGCTCCGGCGATCTCGAACTTTGGACCATGGACGTCGACGGCAGTAATCTGCACCAAGTAACGCACGACCTGGGTTACGACGGCGGCGCGTTCTTTTCGCCGGACGGTAAAAAACTGGTTTTCCGCGCTTCCCGTCCCCAAACGGACTCCGCCGTGATAGAGTATAAGGATCTATTGTCGCAGGGTCTGGTAGCGCCGACGGAAATGGAAATATTTACCTGCAACGTCGACGGTTCGGATATGCGCCAGATCACCCACCTGGGGAAAGCCAACTGGGCGCCTTTTTACACGCCCGACGGCAAAAAGATTTTGTTCTCCTCTAACCATCATTCCAAGCGGGGTTACGATTTTCAAATCTATATGATCAATACGGATGGAACGGGTCTGGAGGCGGTCACCACGGAAAGCAATTTCAACGCTTTCCCCATGTTTTCGCCGGACGGGAAAAAGCTCGTATTCTCCTCCAACCGACATAACTGGGGAACGCATGACACGAACGTTTTTATTGCCGACTGGGTAAATTGATCCTATTCTCAAATTATTTGTTGATGAATCAGTTTTCCTTCACTACTTATTAAAAACGCTCATGCGATTTATTCTTAAAATAAATATCTCCCTCTTGTTTTTTTTCGGGACAGGCGGCTTTATAACTGCTTTCGCGCAGGAAATTCAAACCGCCCAAATAAAAAAACACGTCTATTACCTCGCGTCCGACAAGTTGGCGGGTAGAGCGACGGGCAGCGAAGGAGCAGAACTGGCGGCAATTTATATTGCCAAACAATTTAAAAAGATCGGGTTGAAACCTCCGGCAGGGCAAAAAGATTATTTTGAACCCTATACGTTCAAAAAATCGCTCAATCCGCACGCGACCGAAGATCCGAACGGACGCGCGATAGCCGGGGAAAACGTCGTCGGATATTTAGATAACGGCGCCGAAAACACCATCATTGTCGGCGCTCATTACGATCATTTAGGAACTACGGGCGAAGGCACTTCTTTGGACGCTAATCCGGCGGGAAAAATTCACCATGGCGCCGACGACAACGCTTCGGGGACGGCTGGGGTCATAGAATTGGCCAGGTATTTTAAGAATAACAAACTCAAGGAACCGTATAATTTCCTGTTTGTTTGTTTCTCGGGCGAAGAATTAGGATTGATCGGGTCAAAAAAATTCTGCGAACATCCGTCCGTCGACCTCGGAAAAGTAGATTATATGGTGAACATGGATATGATCGGAAGGCTCAACGCAGAAAATCGCCTGATCGTATCCGGCGTTGGAACGTCTCCGCTCTGGGTAAATTTGTTAGCTTATATTAAAACAGACCTGCATATAAAGACCGATAGTTCCGGTACGGGACCTTCCGACTATACGTCGTTTTATTTAAAGAACATTCCGGTAGTCGCTTTTTTTACCGGTCAGCACAGCGATTATCACAAACCAACCGACGTCGCTGAAAAAGTCAATTATGAAGGCGAAAAGAAAGTACTGGACTATATTGTCCAGGTCGTGGAAGCAACCTGCACCTTCCCGAAAATGACCTTTACCGCCACTAAAAGTCCGAACAATGAAAACCGGAGTTTTAAGGTCACGATGGGCGTCATGCCCGACTACGCTTTTGACGGAAAAGGAATGCGCGTGGACGGAGTGACGGAAGGGAAGCCCGCTTTTAAGGCCGGCATTAAACAAGGCGACGTAGTGCTGAACCTGAACGGCGTGGAAGTGAAAGATATTTATTCTTATATGGACGCGCTCAACCATTGTAAAAAAGGAGAAACGGTCAAAGCGACCGTATTGCGGGGAACCGAACAGGTAACGCTCGACGTTACTTTCTAAAAGTGATCAATTTAAATGGAAATGACTTTATCCACCCCGGCGCTGTTGTTTCCGGCGGTTTCTTTATTACTGCTCGCTTACACGAACCGGTTCATGGCGACCGCCACCCTGACCCGCAAACTCAAAGAGCGCTACCTCGAAAAACGCGAACCCGATCTAATTCTTCAAATTAGAAACCTGCGGCGGCGGATTTATTTAATCCGTAACATGCAGATGCTCGGCGTTTTTGCGCTGTTCCTTTGCGTATTGAGCATGTTTATGATCTATGCGAACGTGATGTGGATGGCCCGCCTGATGTTCGGCATCAGCCTCGCGTCGCTGACCGTGTCGATGGCGCTTTCGCTGCGGGAGATCCAGTTATCCATCGCCGCTCTGACGATCGAATTGAAAGAAATCGAAGACGACCTGAACCTGGAAGCCGGCGCGGGTAAAAGAATTTGGCGTTAAATTTTAGCGTTAAATTATAAATTTGGGCCTTTTTTTATTGCGGCGAAGACCTACCTTTGCGGGTCATCCGTTCAACAAAATAACGACCGTCGTGTACCTACCTATGTCTGAAGTCAAAATGTTCTCCGGAACCAGTTCGCGTTATTTAGCGGAGAAAATTGCCGAGGAATACGATCAAAAACTGGGCGACCTGTCCACCTCGCGCTTCAGCGACGGCGAGATCCAACCGGTCATCAACGAATCCATTCGCGGCGACTATGTTTTTTTTATTCAATCTACTTTCGCTCCGTCGGATAACCTGATGGAGATCATGCTCTTTATCGACGCCGCTAAAAGAGCTTCGGCAGGATATATTACAGCGGTCATTCCCTACTACGGATACGCGCGCCAGGACCGCAAAGACAAAGCCCGCGTCCCGATCTCCGCAAAACTTGTCGCCACTATCCTGGAAGCCGCCGGCGTCAACCGCATTATGACGATGGACCTGCACGCCGACCAGATACAGGGCTTTTTCAACGTGCCGGTCGATCACCTGCGCAGCGAGCCCATTTTTACTTCCTACCTCAAAACCCTGGATATGTCCGACGCGCTGTTCGCTTCGCCGGACGTCGGCGGCGTAAAAAGGGCGCGCAACTATGCGAAAATATTCAACAAGGATTTTGTAATATGTAGCAAATATCGTAAAAAAGCGAACGAAGTGGCCGCTATGAACGTCATCGGGGACGTCGAAGGGTTCGACGTGGTGCTCGTGGACGATTTAATTGATACCGGCGGCACGCTTTGCAAAGCGGCCGACGTCATTCTTTCCAAAGGCGCCAAGAGCGTGCGCGCGCTTTGCACCCATCCCGTTCTTTCCGGCGCCGCTTATCAGAATATTGAAAAATCAAGCTTATTGGAACTGGTTGTTTGCGATACGATTCCTTTGCGTCAGGAAAGCTCGAAAATCAAGGTCTTGACTACGGCCAAACTTTTTGCCCGCGCGATTCGCAATACTCATGAAAACCGCTCGATCTCCGCGCTGTTCGACGGTGAATAGATTTATTTTAGAGACTCCCCTTCTAGGCGCAGGAAGGGTAGGCGGGATATTTTTAATTTTTGCAAAAATTAAAAATATCCCTTTCCCGGGTTTTCAGTCGGATTGATTAGGTTAATCCGACCATTAGATTTTTGGGCGTCGGCAAAATAATTGCAAACGTTGAGAATAAAATAGTATCTTTGCGCGCTCTTTCAGGGAAAGAGAATAAATTTTTTTGTTTACCACATTTATTGCGTTCTTTTACAATGGAAGAAGTAAAAATAAAGGGCGACGTCAGGCATGATTTTGGCAAAAAAGCCGCAAAAGCCGACCGCAAAACCGGCGGCATACCATGCGTCCTATATGGCGGAGATGAAGTGATTCATTTCAAGACCACTGTTAACGAGGTTCGTTCAATCATCTATACCGGCGATTTCAAAACCGCTGAAATTACCGTGGACGGTCGGTCGGTCAGAGCGATCCTGAAAGACGTTCAGTTCCATCCCGTCAACGATCAGATCGTTCATATTGACTTTTTGCGCCTTGTCGAAGGTCATCCGATCCGCGTCGATATTCCCGTCCGCGTAAAAGGCGCTTCTCCGGGGGTTAAATCCGGCGGAAAATTGATCCAAATGGTGCGTAAGGTAAAAGTAAAGTGTTTGCCAGAAAACCTGGTCGGCGAAATCAGTCTTGATATTTCTAATCTTGATTTAGGGCAGACCAACCGCGTCCGCGACGCCGTTGTTCCTGCGGGCATAGAAATAATGAGTTCGCCCAGCATTCCGTTGGTACTCATCGAAGTTCCGCGCGCGCTGAAGGGCGACGCTAAGAAATAGTTTTTAAATAGTTATTTAAGATAATTTTTTAGTTTGCGGGTGCAAAGTTTTTATTTTTATCAGGAAATAATATCTTTGTATCATCAAGTCCGCGCGCCAAAAGGGCGACGCTATTGATACCCTTACTAAAACAGACTTTTTCATTTTCAAGGCAAAAAAGAGGCGCGGTACTATATCGCGTCTCTTTTTTTATGCGCTGAAAATGATGCGACAGAAAATCCGGGAAAGGGATATAAAATAATCCGAATGGATACTTTAAAAGTAACGCTGCTACAGACTGGCCTGTTTTGGGAAAGTAAGGAAGAAAATTGCCGTTATCTGCAATCCCTCCTGGCGGAAAGCGAACCCTCCGACGTATACGTCCTGCCTGAAATGTTTTCCACCGGATTCAGCATGAACGCCGCCCTTCTGGCGGAAACGGACGAAGGAGAAACCGTTGCCTGGATGCGCGACCAGGCGCGCCGCCTCAACGCCGCCGTAACGGGAAGTTATATCGCAAAATCTGGCGGCCAATATTTTAACCGCTTGGTTTGGATGGAGCCGGACGGCGGGTTCCAGGTATACGATAAGCGTCACTTATTTGGCTACGCCGGAGAATCTCAAACTTTTACGCCCGGCGCTCGTCGGCTGGTCGTCAACTGGCGCGGCTGGCGCATTTGCCCGATGGTTTGCTACGACCTTCGTTTTCCGGTCTGGAGCAGAAACGACGACCGCGAGGGCGGCGGCTACTACGACCTGGGCGTCTACGTCGCCAACTGGCCCGCCCGCCGCCGCTACGCCTGGAAATCGCTGCTGACCGCGCGCGCCATAGAAAATCAATGTTATATCGTCGGCGTTAACCGGGTCGGCAAAGACGGGAACGGGATCGACCATGCGGGCGATTCTTCCGTTGTTGATTTTGCGGGGAAGGTTTTATTTCAGAAATACAGGTCTGAAAGCATTCCGACCGTCGCGTTAGATGGTAACACGCTGCATGTATTTAGGAAACGTTTTCCGTTTTTAGGGGATCAGGATAAATTTGATTTAGTCTTTTAATCAATTTTCTGTATTTTAAATACTTGTATACAGTTTAAATTTTTTCTTTGCTCAATAAAAATTTATTTATTTCTGGCAAATATTGTTAAATTTGAAAAAATTTTTTGGCGTACAGTTTATTTCTATGATTGTATGACAATTTTAGTAATTCCCTCTCTCTCGCTGAACACGGAGGGGAAAGATTTGAGGTGTATTTTTATTTTTTTGCAAAAAAATAAAAATACACCTCAAATCTTTCCCCTCCGTGTTCAGCGAGA